>CADCWP010000358.1 GCA_902806425.1 uncultured Truepera sp.
GATACCCGCAGAGCACAGTATTACGTCCCACTGTCGCATTTCCTTTTGCAGCGTTGCTTAAAAAATGGCTTTGTTCTTAAGGAGCAGATTATCAAGACGCAGCACAACACGGAGTACGCGGGGCGTTGGCGGGGCAGCGCGGGCGCTCACGGCTTTTACCTCATCATGCACGAACATCTATTCATCTTCCGCAAACCGCGGAACGGCGAGAATCTAGCTAGAGTGCGCTTCAGCACCGACGGGCACTAAGTCAGAACATAAGTCACCCCTGACCTTGACGCCACCCCGCTCCGCGCGCCACAATAGACCCTTACGGACGCTCCCACTGGAGCTGCCGCCTCATCTCGAGCAACCGAGGGGCCTGGCCCGACGACGTTGCAGCAACCAGCTTTCATCTAGGCGGGTGCTCCCTCCAGCCGAGCGCAACTTACGATGACGCGCCTTGGAAAGATGAGAAGAGTTCTCCCTCTTCTATCAGATCACCCTAGAGGAGGGTTGATGTCCAACCACCACACCCCGCGCATCTCCATCGAACTCGTAGCGCGTAACGCCGAAGCCTTGAGACGAGAACTCGACACGCTGAGCGAGCACTTTCCTTTTATCGACACCGTCAACATCCCCGACCTGACGCGGTTCTCGTTTCGCAGCCACCATGCGTGCCGGGTTTCACAAGAGCGTATCCGCCGCGCCATTCCCCACCTGCGGGCAGTCAGCACGAATCTCAAAGACCTAAACCCGCTGCTGAGCTTTTTGGATGAGGCCGAGTTGCACGAGGTCTTGGTCGTTAGCGGCGACGCGCCCGCCGACATGAGTCAGCCGAGCTATCCGACCTCGAGCGTGCAGCTCGTTCGCGCCATCAAAGCGGCCCTGCCCCACGTGCAGGTGTACGCGGCTCTGGACCCATACCGGCACTCCCTAATGCGGGAACGCGACTATGCCTTCGAGAAATTGGACGCCGGGGCCAGCGGACTCTTCACCCAACCCTTTTTCGACGTGCGGCTCATGCAGGTCTACCGTGAGCTGTTGCCGGATGTGAACATCTATTGGGGCGCAACCACGGTCACGAGCAAACGTTCGCTCGGATATTGGCAGAACCGCAACCACGCGGTCTTTCCGGCCCATTTTGAACCGACGCTCGCTTGGAGCCGCGCCTTCGCCGCCCAAGCCCTGACCTTTGCCAAAGAGACCGGCACTAACCTCTACTTCATGCCGATCAAAGATGATGTGCGCGCCTTTTTAGAGGGCATCTTGACACCCCAGGCGTGCCGCCCGGAGGTGCCTGTATGACTCAGAATCAGGTGAGTGAGAAAGCCTCTGCCAAAGCGCTGAGAGAGGCCCTGAAAAAGCGCGTACTCGTTTTGGACGGTGCGATGGGCACGATGATTCAGCGCTATGGGCTCTCAGAGGAGGCGTTTCGCGGCGAGCGCTTCCAAAACCATCCCTCACCGCTGCAAGGGGCGAACGACGTTCTGGCGCTGACGCAGCCGGGGATCGTCGAAGAGATTCACCGGGAATATCTGGAGGCCGGGGCCGACATCATTGAAACGAACACCTTCAGTTCGACCTCCGTTGGCATGGCTGAATACGGTGTAGACGACGCCATCTATGAGCTGAACGTGGAGGCGGCCAAGATTGCCCGCCGCGCCGCCGACACCTATTCGACGCCGCAAAAACCGCGCTTCGTCGCCGGGGCGCTCGGTCCGACAAACCGCACCGCGAGCATGTCGCCGGATGTCAACAATCCTGCCTTTCGCGCAGTCGATTTCGACGCGCTCGTGACGTCGTACAGTGAACAGATTCGCGGGCTTTTAGTGGGCGGCGTGGACGCGCTGCTGATCGAAACCGTGTTCGACACGCTTAACTGTAAGGCCGCGCTGTTCGCTGCCGAGGCAGTGTTTGAGGAAACTGGTTTCAAGGTTCCGCTGATGGTTTCGGGCACCATCACTGACGCCTCGGGGCGGACGCTCTCGGGGCAGACGCTCTCCGCGTTTTTGATTTCCGTCTCGCACGCGAACCTGCTTTCGGTCGGGCTCAACTGCGCGCTCGGCCCCGCTGAACTGCGCGCCTACGTCGAAGAACTAAGCGGCGTCACGCATTTTTATACGAGCGCCTACCCGAACGCCGGGTTGCCGAACGCCTTCGGTGGGTACGACGAATCACCCGAGTCGATGATGGCGGTGATAGCGGAGTGGCTGGAGGGCGGCTGGGTCAACATTTTAGGCGGCTGTTGCGGCACGACCCCGGAGCACATCAAGGTGTTTGCCGAGGCTGCCGCGAAGGTTCCGCCGCGCGTGCCGCCTGAAGTGCCGCCCTACCCGCGGTTTTCGGGACTCGAGCCCCTCGTCATCCGGCCCGAGACGAACTTCGTCAACGTCGGCGAGCGCACCAACGTCACCGGCTCGAAGAAGTTTTTGCGACTTATCAAAGAAGAAAAATTTGATGAGGCACTGAGCGTCGCCCGCGAGCAGGTCGAAGAGGGCGCACAGATCGTCGACATCAACATGGACGAGGCGATGCTCGACGCCGAGACCGCCATGACGACCTTTCTCAATCTGGTTGCCGCCGAGCCTGATATCGCCCGCGTCCCGATCATGCTCGACTCGTCGAAATTTACGGTGCTGGAAAGCAGCCTTAAACGGGTGCAGGGCAAGGCTATCGTCAACTCGATCTCGATGAAAGAGGGCGAGGAAACCTTTAGGCGGCACGCACGGCTCGTCCGGCGGTACGGGGCGGCGGCGGTGGTGATGGCGTTTGACGAACACGGTCAGGCGGACACCTACGCGCGGCGCATCGAGATCTTCGGGCGCGCCTACGATATCCTCGTGAGTGAGGTTGGGTTCGCGCCACAAGACATCATCTTCGACCCGAACATCTTTCCGGTCGCAACCGGCATCGAGGAGCACAACAACTACGCCGTCGATTATTTCGCCGCGACGCGGTGGATTAAAGCCAACCTGCCGGGGGCACTCGTGTCGGGCGGTGTGTCGAACGTGTCGTTTTCGTTTCGCGGCAACACCCCGGTGCGCGAGGCGATGCACGCCGTTTTTCTCTTTCACGCGCGGCAGGCCGGGATGGATATGGGCATCGTCAACCCCGCGCTGCTGGAAATCTACGAGGACATTCCGAAAGACCTGCTGGAGCACGTCGAGGACGTGATCTTAAACCGTCGGAGCGACGCCACCGAACGGCTGCTGAACTTTGCCGAAAACGTCAAGGGCGGCGGCAAAAAGAACGTCAAGGACGAGGCGTGGCGGGGTGAGCCGGTAGAGAAGAGGCTCGAGCACGCCCTCGTCCGGGGCGTCACCGAGTATATCGAGGCCGACACCGAGGAGGCGCGGCGGACGCTTCCCAGCTCGCTCGCGGTGATCGAAGGCCCGCTGATGGACGGCATGAACATCGTCGGCGACCTGTTCGGCTCGGGCAAGATGTTCCTGCCCCAGGTGGTCAAGTCGGCGCGTGTGATGAAGCGGGCGGTGGCGTACTTAGAGCCGTACCTGGCAGCCGAAAAGTCGGGCGCACCCCGTCAGAGCGCCGGTAAGATTTTGCTCGCAACCGTCAAGGGCGACGTTCACGACATCGGCAAAAACATCGTCGGGGTGGTGTTGGCGTGTAACGGCTTTGAGGTTTTGGACCTCGGCGTGATGGTCCCGACGGACAAAATTTTAGAGACCGCTGAACGCGAGAACGTCGATGTGATCGGCCTTTCGGGCCTTATCACGCCGTCTTTAGACGAGATGGTAGGGGTCGCGCGTGAACTCGAGCGCCGCGGCTCACGCACGCCGCTCCTCATCGGTGGCGCGACGACGAGCCGGGTGCATACGGCGGTCAAGATCGCGCCGCAGTACAGCGGGTTGAGCGTTCACGTTTTGGACGCCTCGCGCAGCGTGGGTGTGGCGGCGCGCGCGGTGAGTGGCCGGGACCGGCCGGGGCTTGCAGCTGAAACCCGCGCTCAGTACGACGAGGTGCGTAAAAACTTCGCGGGTAGGCAGGTCGCCAAGCAGCTCCTGAGCCTGGGTGAAGCCCGCGCCAACGCGCCCAAGCTCGAGTTTGGCGGCGTCACCAAACCGAGCTTTTTGGGAACCAAGGTGCTATACGACTACCCACTCGCCGAACTCGTCTCGCACATCGACTGGAGCCCGTTTTTTCTGACCTGGGAGCTGTCGGGCCGTTACCCCGACATTTTAAAAGATGAAGTCGTAGGCGACGTTGCGTCTAAGCTCTTCGAGGACGCGCAGGGACTGTTGGGGCAGATTGTGGCCGAAAAGCGGTTTCGCGCCAGGGGAACGTTCGGCTTTTTTCCAGCGGCGCGCGCAGGCGACGACCTCGAGGTGTATACCGACGACTCGAGGGAGATCGTCAGGACGCGGCTGCACACGCTGCGCCAGCAGAGCGCCAAACGCGCGGGGCAGCCCAACTACGCGTTGGCTGACTTTGTCGCCCCGAAAGGGTCGGGGGTAAGCGATTACGTCGGCGGCTTTGCGGTCGGGATTCACGGCGCGGACGCCTTCGCCCAAGAATTTAGAACCGCGCACGACGACTACAACGCGATTTTGGTGCAAGCGCTGGCCGACCGCTTAGCCGAAGCGTTCGCCGAACGGCTGCACGAACGGGTCCGCAAAGCGTTCTGGGGTTACGCGCCGGACGAGGCGCTGAGCAGCGACGACCTGATCCGCGAACGCTACCGGGGCATCCGGCCCGCGCCGGGTTACCCAGCGGCCCCCGACCACACCGAAAAACGCACGCTTTTCGAGCTTTTAGACGCCGAACGAACCGCGGGAATCACCCTCACCGAAAGCTACGCCATGCACCCCGGCGCAGCGGTATCGGGCCTTTACTTTGCCCATCCGGAGTCGCGTTACTTTGGCGTCGGCAAGTTGAACAGAGATCAAGTAGAAGACTACGCGGCGCGCAAGGGTATGAGTTTGGTTGAAGCCGAACGCTGGCTCGCGCCTAACCTCGCCTACGATCCCCAGACGGCTCCGGTGGTGACGCCTTCGGCGGCGGCGATCCTCGAGGCGACGCTACAGGGCGCAACCTAAACACCGCAATAAGCGCCGACAGCACGAAAAATCCCCCGGTCAGGACGAAGACCACGCGGTACTCGAGCGCTGTGAAACCAAGCGTCTGCATCAGCACCACCACCGCCGCGCCGAGAAGCGGCGCGACCGTCCGCGACGCCGAGACGATGGCGTTATCCAACCCGTATACCGACCCCTCCTGCCCCGGCTGCGTGTAGCGCGACAGCAGCGCCGCCACCGAAGGCGTCAGGCCGCCCACCGCGACGCCTGTAAGCGCCTGCAAGACGAGCAGCTGCCAGACTGCGGTGACAAAACTCTGCGGCAGGTATAAAAGCGCCGCCGCCGCCGCGCAGACGATCAGGATGGGCCGGTGCCCGATGCGGTCGCCGAGCCGCCCGAGATAGATGGCGCTGACCGTCCCGGTCGCAGCGGCAATCCCGACGATAAGGCCGATGGTGGTATTGACGCCCGCCGCCGCCAGGGGCAGCGTGGCGATAAAGAGCGGCAAGGTCGGCGTCAGCAGGTTGCGGCCCAGCCAATTGAGAAAACTCAAGCTGTAGAGCGTCCCGACCTGCGGCGTGCGGAGGATGCGCTTCCAGCTCGCCAGCATCCCCGCGCGCGGCGCGCCGGACTCGGCCGCAGGTTTGCGAACAGGCCGCACAAACGTCTCCTTGACCCCGAACGTCACCAGTAAGCCGGAGAGCGTGAGCAGCGCAGCCGTTACCATAAACGCCGCTCGGTAGCCGAAGGCGTCGGCTAGGAGACCGCCGATAAAGGGGCCGATAGCGACGCCGCTGCCGAGGCCGAGTTGCAAAAGCCCCATCGCGTAGCCGACCCGGTTGCGCGGGGCTGAAGCGGCGACCAGCGCGTTGCCCGCCGAAACCGTACCGGTCAGAAACCCTTGCAGCGCCCGGAGCAAGACCAGCATCTCGGCGTTTGGAACAAACGCCATCAGTAAAAGCGTCACCGCGCCGCTGTACGCTGCCCGCTCAACCATCGGTTTGCGCCCGTACCTGTCCGACACTGCGCCCCACACAGGTGACGCCAGGGTCATGGTCAGTGCCTGCGCGGAGAAGACAAGCGCCGCCAGCAGCTCCAGGCTCGTTCCGGTGGACGAACCCAAAAACGCTACGTAGCGGGGCAAAAAAGGGAACATGATCGAAAACCCGACCGACGACATCAGCTGCGCGAAGACCATGATGTATAAGGTGCGCTGCCAAGGCATGAGGCGAGCATACCGTCGGAGCCGGGTACGACTGTAGGCTGGTGAAACCCGCTAGGCCTCGAGTCACGACGGTTAAAGCCAATTCGATCTTTGTTACTCGCCGTGTGACCGCCGCAGCGCCGCAATGCGGGTATTGAGAAACGGCGAAAAGTGCGGAAAGTAGCGCTCCTGCAACCCTTCGAGCCGCCAATCGTCACCCGTAACAATGTGCCTGCAAAGAGCCGCGCTGCAACGGCAAGGCTCGAGAGACCAGTTAGGGTCGGATGTAAAGAGTGCATAATCCACCGTTAACTCTTCATTTACTGCGATGGGGCGACGCGCGACCAACGTGGCTTCATCGGCAAGCCATAAGTTGCTGTCACAGCTATGGTTGAGTGACCCCCCTTCACGTTCGGCCCTAATCTCCGGCAACTCCACGAGGTGGCTTTCTTCAGTTATCTGAACCGCGTTGTAACCGCCATGCTCGAGGCCAAAAAGGTGCAGCTCAGCGCTGCTCATCACGACGCCTCCAACGATCTCGACAACCTCTCCTGCGGAAATTTCAGCTCCGGCAAACGCACCGATACCCTGAATAACCGAGGCGCGAAAACGCTGGCGAGGTTCCCGCCAAGTCTGCTCGAGGTAGCTACGCTTCTTCATAGTGTCACCTATCTACCCTCGGTTCGGGTGCGAGGGTGAGGCTCAAAACAAGTTCATAAAGGTTCAGCACACTGAGCAGGAGTAAAAGTCTTGAACATCTTTCTCTAAGGATAAAGCTTGCCGATGACAACTACCTCCGAGGGCGCTCACGCGAGCTTTTATACGGCCCGCTCAAATTCCCCGCGCACGACACGGCTCATATCCAGCAAGGCAAGCATCTCTGCATAGAGGTCGTTTATCTGCGGGTCAGCGTCCACCTTTGCCATCACCTCATCGTGATGGTCGCGGTCTCGAAAACGGCTGAGACCGACCCACAGTTCTTCATCCCCCCTCAGCTCGACGACGCTTGAAACCCCGAACAGCCGTAGTTTGCCTCGAGGTTAAAAGGCGCTAGCGTCTCATCATCCAGGGCACCATAACGCTTATAGATCTCTCCCGCTTCCCGTTGAACACGGGAAAAGGCGTCCACGTTTGGGCGTGTTACACGAAACAGGTAGATTACGGTGTACACGGGTGGTCTCCTCCGTTTTTGCGCTTACGTTCTTTGTACCCAGCCAGGGCAACCCAGCATCTTACTATCCATAACGGTAGTACAGAAAACCTAGTGAGCGTACCCGACGAGCCTAGAGTGGTGCATGACCCGCGCCCTAAACGTCTCACCTGTAGACATCCCGCTGTCGGTGCTCGAGCTCTCCCCTGTCGTGTCGGGAATGACGAGCGGTCAAGCTTTACACAACACGCTGGACCTGGCAAAACATGCCGAGCGGCTCGGCTACAGGCGTTTCTGGCTCGCCGAGCACCACAACATGCCCGGCATCGCCGCCGCCGTCCCCGAAATCTTGATCGGGCAGGTTGCCGCCGTTACTAAAACCCTGCGCGTCGGCTCGGGTGGGGTGATGCTCCCGAACCACGCCCCGCTGCACGTCGCGGAGACGTTTAAGACTCTGGAAGCCCTTTATCCTGGGCGCATCGATTTGGGAATCGGCCGCGCGCCCGGTACGGACGGTTTAACCGCGCTGGCGCTGCGCCGAAGCCGCGAGGCCCTACACGCCGACGATTTCGACGCGCAGCTCAGCGAGTTATTCGCTTTTGGGAGCGGCGACTTTCCGGCACATCATCCCTTCCAGGCCGTTCAAGCCGTGCCGACCGACGTGCCCTTGCCGCCGGTGTATCTATTGGGCTCTTCGGACTACAGCGCCCGCTTGGCCGGACAGCTCGGCCTCGGTTTCGCCTTTGCGTATCACTTCAGTCCGCACGCGCTTCTGCCCGCGCTGCGCGCCTACCGTGAGGGCTTCGTCCCCGGCGATGTTGAGAAGCCGCACGCCATCGTCACCGTTTCCGTATTTTGCGCGCCGACAGACGACGACGCTCACTTCTTGGCGGGCCCGATGCAGCTCACCTTCCTCAAGCTCCGCAGCGGCGAGCCCATTCAGCTACCATCACCCGAAGAGGCCCGCGACTACCCCTACACGCCGGACGAAAGGGCCGCTCTGGAGGCAATCCGCGCTATGCAGATCGTCGGGAGCCCCGACACGGTGCGCTCGCGCCTAGGCGAACTCATCGCCAAAACGCAAGCCGATGAGCTGATGGTCACGACGATGATGTACGCTCACAGCGACCGCCTGCGCTCATTTGAACTCGTGGCGGGGGCGCTGCGAGGCGTTCCCGCTTGAAGTGTAGCTTACGGTGACATTGAGGTGGCCCGATTAGAGTGAGACATGAAACTCAGCAGACTTTTTAGGTTGGGCAAGCAGGGCTATAACGTCTACCGCTCGTATAGGGGTAAGGGGAGCGGGTACTCCGGTTACGGTGGCACCAACTCCGGCTACCGACGTAGCAGTGGCGGCACCCTCGAGCGCCTTCTCCGCAGGTTTCTTAAGTAGAGCCAAAAGACCCATAGCGATAGGGCGCGGCCTCCGGGTCGCGTCTTTTCGTGGCGTTGGGTCATCCAAACGCAGACTTTTTTGAACCCAGCTTCGTGTCACACTGACCCCATGAACCTTCTTATTTTAGGCGGTACGCGGTTTATCGGCAGGCACCTCACCGTGGCGGCGCTAGAGGCGGGCTTTGAGGTCACGCTGTTTAACCGCAACCGGGGCGGGGTGAGGTTCTCGGAAGTTGAGACGCTCGTAGGCGACCGACACGGCGACCTGAGCGCGCTGAAGGGCAGAACGTGGGACGCCGTGATCGACACCAGCGCCTACACGCCGGGGGCAGCGCGGCGTACCGCTGAACTGCTCCAAAACGCCGTCAGCTACTACACCTTCGTCTCAACCGTGTCGGTCTACCGAGACTTCGCTCAGTCGGGGATGGATGAAGACGCGCCGGTCAGCACCGTGACGGACGAGGAGGTCGCTGACGTCGAAACGACTTCGCGTTCCGAATCTACAGGGGCGTCTTACGGACGGCTGTACGGCCCGCTTAAAGCGCGGTGTGAGGAGGCCGTCAAAGAGGCGTTTCCGGGACGTGCGCTCGTGGTGCGCCCCGGTCTGGTCGTCGGTCCCTACGACTACACGGACCGCTTCACCTACTGGGTGCGGCGGGTAGGACTTGCAGGTAAGGGTTTAGGCACAGAAGTTCTAGCACCGGGTAAACCCGAACGGCGGGTGCAATTTATCGACGCGCGCGACCTAGCGGCGTGGACACTAAAGGCCACCGTGGCCGGAATGACAGGCACCTTTAACGCTACCGGCCCGGACTACGCGCTGAGTTTTGGAGCGTTTCTCGAGACCAGTCGCCGCGCCCTCAACCCCGAAGCTGAGCTGATGTGGGTTGACGACGCCTTTTTGATAGAGCGTAGTGTGGAGGCCGGTGACCTGATGCCGTGGCACCCGGTCGAAGCGATGCCGGGGTGGGAAAGGTTTTACGAACTCGATACCGGCAAAGCCTTGAAAAGCGGTTTGACGTTCAGGCCGCTTACTGAGACCCTCCGCGACACCTTTGCCTGGGACCAGACCCGGCAGGGTGACGAACCGCTTAAAGCGGGCTTGACGGCGGAACGTGAGGCGGCGCTGCTGGGGGCGTGGCGGGCGGAGAGTCGGGTTTAACCCACTACGGTTTAACCTACGACTGAAATCATGGTTGGTTAGAGTAAAGCGGTTCACCCCTGGAGCGGCGTAATATCGTTATCTGACGTGAGGCTATGACACCAGCCATTACCATCCGCCTACTCGGGCCTGAAGACGCCCCCGTGCTCGACCGGGTCGCGCCGGATGTTTTCGACGGTGCGGTTGACGCCCGCTGGACAGGAGAGTTCCTGAACGATGTACGCCATCACCTGGCGGTCGCGCTCGATGATGGACAGGTCGTGGGCATGGCCTCGGCGCTGCACTACGTTCACCCGGACAAGCCGCCCGAGCTGTATGTCAACGAGGTGGGCGTAGCGCCCACCCATAGGGACTAGGGCATCGGTCGGGGGTTGCTAAAGGCGCTTTTTACTCATGGCAGGACGCTGGGGTGCACCGAAGCTTGGCTGGGTACCGAGCGAACCAACATGGCGGCTCGCCGTATGTACGCGGCGGTCGGTGGAGAGGAGGCCGAGGACACAGTGATCGTGTGGTTCGACCTGCGCGATTCGTAGCCTTAAGCCGCCCTCTGCTGTTCCCCACCGTGACAAGCTTTTCAGGGAGCGTCTCACGAATACCGTACGCGCACGCCGAAAACGCGCCCCCAGGGCGAGAGTTACTTGGCTGTGTGAACCCGCACGAGGACCTTGCTTCCATACTCGGTAGTCAAAACAGCCTGATCTTTAGGCAGCTGCAAAACGTCAGCGCCGCGCAACATCCTCATCTTTTCAGGTTCCGTCGGACACCTAAAAACGCCTTAGATTAGCCCTTCTGCCGCGTCTGCGCGTAGAGCGCCGCCTGCGTCCGATCTTTAAGCTCCAATTTGGCTAAAAGGCTGCTCACATGCGTCTTGACCGTTTTTTCGCCGACGCCTAAGCGTTTGGCGAGCGCTTTGTTCGTCATCCCTTCGGCGAGTAGCCCGAGCACCTCGAGTTCGCGTGGCGTCAGACGTTTTAGGGGATCGTCGCCGAGTGTCGGGAGCAGCGCCGCCGCCGCCGGGTCGAGGGGGCGTTCACCGCGCAGCGCCGCCCGGACGCCGTCGAGAAGCGTCCCCTGCCCTGCCCGTTTGAGCAGATACCCGGCGGCCCCCAGCCGGAGCGCTTCACGCAGGTAGTCCTCGTCTAAAAAGCTCGTCAGCAACAGGACTTTAGGCGCGCCCTCAGTGTCGCGCAGTCTGGACAGCAGCGAGAGACCGTTTTCGCCCTCGAGTTTGACGTCGAGGAGCACCAAGTCGGGCTTTGCCTCCTCGATACGCGCGAGCGCTTCGGAAACGCCCGCCGCTTCCGCGACGACCACGAGCCCCGGCTGAAGCGCCAGATACGCCCGCAACCCCTCGCGCACGATGGGGTGGTCGTCAACGAGTAAAATTCGGGCGGGCTCAGCAGCGCTGGGGTCAGCCAAGGGGCAGCTCCAGCTCGAGCCGAGTGCCGCGCGGTTCGCGTGTGCTCAGGCGCAGGGTGCCGCCGAGCTTTTCGGCGCGGGCGCGCAAGCTTCTGAGCCCGAAACCTTCGGTGAGGGGTTTGGGCAGTCCTATACCGTCGTCCTCAAGCGTGAGCTTGACGCCCGCAGGCGTGCGCGCGCAGCGGAGCCAGAGCCTCCCCGCGCGCGCGTGCTTAAGGACGTTATGAACGCCCTCTTGGGCGGCGCGGTAGAGCGTCTCCGCGTGTAGGGGGCTCAGCTCGGGCGGGTCGGCCTCGAGTTGCACGGTAATCGCCCCGGCGGTGCGCTCGGCAAGCCGGGTGAGCGCACTCTTAAGCCCGTCTGAGAGGTCCGCCGGACGCAGCACCTCGACCAGCGCGCGAAGTTCGCCCTGTGCGCCCGCGACCAACTCTCCGGCCCGCGCCGACGCGCCCGTTTGCAGCGCCAGTTCGGCGGCGAAAAGCAGCTGCGACACCGAATCGTGCATCTCGGCGGCGAGCCGCCCCCGCTCCTCCAAGGCCGCCAGGTGCCGCGCCGCCTCGGTGCGTGCCGCGAGCAGCGCCGCACGCTCGAAAGCGGTGCCGAGCTGCCGCCCAACCGCGGTTAAAAAGGTGAGCGTGTCAGCGCCGAAGGGCTCCGGGCCGGCCGCGGCCAGGTTGAGGATGCCGACCGGCCCCGCACGGCCCAAGAGCGGGACACTGGCGTGCAGCTCGAGCCCCGCCTTGTCGCCCGAGGCGGCCTCCAAACGGCTGCACCGCACGATGTTCACGCCTGTGTCCAAACGTCCCTGACGCAGCAGCCACTGACAGTCGCAGCCGCCGGTACAGAGCGGACGGTTGTCCTGCTCACCTAGAGCCGGGGGCAAACCCGTCGTGGCGGCCACCGCGAAATCACCCTGGTGCAGGTCACCCTTCACGACCTGCGTCACAAACACCCAGCCCGCGCTGAGCGCCAGCAGCTCGACCAGCTCCTCAAGCGCGATATGTAGCGCCTCGCCGAAGTCCACCTCACGGTTTAAAATGTCGCCGATGGCGTTCAGCGTCGAAAGCTCTTCGAGGCGGCGCTCGAGGCTCGGGGTAGCGGCGCGCTCCGTCATACCGGACATCTTAAATCCCTGACCCGCCGCCCCTATACTTAGGGACCATGAACAGACCTCCACTGGTGATCGAAAGCTGGACGCCGGAGCATCCACGCTGGGAAAAACTGGTCGAACTCATCGGCAAAGAAGGTCAAACGGACTGGGCCCTTGACCCGTACTTCGCCCGGTTTTCACGCCACTTTCTAGTAGCGCAGAGAGCCGACAAGCTGGTCGGGTTCCTTATGTTCGTCCACTGGGAGATCGGGCCACATGACCGCAAGGCCCCCAAACTCCAGCTGAGCGGCGAGACGCTGACCGAAGCCAAGGTGTTAGCGTTCGGCGTCCCCAAACCCTTTCGGCGGCAGGGCGTCGGACGCGCGCTGCAAGAGAGGACGATTGAGCGGGCGAGAGAACTCGGGTGTTATCAGGTTCGCTCCGTAAGTGAGGTTGACCACGGCGACAACCATCAGCTCAAGCTGTCGCTGGGGTTTGCGGTCGAGCCGATGGAGCGGCCCACACCCACCTTTGCCTTTATCATGCCGCTCCGAGACCGCTAGGGACGTCATACACATCCGATTCGCTCAGCTGGGTTTGCCCAAAGGCGTCTTCGAGCTTTTCATGGCGTGAAATATGTGCGATACGCCCGCCCACCACACGAAAGCTCGTGGCGAGGTCGGCCTCTCCCTGAAGGTCACCCGTGTCTACCGAGTGCCAGACGCCGTGCTGCGCCAAGACGACGGTACCGCCCCGCACAAAGGCACGTTTTGTCCGGGTGGTGAGTCCGGCGCGTTCCAGCCAAGCCCCTAAGACCTCGTGACCGCGTGCTACGCCGCGCGGGCCGACGATCTCGATCTCAGGCTCGGACAGCTCGAGCAGCCTCACTCTATCCTGTGCGTTGGCGGCGGCTTGCCAGGCTTCGGCAACGGCAAAAATTTCAGGGGCGGTCGGCATAGGGTCTCCTCATCGCCAAGCTTTTCATCTGCTTACCCTAATGCAAGGTGACGGGCGCAACCTCGGTCTAAGGGCTGAGACGCCCTACACCATCACCCGACCTCCGGCCACATCGAGCCTGACGCCGGTAACCCAGGAGGCGCTGCTCGAGGCCAGAAAAAGCGTTGCCAAAGCCACGTCCTCGGGTGTCCCGAGTTGCCCGAGCGGGTGCGCAGCGGCGACCCCCATGCTGAGACTGCTCGGCCTAGCCGTTTCTACAATTTCATCTAACAGCTTCAGCTAGGCGTCGTCCACCTTCCCAGGAGTGAAGCTCCAAGGTGTATCCGTCAGGGTCTTTCACGTAGAAGCGGTAGGGGCCAGGTCTCTGAGACGCCGCGAGGTCCGCGACGCTCCGCAGGGGTCGCCGCCCGCTACCGAAGGGCTGACGGTCTCCTAAACGCTTGAAGAAAAGATGAACGTCACGCCGGGTGGGAAGCTCGAGGCCCACATGGGCGACGCCTTGACTGTAGCCCTTCTCGAGCGGCTCATAAAGCTTCGAGCCGTAGAAGTTGAGGATGAAGTCACCTACCGCCACGCTCAAAAAATCTTCTTCAGGTGCGTAGCGCCTTTCTAGACAGCGGAGGTACCGAACGTAGAAGTCGTGGGTGACGGAGACGTCTCTGACGTATAGAACAAGGTGAGTACAGCTGAGCATCGGGCCTCACTTCCCAAGCGGTTATAGGTGCGGCGTCTGAACACAGATGTCGGGGGCTGTCAGCTCTACCTCGGCGCAGGGACGAGAACAAGTTCCCCTTCATCGAACGCCCGCTCCTCCCAGCCCGTTTTATGTAGTAGCCCTGCACGAACCGGCGGCTGTCTACAGGCAGATACAGCTTCAAGCTCGGCAGCCCCAAGTAGGCGCAGCGTCTTTCATCCGTATCAGTACACAGGCTTCTCAGACATAAAACTTCGGCGATGACGTAAGGCTGCCCTTTACCAATGCTCGGCCCCGGCGTCTTTAAGGCCCTTCTCGCGCCAACAGGTGACTTCCAGAAAGTTGCTATCAGGGTCGCTGAAGTACACGCCCGTTGAGGAACGGTGAAACGCGACTCCGTACGCCGTCAGCCGCCCCTCGAGCACCTCTAAAAAGGTCTCCGGAGCAGAGAACGCCAAGTGCGCCGTGGTATAGAGGTCGGCGCCCAAACCGAGCGCGTTAGGCGTGCGCTCCGGGGCTAGCGTCAGGTTCAAGGTCTGCCCCGGTCCGAAGTTGATCCAGAAGTAGGAGGTGGTAGCCGGGTCACGGGCGTCTAACCCC
>CADCWP010000359.1 GCA_902806425.1 uncultured Truepera sp.
TGCGGCCTTAGAGACTCTGGCTCTGGTCGCCTATCAGCAGCCCATCACGCGCGGCGAGTTGGAGGCGGCGCGGGGCAGCTCGTGCGCTTCGACGTTAGAAACGCTTCAAGAGCGTGAACTCGTCAAGGTTATCGGGCGCAAAGAGGTGATCGGCAGGCCGCTCTTGTACGGGACGACGGCGCGCTTTCTCTTAGAGTTCGGACTAAAATCTCTCGCCGACCTGCCCCCTTTGGGGGACGCACCGACGGACTTTTTAAGAGGTTGAGCCCACCTAGCTAGAAGCTCGCTAAGGTAGCCGTCAAGCGCAGGCGGCAGAGCGCCAGCTGATTGGGGAGTAGGGTAAGCGCGAGCGCGTACTTTAGGAGTTCGTGATGCAGCCGGTAAAACGCCAGCCGCTCTTTCTCCCACTTTGAGAGCGCGCCGTAGCCACCCAAAAACGCGTCTTCACAGCCCAGCTCGTCAAGCTCCGCAACGATGGCCGCAAGGTCGCCCATGGGGTCGCTGCGGAGGGCGTCACCGAAGTTGAGCGCCGCCGTCACCACGCCTCGCCGCCCGTCGTAGAGAAACGACCTCGTACCGGGATGCCCGTGACAGAGGCTGATGGGCGCACCCTGTACGAGCGCCAGACCCCGCTTGAGCGCGGCGACCAGTTTGGGCGTGTCCACCATGTAGTCTTTTACCGCCAGCCGCAGCGGAACCCGCCAGCGCGCCTCGAGGTCGTCCTCGAGGCGTGTGCCCTCGGTCTCGGGATAGGCCAGGTCACCGGCTAGGTCGAAGCGGATGTGGTGCAAAAGGCGTACCGCCGCTCCCCACGCCGCCGCCGCCTGTTTCGCGGTGTGAGCCCCGAGATGGGGCCACACGTCGCGCAGGGTCGGGGTCGGCAAGTAGCCGGTGATCAGGTATGGGTACTCGAGCCGTAGGAGCGTCGTGTCGGCGCGCACCAGCGGCGTGGTAAACCCCGGCAGGAGCCGTATGGCCGTAACATAGCGGGCTATTTTAGGCTCGTGAACCGCGCGCTGATTGATCCACAAAACCTGTTCGGTACCGCCTGCGAGTAGGACGTAGTAGGCGGCGTCTAAGGGTTCGGTCTCGAGGCGCTGCCACGCCACCAGGGGCGCGTCGAAAATGCGCTCCAGACGGCTCGGTGCAGGTGTCCGGGGAGGGTGTCTGCGCGCTTCGAGCTGTGTCATTCGTCACGTCACCTACTTCCCCGGCAGGAGTATTTTAGTTTGACAAACCGTATGTTTGGTTAAGGAACCGTAAGCTGTTTCGGCTATGGTCTATGCGGGTGTGGCTGAGAACAGCATACCATAGGGCTTGTGGCCTCTGTCTAGAGGCATCCATAAGCTACCCGCGGCCTTTGCTCTCCAACCGCTCCGCCAGAAAACGAATGGCCGCACCGTACCCGTTCAGGCCCAGACCTGCAACGGTTCCAAGACACACCGCCGACAGGTACGAGTGGTGGCGAAACGGCTCGCGGGCGTAGATGTTGGTCACATGTACCTCGACGGTGGGGGGCGCGGTCCCGGCAACGGCGTCGCGGAGCGCGACCGACGTGTGCGTCAGGCCGCCGGGGTTGAGGACCACGCCCCGCACACCCTCGCCCGCCGCGGCGTGCAGCAGGTCGATCAGCACGCCTTCGTGGTTGCTCTGGCGGCAGACGACCCTAACGCCGACCTCTTCGCCCCAACCGTGGCAGCGGGCCTCGAGGTCTGAAAGCGTCTGCGTCCCGTACACCTCCGGCTCCCGCTGCCCGAGCAGGTTCAGGTTGGGGCCGTTGAGAACTAAAATCACAGCGTTTCTCGCCCAGTATCTTTATCTACACCATCACGCACAGCCTCCTGTAGATACGCCCAGGCTCCCCGCAACTCGGCCTCGGTCACGTCGTCGGCGATGCGGGGCCTGCCGATCTGCTCCAAGAGCACCCAGCGCTGACGGCCCAGGTGCTTTTTGTCGCGGGCGATAAAGGGTAGAAGGGGGTCCAGCGGACCAACCGGTAGCGGGGTCGGGGCGACCCAGCGGGCGAACCTCTCTACCCGTTTGGTCTCGTCGGCGTAACCGCGCGCGGCAGCGAGCCGAGCCGCGAACAGCAAGCCGTACGCTACGGCGTCCCCGTGCGAGAGGGCGTGCTCGGAATGGGCCTCGAGCGCGTGCGCCAAGGTATGGCCTAAGTTGAGATAGGCGCGCCGCCCGCCTTCGCGCTCATCTTCGGCGACGATGTCGGCTTTTACCTGTACGGAGCGGGCGACGGTCCCTTCCAAAAAACTAGCGGGACCGTCCCGGCGAAACTCGGGCCGCGCCACGTCGTCTAAGAGGTCGGGGTCGGCGAGCAACCCGTGTTTAAACAGTTCGACCGCGCCGCCGCGAAATTCGCGTTCGGGAAGTGTGGCGAGCACCGACACGTCCATCAGCACCCCTTTGGGTTGCCAAAACGCCCCAGCCAAGTTTTTGCCTTCGGGCAGGTTGACGCCCGTCTTGCCGCCGACCGCCGCGTCGACCATGCCTAAAAGTGTGGTGGAAAGGGTGTAAAAATCTATCCCGCGCATGTACGACGCCGCCACGAACCCGGCGAGGTCACTTACAATTCCGCCCCCGAGCGCTACTACCGCATCCCGACGATTAAAGCCGTCTTGTGCCAGCTTTCGTAGCAACATTTCCAGCGTCGTCAGCGATTTGCTGTCTTCGCCTTTGGGGACAGTGTAGGTGCATACTCGGCTGCCCGCGGCCTCGAGGCTCCTCCGCACCGTTTCCGCGTAGAGCGGCGCGACGCCCTCATCACTGATGAGGGCGACCTTGGGCGCGCGGATGTAGTCACCGGCCCGCGCCAGCAGCCCCGCCTCCACGACGACCGGGTAGGGGGGCGTCAGCGCTACGCTGAGCTTCACGCCCGCATCCCTTCGGCGACCTCACGCCACTCCCAGAGCCGGTCGACGATCTCCTCAACCACGTCCGCCGAGAAGCGCCCGTCGGTCGAGACCTTGAGGCTCGCCGCCGCGTCGTAAGCACCCTGGCGAGCGTCCATCAGCTCACGGATACGCCCTTCGGGGTTGCCTATTTCCAAAAGGGGTCGTTTGTGTCGCCGCGTACGTTTATAGATCGTCTCCGGGCTCGCCGTCAGCACGATGACCGGACCCCGGCCCAGGAGCATGTCGCGGTTTTCGGCGCGCATCACGGTACCGCCACCTGTCGAGACCACCACGTCGTCGAGGCGCAGACAGCGCCGCACCACCTCGCTCTCGTACTCTCTAAAAACCGACTCACCGTAAAGCTCGAACAGCTCAGGGATGTTTAAGCACGACACCCGTTCGATGACCCGGTCGGTGTCGATAAAGTTCAGCCCGAGCCTACGCGAGAGTTCCCAACCGATGCGGCTTTTACCGGTACCCATAAACCCTGCCAAGGCCACCCAGGTAACGGGGCGCTCGAGCCGGTAGCGTTTGCCGTGGTTCACGCGTCACGCCCCTAAAAGGCCGCGGCGTAACGGCGGTGCGCCTCGGCGCGCTCAACGATTTCGCGCATGGTGTCGGCTCCGAACTTTTCCATCACCGCGTCGGCCAAGACGAGCGCGGTCATGGCGAGCACCACGATGGACGCGGCCGGGACGGCGGTGGTGTCGCTGCGTTCGCGGGCGGCGTCGGCGGCCTCGTGCGTGGTCACATCGACTGTCGGCAGCGGGGTCATAAGCGTGGCGATGGGCTTCATGGCGGCGCGCACGACGACCTCCTCGCCGGTAGTGATGCCCGCCTCGAGGCCGCCCGCCCGGTTCGTTTGGCGGTAGTAGCCCGCCTCGCGGTGGTAGATAGCGTCGTGTACCCGACTGCCGGGGTTCATGGCGGCTTGCCAACCGTCGCCAATCTCGACGCCCTTGATGGCCTGGATGCTCATGGCGGCCTGGGCAAGTCGTCCGTCGAGCTTCCGGTCCCACTGGGCATGGCTACCCAGGCCCACCGGCAGACCCCGAAAGCGCGCCTCGACCACGCCGCCGAGCGTATCCCCATCCTTTTTAGCCTCGTCGATGCGGGCGACTATGGCCGCTTCGGCGGCTTTATCGAAGGTTCGCAGCGGGCTCTCGTCGAGCGCTCCCAAGTTGTCCCAATCCATCCCGCCGTCGCAGGGGACGCCGCCCAGAGAGACCATCCGGGCGCAGGCCGTGACGCCGACCCCCTCGAGAATGCGGAGGGCAACGGCTCCGGCGGCGACACGGCTGGCCGTCTCGCGGGCCGAGGCGCGTTCTAAAACGTCGCGCAGGTCCTTGTGGCCGTACTTGACGCCACCTGAGAGGTCGGCGTGACCGGGGCGCGCGGCGGTGAGGGCCTTTTTACGCGGTTCGCCGCCGGGTAAGGGCGACATGATCTCGGTCCAGTTGCGCCAGTCGCGGTTTTCGATCTGGAAACTTAGCGGCGCACCGGTTGTGTACCCCGCCCGGACGCCCGCTAGAATCGTCGCGCAGTCCGTTTCGATGACCATACGGCGACCGCGCCCGTAGCCCCCTTGACGGCGACGCAGCCAGGGGTCGATGTGGTCGCCTGCGATGAGTGAGAGCCCGGCCGGAACGCCGTCCAACATGACGGTGAGAGCGGGGCCGTGCGACTCACCTGCGGAGAGAAATCTAAGCATAGGGAGAGCTTAGCACGCGGCTCCTGAGGGGGATTTTTGCGGGTTACTCGAGGACGTTGGCCGTAACGATAACGAGCAGTTCGGTGCTGGACTCGGATGCGCTATTAGTACTAAAAAGATTGCCAACTATCGGAACATCACCTAATCCTGGAACCTTGCGCGTGGTGTCCGTGGACTCGTTTTGAAGAAGTCCACCAAGTACTACGGTTTGCCCAGGCTTGAGAGAAACCCGAGAAGTAAGATTGCGGGTCGAAAGCTCTAAATAGTTTGGGTTGTCTGTTTCAGAGATGACAGCTTCTACTCTACCAGTCACATCCAGTAGGACTTCGTTGTTGGCGGCAATTTGAGGAGTAAGGTCAATTTGAACACCGTACGGAATGGTGCGTTCAATGTTTTGTTCTCCACCAGGGATGCTTATATAAATGGTTCCGCCAGCTTGAAGGCTTGCTTCGCCGTTGTTAAGCACTGTGATGTTACTGTCATCAACTCTGCGTGACAGCCCCTGTCGTTCAAAAGCGTCGAGAACGGCGCCCAGGTTAAAGCCTGAAACTGCCCTTTGTGCGTCGAAGATGAAACTTAAGCCGCTTGTTTCGTCTCCTGAAAAGAGACTTGTAGAAAAATTGCCTACTGCCGAGGTTATGTCAATGCCCAAGCGCTCCGTCACATCTGAAGTCACTTCTTGTATACGCACCTGTACGTTTACCTCGCGCTCGGGTTGATCTAGCTCCGCAATAATTCTTACAACCTCGTCTTGGATTCTTTCAGGCGCTAGAACAATGACGCTGTTGGTGCGCGGATCTGGAGTTGCTAAAATCTCTTCGCCTTCTGGAAAGGCCGCAGCTACGGGGGCCTGACCAGGTGTGCTAGGGGTAGATGCGGACGTCGTAACGTCGTTGGCTGTAGAGCCTGTGACCGTGCTGGTTGATTCGGTTGTCCGAGTAGCTGGCGAGGCTGGAACGGCTGAAGTAGAAGCTGTTAAAATATTTGCCATCTCTTCAGCTCTAGCATAAGAAAGAGCATAAGTTCGGCGAACCTTCGCTTCGTCTGCTCTATTAAAGGGTCGGAGCAGCTCGGCTATGCGGGTTTGTTGAGCAGCTGAGGCGCGTACTGAAAGAACTCCAAGTTGGTCAAAAGCAGTTACGCTTACACCGCTGCCCCTCGGAAACTGATTCGTTAGATAAGTTGCAAGTTGGTCTACGCTGTTGTCGCTTCCAGAACCGCTAGGGGCACTGTCAGCATTGCCAGAGGTTTCATCAGTAGTAGGAATGCTATAACTTCTTACAACTGTGGGTTGTCTGTTGTTGCGCTGAGGTTGTAAACCAGCAAGTACTTCAGGCGGCCCCACCACTACGATGTCATCGCCCCGCAAAACGTACTCGAGCCCGTTAAGCGTCAGTACGATGTCCCACACCTCTCGAAACGGTTTGGGCTCGCCTAAGTTGTAGCGAACAACCGTCTCCGCCGGTATCCCCTGAGTGATGGCGCTCAGCCCCACCGAGCGGGCAAGCGCCTGAATAAGCGCGTCTAACGACTCGCCCGCCGGACGGGTGCTGAACGCGACCGGTTTACTGAACCGCGTGGTAGCGGGCAGTGGGGCGAGCTGCACCAGCGCGGGGGGTAGCGCGTCTTGAGTGGCCGGTTGAGGTTCAGGCTGCGCCCAAGCGGTCGCTAGAGCACACATGAGCATAGACAGGACTGCTCGAAAGACCGCCGAGCGGTAGGGGGAGGGGCATCTCATCGCCCCTTAAGCGTAGGTCAGGGGTTGAGCAAAAGCGTGTGACGAGCGTCGTCCTCGCTAAACTGGGCGTCGCTGCTCGTCAACCTGCTTAGCACCAGTTCGGTCCCCGGCAAGCGCTCACCGACCGCTACCAGGATGGGTGCGGGGTTGTCTCCGACGCGAAAGATGCCGGTGCCGGTCGTCATCGCGGTGAAATGGACGCGCAGGTCGGCCAGCGAACGGCTGACGCGGTTGCTCACCGAGAGTGTGACGTTTTCGTCCCCGGCCAACCCTATAGGGGTGAGCCCGGTGCTAGAAGCCCCCTGCGCGCCCCCGCCGCGCCGCGCAAACCCCGAAGAGGTCAGCGGAGTAAGTCCCGAGGGGACCCGGATAACTGCCCTCTGTGCAAGGGAATTGGGGTCCGTTTCCGGGCTCGTGGTAGCTAGAGCGCGTTTCAAGATGCCGGTACTCAGCCCCGTACTCGGCACTGGCTGCATTCGGGCGCTCAGCGCTCCCGGCAGGGCCGGGACGCCGACGCGCGCCTGCGGGGCGGGCGCGGTAGGAGGGGCGGCGGGCTCGAGAGCCGCCGGGGAAGGGGTGCTCTCGGGGGCGGGCGCGGCGTCTAGCGGACGCTGAGCGGGGATAGGGGCGGGTTGAGCGGTCTCGTCGGGTCCGGGCAAGATCAGGGGCGCAAACGGGTTAAGAGCGCCCTCCGCGTCGCCGGTCACGGGTGCGGGAATGTCCTCGGGCTCCTCTTTGGGCGGTTCGGTTACGAGTAGTGGAAGCTCGGCGACGCCTGTACCCCGGGCGACGGCGGGCGTTTCGGCCTCAGGGAGTACGGGCAGCGCGCCCCCGCTCGTGGTCGCGGCGGGCGCGGCGAGGGCTAAGCCGCTGAGAAGCAAGAGGAGGGCGGCGCGCGTCACGGCGTCTCGGTTCCGGTGGCGTTTGGATCAAGGCTCGGTTCGGCGGCGGGGTCCACCGTGTCAACACCTGTATAGCTGTAGACCGTAAAGTCGTACGTCGCGGCGAGGCTGGGATCGGCCTGCGCGTCGGTGCCGATGCTGAGGCCGACGCGCCCGACCCGGGTAAAGCGGGGCAGCGCCTCCAGCGACCGCAAAAAGGCGATGGTGCGGGTGTAGTTGCCCTGCGTCGCCAAGCTGAAGTTTAGAAGCCGGACGCCCGGTACGACCTCGCTGGCCGGGCCGACGTTTTGAAGGCCGGTAAAGCTTACGCGGGCGTCGTGGGCGGCGTTCCGGAGCTGGTCGAGAAGTTCGGCGACCTCGTTTTGTTCGGGCAGCAGCGCTAAAAAGGCGTCGCGCTCCGCTTTGAGTTCGGCGACCTCGGCGCGCAGCGCGGGCAGGTTGGCGCGAGCGGCGCGCCCGAGCGAGACATCACTCTCGAGCTGTAGGTTTTCGCTTGTGAGTGTCTGAATCCGCGCCTGGGTAGGGGTGTAGAGGTAAAAGTACCAGAGCAGTGCGGCGAGTACCGAGACGGCGAACACAGCGAGCACCAGCTCGCGCCCCCGCAGCTTAAGGGTGCGCGCCCGTCCTGGGCGGCTGGCGTCGCCTGCACCGAGTCTCGCTGGTCGGCTCACGGCAGCGCCCCCCCGACGTCCCTACCCGGTGGCACCGTCACTCGTGCTATCTCCTGCACCGCGTCGCTATCCTCGCCGCGTTGAGGGCCCAGGCGCGCCGCTCCAATCGTCAGGTTAAAGGCGTAAAACTGCGTTTCGGCGTCCTGGGAAAGGTCGCTTAAAACCACGGCGAAGTTGGGCGCACTCTGGATTTCGCGGATGTAGTCGGCGACGACCTCGGGGCTTCCGGCAAGGCCTGACACGCTCATCTCGGCAACCGCGTCCAGGCCTTCGTAGGTGTTGTCGCTCAGCAGCTGCGTCTTGGTGGCCTCGTCTAGGGTGCGCATCTCGAGCGCCGTAAAGGCCAGCCGTGAGGCGAGCTGCGGCCCCGGCGGGGGACGGGTCTCGAGCATAGCGAAAAGCTGCTGCGACCAGAGGATGCGCCCGTTTCGGACCGCGGCTGCAACCTCCCTGATGCTGGCGAGTTCGGCGCGCTCACCCTCCAGCGCCTTTTGCTCGTCGATAAAGGGTTGCAGCACCGCCTTTTCGGTGCTTAAGTCGCCGTTAAGGGTAGCTAAACGGCCCTCGTGACCCGACGCTCGCAACTGCAACGCCCCGCACACCCCGAAGACAAGGACCGGCAGGGCGACCGCCCCAGCCTTCCAGGGCTCGACGCGTTTGCGGCGGCGCAGCGTGGTCGGCAGCAGGTTGACGTTAATCAAGGCCCGTCACCCCCCGCAACGCCAACCCGAGCGGCACGCCGAACTCGGGTGCCAGGTGTTCTAAGTAACTCTTTTCGTAGCGCTCACCCGGAACCACTGTCAACCAAGGGTCGGCCAGGCTGACCTTAAAGCTGAGCGAACGGCTTATGGCCTCGGGAAGCCCGCGCAGCTTGGCACCGCCGCCCGCTAAAAACATCTGGCTGATGCTGGCGTCCCCAGACTGTACCCGGAAAAACTCGAGGCTCCGCCTGACCTCGGTCGTGAGGTCGCTCAACACGGGTCGCAGCGCCTCGTGGACGCGCACGGGTGAAAAGCGTTCAAAGCGCGCCTCGGTCAGAAGCGCATTGTCGGCGTCGCTGGGCATCACCGCGCTGCCGTAGGCCAACTTAACCTCTTCGGCGGCGTCGAAGTCGAGCCCGAAAGCGCGCTGCAAGGCGCTCGTAAAGTCGTCTCCGGCGACGCCCAAGTTGCGGTTCATGACGACCCGGTCGCCGCGCACGAGCGTCACCGTGCTGCTTGCGGCACCGACCTCTAAAACCACGCCGATGTCGCCCTCGTCGGTGTACTTTTTGTCGAACAAGGTGGTGCGGCTAAAGTGCTCACCCTGTAACGACCCTTTAAGCGCCCGCAGCAGTGCAAACGGTTTGATGTCGATCACGGTCGGCTCGAGCCCGGCTTTTTTAAGCCCCTCGGAGAGCTGCGTAACCAGGTCCAAGCGGGCGGCGGCGATCACGACCTCGACGTCGCTGCCGTCGGCAACATCGCTCGGGTTGTCGAGAAGGTAGTGGTCCATCGCCACCTCGTCGAGCGGGAAGGGAATGTAACGCTCGGCCTCCCACGGAACGGCCCTTTGCAGTTCCTTGAGGGGCATTTTGGGCATGTGGATGTTGCGGGTGATTGACGCGCGGTTGCTGACGGCGGTGACCACGAAGCGGCGGTTGATCCCGGCGTCCTTAAAGAGCGCGCCGAGTTCGTGAGCCAAGCCTTCGGTGTCGACGATGTGATCGTCTTGCAGCAGGCCGGGCGGCGTCGGGCGCATTCCCAACGCGTGCAGGTGCGGCGGCGTGCCGCCCCGCAGTTCGACGACCTTGAGGCTGCTCGTGCCGACCTCGAGGCCGACCGCAGCGGGTCGTGGATTTAAAAGACGTGCAAAGGGTAAAGCCCAAGTCACCGGAGTTCTCCTCGAGAACGCCTTCACGCTAACAACTGCCCTGGACCGGAGGGATAAGATTTTTCGCTTTTGCTGCGTATTTGAGGGTTTAAGTCTTCAGGCTGTTCTTGCTGATGCGGGTTCAGCCCTGAACACGGTGGGGGCGCTTATGCGGAATGCGGCCCAATGCTATTCCGAACGCTAAGTTGTGGGCAGAGAGGCGTTTACCTGTAGGATTGCCAAAAGCAACGCGGTTCGCATTTTTTGGGAAGGTCGCTGCGTCATGACCTTGGCGACGCGAGCGGCTTCTCGCCGCCGAACTCGCAGACGCTGAAGAAGCGCCCTATATGCTGAAACGCGTGACGGGTACCCTTAAGCGCGTCAACGAACGCCGCGTTAAGCGCTCGAGTATCGTCCAGTAGGTTTGAAACGATATTAGAGTGTCGCAATAGCTCCTCTGCGTTTATGGGGAATGGTGCACACCGATTGGAGGACTATGTGAAAGCCGCATGGTACGAACAGCAAGGTCCGGCGAGAGACGTTCTTGAAGTGGGTGAGATGCCCACGCCTACACCGGACGCAGGCGAGGTGCGGCTCAAGGTTGCCGTCTCGGGCATCAACCCTGGCGACACTAAAAAGCGCGATAACTTCTTTGGTTATGGCATGGTGTATCCTCGCGTGATTCCTCACAGCGACGGCGCGGGCGTCATCGACCAGCTAGGCGAAGGCGTGCCCGACGACTGGCTGGGGCGGCGCGTGTGGTGTTACGGGGCGCAGTCCTACCGCCCCTTCGGGACGGCAGCCGAATACACCATTTTGCCCCTGCAAAAGGTTGTGCCTCTACCCGCTGGTGTTTCCTTCGAGCAGGGTGCCTGTCTCGGCATACCAGCCCTCACCGCGCACCGGGCGGTGCGCCGGACCGGTAGCGGGACGCACGGTGTTGGTGCAGGGTGGAGCCGGGGCTGTGGGTCTGAGCGCTGTGCAATTCGCCCACCGTGCCGGTGCCCAGGTCATCGCCGCCGTGCGCCGCGCCGCGGATGAACCGCTCGTCCGGGCGTCGGGTGCCGATGAGGTGGTCCTGACAACCGCTGGGAACGTTGTTGAGCGCGTCCAGACGCTCGTTCCCAGTGGGGTAGACCATATCGTTGAGGTGGCGTTCGCCACGAACCTAGCGGTCAACACCGAAGTGCTGGCGCTCGGCGGCTCCATCGCTGCTTATGCGACCGATACTCCTGCGCCAGCTTTGCCTTTCTGGGAACTGCTGTTCAAAAACATCCGCATCTTTTTGGTGGGCAGCGATGACTTTCCGCTCGAGGCGAAGCGGGCGGCGGCGCTCGATACGAACGCAGCGTTCGAGGCCGGATGGGGAGGGTATGAGATAGCCGAAGCGCTACCTCTCTCCGAGATTGTCAGGGCGCACGAGCTGGTCGACCGGCCTACCAAACGAGGGCGTGTGGTGTTGACGCTATAAAGGTTGAGTTAATCAGCAGAACATATCAGGAGAGCAGTCAGTATCTGTGCAACACTCTCAGCTAGACCGATGTAACCTCTTTTGCTCTATGACCTGGCTCGGTAAAGAGAATCTCCGCGCGCCAGCTACACAGAAGATAACAGCGACGGTGATCGCACACATAAGCCACGTCACGGACTCATGTAACAGCGTCGCTGCCAAGGTGAGGCCGAAAAAGGGCTGGAGGAGCTGCAACTGGCCGACGGCGGCAATGCCGCCGAGCGCCAACCCGCGGTACCAGAACACGAAGCCGATCAGCATACTGAACAAAGATACATACGCAAGGCCGATCCAGGCGGGCGCTTCGACGGCGGCAAACGACGGCGGCATCAGAAATAGCGTCAGCGGAAGCATGGCCGGTAGCGACAGCACTAGTGCCCACGAGATGACCTGCCAACCGCCGAGCGTGCGCGACAATTTTCCGCCTTCGGCGTAGCCAAGCCCGCACACGATGATGGCGGCAAGCATCAGGGCGTCCCCGACCGGCGAAGCGGATAACCCCTGCGTGAGCGCGAAGCCCGCGACCAGCGAGCTGCCCAACCCAGAGAACAGCCAGAAGGCTGGACGTGGGCGCTCGCCGCCGCGCAGCACGCCAAACATCGCTGTTGCCAGCGGCAGCAGTCCAATAAAGACGACCGAATGCGCCGAGGTGATGTGGCGGAGCGCCAGCGCAGTCAGAAGTGGAAAGCCAACGACGACGCCTAACGCGACGATGGTCAATGGAATCATATGGCTGCGGTCTGGCCGCTTCTCCTTGAAGGCAAGCAGTAAGCAAAGCGCCAGGAGACCTGCAATGGTGGCGCGCGCAACGGTCAGAAAAAGGGGATCGAAACCCATCACTGCCACGCGTGTTGCCGGTAGTGAGCCGCTGAAAATCAGCACCCCGAGAAACCCGTTAATCCAGCCACTCGTCGTTTTATCCACGCCACACCCCTAGAAACCTCTTCGTCATTATCGGGTGTGGCGTCTTGTGCTGCCAGAGACGATGCGGTACAGTTTGTCAGAACTGTTATGGATGCGAACTCAGTACAGATGGACCAGGGAGCGACTACCGACGAGCTGGGTGGAACCCGGATTTCTGCTGTTATGACGACGATCCGACAACGGATTGGGACCCGCAGCTTGGCACCCGGCGATAAATTGCCGTCCATCCGCAGCTTGGCCAAGACCCTACAGATGTCCACCTCAACCGTAGCAGAAGCTTACGAGCGACTGGTGGCTGAAGGGGTTATTCGCTCCCGGCCTGGCTCTGGCTTCTATGTCGTTGGGCAGCTTGCCCCTCTATCTCTCGCGGAGATCGGGCCTAGGCTTGATCGCGCCATCGATCCCTTATGGGTCTCTCGTCAATCATTGGAAGCTGGCGAGACCGTTCTCAAACCCGGCTGCGGTTGGCTGCCAGCCTCATGGCTGCCGGAGGCGGGACTTAAACGGGCGCTCCGGACACTCGCGCGCGCCGACAACACCGCACTCACAGATTACGGCCTGCCGCTCGGCCTGCCGCCCTTGCGCCAGCTTTTAGCGCGGGGCATGGGCGAGCGCGGCATCGCGGCTCCGCCCGAACAGATCATGCTGACCGAATCGGGCACCCAGGCCATCGATATGCTGTGCCGCTTTCTGATCGAACCCGGCGACGCGGTGGTCGTAGATGACCCCTGCTATTTCAATTTTCACGCCCTACTGCGCGCCCACCGGGCAAAGATCGTCGGTGTGCCCTACACCCCGACCGGGCCGGATATCGACGGATTCATACAGGCGGTTTCCGAACACCGACCGCGCCTATACATTACGAATTCCGGGCTACACAATCCAACGGGTGCTACCTTGTCGCCCGTCACCGCGCACCGGCTTCTCAAGCTTGCCGACCAGCATGGCCTAACGATCATCGAGGACGACATCTTTGCCGATTTTGAGCATACGCCCGCGCCACGGCTCGCGGCGTTTGGTGGCCTTGATCGTGTTGTCCATATAGGTAGTTTTTCCAAAACGCTGTCGGCCTCCGCGCGCTGCGGTTTTATCGCCGCGCGACTCGATTGGATCGAGGCTCTAACTGACCTTAAGATTGCGACCTCGTTCGGCGGGGGGCGGCTCGCGGCGGAAGTGGTTCTTGGCGTCCTACGCGACGGCTCCTACCGCAAACATATGGAGGGCCTGCGCTTACGCCTGTTGCGGGCCATGACCGAGACCAGTGCCCGACTTAAAGCCGTGGGCATCGTGCCTTGGTTGGAACCCCAGGCAGGCATGTTTTTGTGGTGCCGTCTGCCTGAAGGCATCGATGCGGCCGATATCGCTCGGGAGGCCCTAGCAGAAGATATCGTGCTTGCGCCCGGCAACGTGTTTAGCCTTTCTAGGTCGGCCTGTGGGTTCCTGCGGTTCAACGTCGCGCAGTCCCTCGATGACCGACTTTTCAAGGTCCTTCGGGAGGCGATCCGGCGACGTGAAAAGAGGCGGAACCCGTAGCGTGTCCCCTGCCG
Source organism: uncultured Truepera sp. (assembly GCA_902806425.1). GTDB lineage: Bacteria > Deinococcota > Deinococci > Deinococcales > Trueperaceae > Truepera. The sequence continues at coordinate 13,761 of CADCWP010000359.1, forward strand.
CAATGCCAGAACCGTTGCCTGGTTATGGGTCAAGCGCATAATTTAAACCCCTGAAACACGCTTCGTTATTCGGTTGCATTCAAATCGCTGAGATACTCGCTACGACATGTTCTTTTTCGCCTCACTCAAGACTCGCGCTCGGGAACTCAAGCGGCACACCTTGACGGTGTATTACGCCGCCCGTGACCGCCGCACCCCGCCCCACGTCCGGCTGCTGACTCCAGCCGTGGCGGCTTACGCCCTAAGCCCTATTGACCTTATCCCCGATTCATCCCGGTTGTCGGCTATCTGGATTTGGCTATCTAGATGATGTGCTGCTCGTTCCCCTTGGGCTTGCGCTCGTCGTGCGTCTGACACCGCCGGAGGTATTGGCGGCGGCTAGAGACCGTGCCCAGCAGGCGGAAGGCAAGCCGGTCAGCTACCCCGCAGCGGCCTTCATCATGCTTCTTTGGCTGCTCCTTTTGTGGCTAGTAGTGCGTTGGACCCTTCGGCCCTTCGGCTGGTACACTCTAGCTGAAGATGGGCGTTAAGAACTATTTGATCGAAGGCGGGACGGGCAAAACCTCAGTCTGCAACGAACTGCGGCGGCGCGGTCTCCACGCCATCAACGGTGACCGTGAGTTGGCCTATCAAGGCGATCCAGAGACCGGTGAACCGTTGGATAGCTCTGGGCACGAGCATGACCTTCGGTTTGGGCACGAGCACCACCTTTGGGATGTTGACGAAGTCAAATCCCTGGTCGCTGATCAACGCAACCCGATCTCCTTCTTCTGCGGTGGCTCCAGAAATTTCGTCCGCTTTATCGACCTGTTTGACGGGGTTTTCGTTCTCGAGGCTGATCTGGACACGTTGAATAGGCGGCTTGCTGCGAGACCCGAGGACGAGTGGGGTAGAAAACCAGCCGAACGGGAGCTGGGTTT
>CADCWP010000360.1 GCA_902806425.1 uncultured Truepera sp.
TGGTCGTGTTCGGTGTCCAGCGGAGCGGTTACCCCTTCTTGCCCACCGCAACTGCTCAGCAGCAGCGTAAGTCCGGTGAAAAGTGCGAGGGTTTTAACCATCGTGTCCTCCAGGGGTAGCTTGTCAGCTACGGAAACGATGGGCTGCCGGTGACGCTAGTGTGACGGGCAGCCCCAACAAGTTTGGTTTAGGGGTAGCTCACCAGGTAGCTGGGCGCGGTGTTCGTTCCCGGTTTCGGCACGGTCTCACCGACGTTGTTGATGATGCGGTCGATGAAGCCTTGGTTATTCAGCGAGACCGTGACCATGTTGCGGAAGCGGACGCCGGACGTGGTCGGCACCTCGAAGGCCCGGTCGAGATGTACCGTCGGGTTCACGTTGAAGTAGGCGTAGCTGCCCAGCCCCCAGGCTTCGTGGCTCGAGACATTATCCGCTACCTTATAGGCCGCGTAGCCGTTGGCGCCGCTGCGCCAGGTGGCCTGATCAGGTACGTTTCACCGTTCCAAATGACTTCATACGTCTGGAAGTGCTCGACGAACAGGCCGGTTGCCAGCACATCATCGCCGTTGACGATGAGCCCGGTGTCGGCGGTGTTGATGGTCCATCCCGTCGGCGAGTTGCCGTGGTCGGCCCGCCAAGCCCAGATGTGGTCGACGAGGGCGTCGTCGCTGTTGACGACTAAGCTGGTTGTAGACTTGCCCGCCACCGCGCCGCCGATGCGGAAAAAGATGTCGTGCAGCGAGGTGGGGTTGGCGGCGTGGTCGGCGCTCGAGCCGCTCGGACCGACCTCGAGCAGAGTCGGGGAGTTGACCGTACCCGCGTCGAATAGCAAGCTAGCTATCTTTACGCCGTCTACGTCGGCAACTTTCATGGGCACCACGCCGTTTTGCGGAATCAGGGTGGCGTAGCCGAGGCCCAGCACTACGGTGTTAGCGCGGGTGACGTTGATGGTGCCGTCGATGTTGTAGACACCGGGCGTAAACAGCAGGTTCAGCCCTTGGCTGAGTGCTTGGTTAAGGGTCGCTGCCGAAACGCCCGGCTTGGCGACGTAAAACTCGCGCATCGGGATCGAGGTACCCGATGCGTTCGGCCACGTTGCGCCCGAAGCGTTGCGGCGCACACTCGGCACGAAGACGGAGTACTTACCCGCGCCATCGACGTATAAAAAGGGCTTTTCACGTGCTACCGGGGTGGTGCCCAGCACCGTGTGTGACGGGTTCGGGAAGTTGGGCGTGGGGGCACCCTGCACGCCCGAAAACACCATGTTCCACACCGAGCCGCTCCAAGAGCCGATGGTGCTGTCGCGGGTGTACCACTGCTGCTGCGAGCCGGAGGTGACCTGACCGTCGACGCGGCTGTCGGCGAGGAAGCCGCCGCTGGCGTAGCCCTGCCCGAAGTCTTGGTTCGAGGGGGCCAAGGTCAGGTTGCCCCGGATGTGAACGCGGCGCATCGGCGCGGCCTGCGACACCGCCCAGCGGTTCGTGCCCCCTTCGGGAACGATGGCCAGGTTTTCAACCGAGCGCCAGAAATTCTGGGTGGCGTTTCGCTCGTCACCGAGGTTCCAACCGCTGTCGACGTTGATCGCCCCGTTAATCGTCACATCGTCCGGATTTTGGCCGAGCCCGGCGATGGTGGTGTAAAACCCTACGTTGGCCCAGACGCGGCCGTAGGAGCCGGGTTTAAACAAAAACACGTAGCGCTGGCTGCCGAACTGCGCGGTCGAGCTTTTAAGCTGGGAATTAAACGCCTCGTCGATCTTGGACTGGACTGTGGCGATGGGTGTAGAAGGGTCGAAAATCGTCACGTTCGGTCCGAAGTCGGGGGTATCCGACGTTGGCAGGGTGGTCGGCGGCGGTGTAGTGGTGGCACTTTCGGCGAAGACCCTAAACTCAAAGAGCGAGTAGCCGTAACCGGTGCCACGCTGGGTGCCGTACATACGGATGTAACGCCCGCTAGCCGTGGTGGTCGGCGTAATGGTCTGAGTGCCGCCGGTACCGGTAGTGGTCGCATAGATGGTCGTCCAGCTCGCCTCGTCGCTTGGCGTGTTCGACACCTGAATCTTGAAGGCTTTGCCGTAAGCGGTTTCCCACACGAGCGTCGCCCCGCAGACGGTTTGAGCGCTGCCTAAGTCGACCTGGAGCCATTGGGGGTCGCTGGGGAGGCTGGCCCAACGGGTGGAGGCGTCGCCGTCTACGGCTTGAGCTGCGCCTAAGTAACCGGCGTTCTCGGTCGAGGAGGCGGTGGCTAGCTTTTTGAGCGCGAGGTTCGTGGTGCCGCAGGTGGCGGTGACGCCCAAGGCTTGGTCATCGTTAGTGAGCGTGCTGCACGCGCTGACCAGGAGGGTCAGTCCGGCTATCAAGCTGAGGGCTCGAGAACTGACCTTGCGCCGGTAGCGGGGCGTGCTGCTAGGGGCGTTGCCGAACGTTTGTTGCTGCATAGGTAGCCTTTCTGAATTAGCTGCTGGAAGTGTCGGATCTGCTGTTCAGGACCCGGGATGGGCGCGTCTGCCTCTCTACGTGTGAACTGAATAGGCCGTCACCGGGTAGACGTTCATGGCGGACGGAAGCGGGGGTGCTCGAGCGGTCTGCCAGGCGAACAGGTGACGTGAACCTAAGCTCGGTAGCGCGGACGGCTGGTTCAAGGTGTTCTGTAGACCCCAAACTCGTACAGGGCGTAGCCGAACTCAGTGCCCCGCTGGATGCCGGTCATCCGGACGTAGCGGCCTGAGGCGTTGCTCACGCCGAAGTCGTCAGTGTTGCCGTCGCCGGTGGCCGTTTCGTAAACCTTGCGCCAGAGGTTCCTATCGTCGGAAACTTCCACTTTGTAGGCTTTGCCGTAGGCAGTTTCCCACACCAGCTGAACGTGGTTAAAGGTCATGACCGAACCCAGGTCGACCTCGAGCCACTGCGCGTCGCTCCAGTCGCTGCCCCAGTTCGTAGCGGCGTTGCCGTCGGTGGCGTAACCCGGAAAAAAAGTTCGACCGTTGTACTCGGGCTGAAACGACGAGGCGGTGGTGGGCTTGTTGAGCGCGATGTTCGTACCCTGCACGGGGGGTGCCGCGACCCGCAGCGAACGGGTCTCGATGCCGATGTTGCCCTTGCCGTCCCTCGCGTAGAGGTACACCTTCCACACGCCGAGTTGTTGCGGCGCGGTGACGGTCCACGGACCCGAACCGGTGAAGGTCGCCGAAATGATGCCGCCCGCGTTGTTGATGTATTTGCTGTTGTAACCCATCGTGTAGCTAATGGGGTCGCCGTCGGGGTCGCTGACGCTGGCTGAGACGGTAAAGGTGCCGCCTGCGGGAACGTTAGTCGCGTTACTCAGCGCCATACTCGAGATGACGGGTGGGGTGTTGGCGGCGGGTGCGCCACCGTACATCTTGCGTACGGCGTAGTACGACAACCGCTTTTCGCCATTGGGGATCAGGTTGAACCAGACGCCGCCGAAGTCGCCCTCGGTGCCGTAGTGGAATAGGGTAGCGCCCAGCGCGACGCCGGTATGGCCGGTGATACACCCCCACGCCCGGGTGTACCCATCACGTTTTTGCACGTCGGTTGGCTCGGTCGGCACCCCGTTGGCGTCGTCGGGAACTTCCCATTCACCCGCCGGGCCGCCCTCGGTGATGAGGTAGGGCTTGGTGTAGCCGCCGTTTATCCAGTTTTGCTTAACGTCGCACACGGCGTTGTAGGCGTTGACCGAGTACAGGTCGAGGTCGGGCGCGTTCGCTTTGAGGTAGGACCAAGCCCCGGTCCAGGCGTCGGTGTTGGTTACGGGGTGGTTCGGGTCGATGGCGTGGATTGCGCGCGCGGCCTCGTTGACGAACTTGGCGTAGGCGTTGCGCTGATTTTCGAGTTCCGTACCGGAAAAGCAGTTTTGCATGCCGAGGATCGACTCGTTGCCGACGTTCCACATCAGCACACCCTTATGCGTTTTGTACTGACCGACCCACTTCTGAATCTCGCTCAGCATCGTTGACTTGTAATTTGAGTCGGTCACGTAGTTGGGACAACCGCCGCTGCCGGGACCGCCGCCGGGTGACAACCAAAAACCTGCCATGACTTTGATGCCGTTAGCTGCCGCCGCGTCGAACAGCGCTTGGCTGCTGGCGTCGGTACCCCAAGTGCGAATGGTGTTGACGCCCATGAGTTTTAGGTCGGGCATCCGGGACGCGGCCTCGGAGACGGGTGGCCCCCAGGTAAGGCCCTTGACGTACGGGGCACCGTCCACGCTAAGCTGCCAGTTGCCCTGAGTGCCGGTTACGCGGGTGATACCGGGGCCTGTAGGACCTGTTGTCGGCGGGGGCGTCGTGGTGGCACTTTCGGCGAAAACTTTGAACTCAAAAAGCGAGTAGCCATAGCCGGTGCCGCGCCCAGTACCATACATACGGATGTGGCGCCCACTAGCCGTGGTGGTCGGGGTAATGGTCTGTGTACCCCCCGTGCCGGTGGTGGTTTCGTAGATGGTGATCCATTTCGTGTCATCTGTGGGAGTGTTCGACACTTGAATCTTGAAGGCTTTGCCGTAGGCGGCGTCCCGTTCCCATACGAGCGTCACGCCGCACACCGTCTGCGTGCTGCCGAGGTCGACTTGGAGCCACTGGGGGTCGCTGGGGAGGCTGGCCCAGCGGGTGGTCATGTTGCCGTCTACAGCTTGAGCTGCGCCTAAGTAACCGGCATTTTCGGTCGAGGAGGCAGTGGCTGGCTTTTTGAGCGCGAGGTTCGTGGTGCCGCAGGTGGCGGCGACGCCTAACTGCTGTTCGTCGGGTTTAAGCGTACCGCACGAACTTAGAAGGAGAGTCAGTCCGGTCAGTAGAGCTAGGGCTCGAGTATTCAACCCAACCCTATGACGACCAGCTTTGCGACTTGGTGTATAAGAGTTTTGGGATTGTTGCATGGGTCTCCTTATCAGCTCACATATTTTCCAGTTCGACTAACGTATGCCTTGGATGCTGGTGTCATCCCAGTCGCGTTCAAGGCGGCAACGCTCGTGTGCTTCCTGCATTACGCCGATGTTGAAAACTAACCTTGCCGCCCTAGTTATTCCTTAGCGCTGCGTCACCGCCAGCGAGTAGTTCCCGCCGCTGCCGGTGCTGAAGAGTTGCCAGCGGTACGTGCCGCTAGCGGTTTCATAGGTGATGGTTTTGATGTTGCTGGGGTTGGTACTGTTATAGCCGGTGTCACGGGCTACTGTGACCCAGCCGATGCCTTGCTGCCGCTGTAAAAACAGCGAGAAGGTGCTGTCGTGGGTCAGGGTGGCCCTCAAGGTTCCGCCCGCGTACGAGAAGCCCGCCTCGCCGGTTTCCCAGGTAATGGCCCCATCTCCCGGCAGGTTGCCGGTGTAGGTGGTGGGCGCGGGGGGCGGGGCCTCGATCACGTCGCCTCCAGCCGGGTACACCTGGAAGTCGTAGAGCGAGTAGCCGTAATCGTTGCCGCGCCGGATGCCCTGCATCCGCACATAGCGCACCGCCACGTTTCCTGCGGGCGTGAGGGTGTCCGTGCCGCCCGTGCGGCCCGTGGTGCTGTAGATAGGCGTCCAGGTTTCGGCGTCGTTCGACACCTGAATTTCGTAGTCTTGGCCGTATGCCGCCGCGCCCTCCCACTTCAAGACTACGTTGCACACATAGAAGGAGCGGCCCAAGTCTACCTGAAACCACTGCCGGTCATTAAATTCGCTCGACCAGCGGGTGCGGCGGGAACTGGCCTCGTTGTCGTCGTCCACCGCGTTAGCGGGTCCCAGCCAGTCCTGCTCGGTAGAGGAAGCGGTCGTGGGCTTTTTGAAGGCCACATTTATTGGCGCGCACCCGCCCTGCGGCGCGAGCGTCGTTTCGGTAACGGGTGCCTTCGAGATCAGGGGTGAACCACAGGCGCTCAGCAAGAAGGTCAGGGCGGTTAGCGAGGCGAGGGCTCGAGTATCCAACCCAATCCTATGACGCCTTGGTGTACGAAATCTTTCTTTATGTTGCTGCATAAACCCCCTGTTAGCCTATCTTTAGGTCTCTAGCTTTAGTGCGCCTTAGCTACCTCAAATACCGACCATCCCCCTGTCCGCGTCAACGTCAGTAACGCTCTGGTGCTTTCCCCAATGGATGAAGACAAAAGCAAAGGGAAATTGTTTTATGTACGCAGTGAACATAGCAATGTAGCTTCACTTTGTCAAGTGAAGCTACTTACAGTGAGCGTACTATCTTCAACCTCTCCCGCGTAACCACTACCCCAACTTGTTTGCAAACCCTTTTACAATCCGCCTTCGCATTAGCTACAAGTGGGTGTATGCATTCAAAGGTCGATCATAGCGCTGAGCGTGCCATGAACCGGCCTGATCCTCGACGAGCTCCGCCGTACTGGACCGCTTAGCCGCACTCGGATTGCCGAACGAACCAAGTTGAGTCCCGTCTCCATCACTATCGTCACCGGCGACCTGTTAGCTGAGGGCCTGCTTGTCGAACATCCCGAACTCGCCCTGCAACTGCCGCGCCACCCGGTGCCTTTAGGTATCAACTACGCGGGATACCAGACTATCGGCATCAAACTACTTGACTACGAAGTTCAGGCCGTCCTAACTGATCTGGCACTCAACAGCGTCGCCCGCACCACGGTGGCGCTCACCTCAAACAGCCCCGAGCCCGTTGTCGAGGCGGCTCGGCGCGCGCGACCATCTGACCGCAGCCCAGCCCGGCGTGACCCGGTTGATGGCGTTGGGCTGGGCTTAGCGGGCCAGATCGACTGCGAGCGCGGCGTCTATGTAGAGTCGTACTGCGCCGGCTGGCAGGGTGTGGCGCTCGGCGGGCAGCTCTATGTTGCATGTCTACTGCAATATTACGGCCTGATAAACGTATAAGTTGAGGTTTGTTTATTCTTTGGCAGCAGACGATGAAACGTGTTGTTCGGCATAGGGAATCGAATCATGTTGAAGACGTAACCGACACGAACTATACCTGAGATAACGGCTCGCGTCGTTCGTAGCGCCCTCTCACACGGCAATCGACATCTGACCCTGCGGGACAAGCTGGGCGCGGTTTTCGACGACGCTATGGTCGCTAACCTCTTTTCCACGAAGAGACGACCCGCCGAAGTACCGTGGCGGTTAGCTTTTGTGACGGTCGTGCAGTTCGCCGCGAGGTTTTCCGACTGTAAAGCGGCCGAGGCTGTGAGAACACGCACTGATTAAAAGTACCTGTTGAGCCGCGAGCACGACGTCCATCTTCTGAAATCTCCTTCGCTATTTCTATACAACTGCCTCGTCAGCAGCGCTACCTTTGGTGGGTGCTTTGAGGAAGGGCTTATTCTGTAGCTAAGCTTTGCCCTAAAATTCGTCTGCCCGCGTACACTAGACAGTTGTGAGCATCCTGCCTTACCCCGCCCCTGGTACTGAAACCCCTCCCGAAAAAGGGCGCGTTCTCTGCGCCATGTCGGGCGGGGTAGATTCCTCGTTAGTGGCGGCGCTACTCAAAGAGCAGGGCTATGAGGTGCAGGGCGCGATGCTGCGGTTTTGGCCTGATGACCGGCCCAAAGGCGCGTTCGATCTCTGTTGTAGCCCCGACGCGGCCTATGACGCGCGCCGCATTGCCGACAAGGTGGACGTCCCGTTCTATCTGCTCGACGCGAGAGAGCAGTTCGACGAGGTGGTTATCAGCCCGTTTATCCCCACCTATGAGGGTGGCCAGACGCCCAACCCATGCGTCTGGTGCAACCGCGAGATCAAGTTCGGGACGTTTTTGCATAAGGCGCGGCGTTTGGGCTGTGATTACGTCGCTACCGGACACTATGTCAAGCGTGTGGCGGGGCCGAACGGGGTAGAGCTGCACCGAGGCGCGGACGACTCGAAAGACCAGACCTATTTCTTGTGGGCCCTAAACCGAGACATCTTGCCGCGCCTGCTCTTCCCGCTCGGCGACAAGACCAAGCCTGACGTGCGCGCCCTGGCCGAGGCGCGGGGATTCGTGACCGCCGACAAGCCTTCATCGCACGGGCTCTGCTTTATCACCAGCACCGTCAAGGACTACTTGAAAGACTTCAGCACGGTTCGCCCCGGCGACGTTTTGGACGCTTCGGACGGCCTCAGGAAGGTCGGGCGGCATAGCGGCGTGCAGTTCTACACGATAGGGCAGCGGCGCGGTCTGGGGATGTACCACTCGCACCTCGAGCGCTACGTCACTGAACTTCGCGCCGAGACAAATGAGGTGGTCGTAGGGACGCGGGAGATGTGTCACTGGCGGGGGCTGAGAGCGGAGCGGGTCAATCTGCTTTTGGACGAGGCCAAGGTGCCGGAACGGGTGCTGGTGCAGACGCGCTACCGGCAGAGACCGGCGTCGGCAACCCTGAAGTTCGTGGACGGGGGGCTCGAGCTCCGTTTCGACGACCCCATGTTCGCCGTTACGCTCGGGCAGTCGGCGGTCATCTACGACGGACCACGCCTCCTGGGCGGCGGCGTTATTAGCGACCGCTTGTAGCGTTATGTTCTCGCAGTGGACGGTCGCAACCGCGTTACACTATCCGCAGGAGGCCCCCTGTGCTGTGGATCGTCCTCGCTATACTAGCCGTCGTCGCCCTTATCGGGGTGACGCTTTACAACCGCATCATCGTGCTGGAAAACCGTATCAAAAATGCCTGGGGTCAGATCGACGTCCAGCTCAAACGCCGCAACGACCTGATTCCGAACCTCCTCGAGACCGTCCGGGGTTACGCTGCACACGAGCGGGAGCTGTTCACTCGGCTCGGTGAGGCGCGCGAGCGCTCTCTTCACGCCTCCTCCGTACCCGAGCAGGCCAAAGCCTCGAACGGGGTGAGCGCCGCGCTGGGGAGCGTTTTCGCGGTAGCTGAAAACTATCCCGCTCTAAAAGCTAACGAAAACTTTTTGGCGCTCCAAGCCGAACTCTCCGAAACGGAGGACAAGATCGCCTACGCGCGCGGGTTTTACAACGATGCGGTGCTAAGATTTAACAATGCCATCCAGACGGTTCCGGGTAACTTCGTGGCTGGGCCAATGGGGAAGACGCCGCAGGTGGCGCTCGAGACCCCCGAGTCGGAGCAAGCGGTTTCAAAGACTTCCTTCGCTTAGCGGGGTGGTGGCGCAGCGGCCCGGTTAACTGCTGATATCAAGAAAAAACCCGCACTCTAGATTAGAGTGCGGGTCTAATTTTTCCGGTCAACGCTTAGGCGTCGGAGGTCTCTTTCTCTTCCTCAGCCACTTCCGGCGTTGGTGGAGTCGGACGCTTGCCCTGGCGGAAGGCGGCGGTCAGTAGCGCGGCCGCTTCGGCGGCGTCGATAGCGTTTTCCGGCTCGACCTCGTCCTCCGGCTCCTGCTTAGGCGCTTCTTGTCGGGGCGCTTCTTGGGCAGGGGCAGCGGGAGCAGTCTCCTGCTGTGGCGCAGCTGCTTCTGTAGCGGCCTCGGCGGTAGGCTGAGGCTCGGCCTGTTCGGAAGCGGTGTCGTCCGTGCTCTGGGCGCTGTCGCTCAGCCCAAACTGTGCGAACAGGTCGGCGTAGACGTCACCCAACTTGGTCGTCGTCTTGCTGCCAGCGTCGGCAGAGGCGTACGAGTAGTCGTAGTCGATGCCTTGGCTGCGGCGTCCGCCACGGCGGCCACCTTTGCGGGCACCACCACGGCTCTGCGGGGCACCGAGCGGAGCACCGCTCTCGTAGTCGCCCTCACCGGCGCTAAAGGGAAGCGTGCGTTTGCGCGACAAGCTCGCGCGCTGCTCAATGGGGTCGATGTTGAGGATGACCGCAGTGATCTCGTCACCCTTATTGAAGTGCTGCGAAACGTCCTCGATGTGCTCGTGAGCGAGCTCGCTGATGTGAACTAGGCCCTCGATGCCCTCTTCGATCTCCATAAAGACGCCGAAGTCGGTCATGCCGGTGATGGGGCCGGTGACCTCGGTGCCGGGCGGATAACGGTCGGGCAGGCTGCTCCAGGGGTCGGGTTGGGTTTGCCGGAGACCGAGTGAAATCCGCTGCTGCGGCACGTCGATCTTGAGCACCATCGCCTCGACCTCTTGGCCCTCTTCGACGATCTCTTTAGGGTGGCGGACGCGCTTCGTCCAGCTCATTTCAGAGACGTGGATAAGGCCCTCGAGCCCGGACTCGATCTCGACAAACGCGCCGAACGGCGTGATGTTGGTGACCTTGCCGCTGACCCGCTGGCCGATGTGGTAGTTCGTAAGGACGTTTTCCCACGGGTCGCCCTTAAGCGACTTGATCGACAGGTTGATGCGCTCGCGCTCTAGGTCCATGTCCAGAACTTCGACCTGGACCTTTTGCCCGACCTCTAAAACCTCGCGGGGATGGTTGAAGCGGCCGTGCGTGATCTCGCTGCGGTGAACGAGACCGTCGACGCCGCCCAAGTTTACAAACGCGCCGAAGTCGGTGATCTCGACAACTTCGCCTTCAAGCTTGGCACCTGGCTCGAGCCTTTTAAGGGTCTCTTCTTTTTGCCCTGCCAACTCCTCTTCCATGATGGAGCGGCGCGAGATGATGACCCGGTTGCGGCGGCGGTTGAGTTCAATGATCCGCACCCGCATCCGCTGACCGACGTAGGGTGAGAGGTCGTTGATGCGGCGCACGTCGACCTGGCTGGCGGGTAGAAATGCGCGCACGCCTAGGTTGGCAACCAGGCCGCCACGAACTTTCTCGACGATCTCGACCTCGACCGGCAGCTTTTTGTCGAAGATGTCTTGCAGCAGATTCCAGGCGCGTTCCTGGTCGGCGCGCTTTTTCGACAAAATGATGGTGCTGTTGGCGATGTCGACGCGGATGGCGTAGACCTGAAGCTCGTCACCGGGCTTAAAGTATTTGGCGGCTTCCTCGGGGGTTGTCTCCTGCTCAAAGAGCTGGTTGTACGGGACCAAGCCCTCGACCTTTTGACCGACGTCAACGACGAGGCCGTCTTGCGAAAGCAAGATTACCGTGCCGGTCGTAAGCATCCCGCGGTGGATCGGTTTCCGGGCGAGCTGCTCGTCGGAGGCGGCCATAACCTCCTCCATCGTCATGCTCGAGCCGTCGTCATCCTGCGGGCTGATCTGAATGTCCTGCACCGAAACTGCCTCGGCTGCCGGGAGGGCGACCTCAGGTTGCTGACGGTCGCTCTCGGGCGCGTCGTCGGCTGTACCGGCGTCGGCGACCCCTTCAGCTGCCGGGTCGGTGCTTGGTCCGCCGGGCGCGTCGGCCTCTTGGGGAGCGTCTTTAGTGACCGCTCTGGCAGCGCCGAAAACGGCGGCGAGACCTAGAGCGGCAACACCGGCGACGACGGCGGTACCTAAGTTGGAACCGCCTTCACCGGGGTGTTCCCCGGTCGTCTCCGCTGCGCTTACTTCTCGGGCTTCTTCAGCGGTAGGTTCGTCCTGTAGGGCCTGAGGGCCGGATGAGGTATCTACTGCTGAGAGCGGTTGATTCTCAGCCGACGTAGCGCCCTCACCCTGAGGGGCAGCTGCGGTCGGAGCCTCGGTCGAACCTGGGTTCGGGGCTTGGTCGGTGCTGGAGACAGGGTTTTCTCCAGCCTGGTTGGGCTTATCATCCATGTTGGGGGGTGTCCTCCTTGCCTAGTCTAAGGGCAACATTCTTATTTAAGCACGTTTGGGGACCCTTACACAAGGTCCACGCGTTTGCGGTAACGCACTCTACAGCCGTCTCAAAATGCGTCGTGGTAATTGCTGTCGGAGAGCGGTTGACGGTCCAAGTGTAGCAGACTCTCCCGGTCATGCGTGAAGCTGGCCGACCCCGCGCGCTTTTAGGTCTGACCCAAGAGCAGGGCGACGCGCAAACCTCCGTTTTGAAACTCGAGCCGCGCCGACGTCGGCAGCTCTAACCACGCCGGTTCGGGTGCCAAAATCGCAAACGTCCACCCCGGTGAGCTTCTGAGCGCCGCGGACAGCTCCGCGTAGAGTCGGTGCGCGTTTACGTCGCCCAGACGCCTGCCGTAAGGCGGGTTGCAGACGAGCAGCGCGTTCCGACCCGCTCTGATGCTCGTGTAGGGAAGGGTCAGCGCGTCAGCGGTGTCGAACCGAACGGCGTCTGCGACCCCGGCCCGCTCGGCGTTGCGCCGCGCCGCCGTCAGAGTGTGCGGGTCGAGGTCGAAACCGAGCAAAGTTGTGTTTGCGGCGTGTATGCGGGCCTCAGCCCCCCACTTCAGGCGGTTCCACACCGCCTCCTGAAACGACGGAAACTGCTCGAAAGCGAAACTCCGCTGAGCACCGGGGGGGACGCCGCGCAGCCCCCTAGCGGCCTCGAGCAAAAAGGTTCCGCTGCCGCACATCGGGTCGACGATCAGGTCGAAGGTTTTATATCCCACGGTCTTCAAAATGGCCGCGGCCAGCGTTTCACGCAGCGGGGCGTCCCCGACGTGCGTACGGTAACCACGCCGGTGCAGGTGCTCGCCGCTGGTGTCTAGGCTCAGCGTGCAGCGGTCCTGAAAAAGGCGCACGTGGACGTTTAGGACTGCGTCGTCCGATACGCGGGGGTGCAGGCCGAGAGGTGAGAGCGCGGCCACAGCAGCGCTAAAGATCGTTTGGGCGATCTTAGGCTGGTGGTGAAGTCGTGAGCCGCGGCTGCTGACGCTAAAGCGCACCGTCTCCGTAAACCCCAAAACGCGTTCCCAGGCGACCTTTTGTGCCTTGTTAAAGAGCATCGGGTACGACTGCGCTAAAAATTCGGCGACGCGCCACAAGACGCGGTGGGCGGTCGAGAGCCGCAAGTTGGCGTGGTAAATGGTTTCCAAAGGTCCCCGAAACTCGACCCCGCCGCGCACTACCTTTGCTTCAGTGACGTTTGGCAACTCCCGCACTTCGCCGAGCAAGACCGCCTCAAAGCCTGGTGCACCTACAGCTAGAAAGTCGTGCGTCGCTCTATATACATACCGTTTGAGGCGGCGCTCGAGGGCGCGGGGCGTGAGCACGTCCACCCCTTCTACGCGGTTTTGAGCCGTGCTCGCTAACCCCTCCAGGTTGCCGCTGTGGTGCCGTGTATCCGCCGCTGACATCACCCGATGATACTGGGTGGGGACCGAAAACGCTTATTTCACCCGAGTGTGGCGGCTCCGGCTGCTAAGCTGTGAGGTGTGAGGGCTCCTCTCAGATGACGGTGTTCAACAGGGTATTTGGAGGTCGAAAGCAAAGGCGTATGGCGCGCCTTTTAGCCTTGCTTGCCGAGGAGCCCGACGTTTACAAAACCGTGGCGGACTTGACGCAGCTGTCAGGGCTTGGGAATGTTGTGTACCCGCTTCTTGCGAACCTGAGCCGCCAGGGTCTGGTCGAGCACCGTTGGGCAGCGGTAGGCGAAGAGACCCGTTTGGTCTACAAGCTGACCCCAAAGGGCCTCGAGAGCCTCTCTTGAAGTAGGAGTAGCAAGCTGCTACCGATAAAACTATCACCAATTGCTCTCTATACATTGGTATCTGTGGCTCGCTCCCGGACCAGTCCGCATTTCTTATAAACACCTTTCGTCTTTAGAGAAGGGTTAGTGGCACGTACTTGTCCCTTCATCGCTAAAGGTTCCGCCCGCTTCGGGGACGAATGTCCAGCGGTAACCGCTCGCCTCCAGGGTGAGCTCGAGTAATCCATACGCGCCGCTATGCTGAAGTTCGCTGTTAGGCTGAACGCTTTCAACGTTCGTATGGTTTTTGCCTCCGGTACCTATCACAAACTGCCGGGTCGTGGCCCGAGAGCACGACTTCGGTGCCGAAGTCGTAAAGCGTTTCCCAAAGCGTCTCCAGGTCATCGTCGTTGCTGTGATGGCCGGAACTAAAGCGCGGGTGGTGCATATACGCTAGGGTGCAGCGGCTTGGGTGGGGAGCGAGATCAGCCCGCAACCACTGTTCCTGCGGCGAACCTAGCTCACACCCGCCCACCTTTGCACAGTTTGAGTTGAGCGCTACAACGTGCCAAGCTCCCAGCTCGAAACTGTAATACCCTTTTCAGGGTCGCCCACACGTTCACCGAAATAGCCGTAGTAGCCCGCCGCATCGGCGGTGAGATACTCGTGGTTACCCACCACCGGGTAGGTGATAGCTTTGTAGCGCCCCCAGGAGAGGTCATACGAACCCTCAAACTGCGCCGACGTTCCCTCTTCGTACTGAACGTCGCCAAGCGGGAGTAGCGCGTCGGCACCGCGCTCTGCAACGAGATCAGCCACGTACTTCTGGCGACAGTTGTTCAGAGGTTCCCATACCCTCTTCAAAGCTGTTCGAGGCGGGGCCGCAGGCGATGTCTCCTACGGCGACCACCGTTACGGTCTCATCAGCGGGGACGAAGGGCTGAGCGCCGCACGCTCAACTTCCACCAACTTCCACGCCATCGTTCGCTAAGGCGTCCAAATAATCACCGTAACGCCCGCTTTCCCACGCCTTCGCCTCCTCGACCGCGGTGCCCTCACCCCACTCGTTAAAGGTCGTGATGAGCTGCCAGGAGTCAGCTGCTGCTACCATCTCCCGGATGTTTTGCCGCCAACGGTTAAGGTCTCGGGCTAGACGTGGGGAAGGTTCGTCCGCGCGCCAGAAACCGGGCGAGATGCTGTATGAAAATCCAGCCTGCTGGTCAGCAGCCTCGGCAGGGCTGTACTGATGCCAGCTCGAGGGTTGGTCGTCGCAGCTCCGGTACCCCGAAAAAACTTTGAGAA
>CADCWP010000361.1 GCA_902806425.1 uncultured Truepera sp.
CAACCTCGATATTAAAGACGAGGAATTTATGGTCTTCGTAGGGCCGTCCGGCTGTGGCAAGACGACGACGCTGCGGATGGTCGCGGGTCTGGAGGAGATCAGCGAGGGCACACTGCGTATCGGCGACCGCGTGGTCAACGACGTTCCGCCCAAAGACCGCGACATCGCCATGGTGTTTCAGAACTACGCGCTCTACCCGCACATGAACGTCGAGCAGAATATGTCGTTCGGGCTGCGCCTGCGCAAAACGCCCAAAACGGAGATTACCCGGCGCGTCGGCGACGCCGCCAAGATTTTGCAGATCGAGCACCTTTTAGAGCGCCGCCCGCGCGAACTCTCCGGCGGCCAGCGCCAGCGCGTCGCTTTGGGCCGCGCCATTGTGCGCGAGCCGAAAGTATTCCTGATGGACGAGCCGCTCTCAAACCTCGACGCCAAGCTCCGCGTCGAGATGCGCGCCTCGATATCGAAGCTGCACAAGCGCCTGGGCGTTACCACCATCTACGTGACCCACGACCAGGTCGAAGCGATGACGATGGGCACGCGCATCGTGGTCATGAAAGACGGGCTGATCCAGCAGGTCGACTCGCCCATCAACCTCTACGAAAAACCTGTCAACAGGTTTGTCGCGGGCTTTATGGGTTCACC
Source organism: uncultured Truepera sp. (assembly GCA_902806425.1). GTDB lineage: Bacteria > Deinococcota > Deinococci > Deinococcales > Trueperaceae > Truepera. The sequence continues at coordinate 646 of CADCWP010000361.1, forward strand.
GGCTATGAACTTTTTGGTCGGCACCGTACAAGACGGCAAGATCACCAGCCAGAGCTTCAGTGTTCGCCCCGACGCGCAGCTCAACCAAAAATTACAGCGCAGCAGCGGCCAAAAGGTCTACTTCGGTATCCGTCCGGAGGATTTGGGACTGCGCGGCGCGACCGACATCCCCGAGCAAGATAACGTCATCCGGGCGACCGTCGAGGTCGTCGAACCACTCGGCGCGGAAACGCAGATCATCACCTCGGTCGACGGCGATCAGAGCTTGGTCGCCCGTATCGACGCGCACGCCCGTGTACAACCCGGCGATCAGATCGAGTTGCTCGCCAACCCCGAGCGGATGCACGCGTTTACCTTGGAAAGCGAAGACAACATCCGCTACGCCAACTAAGCGGCTTTACACCACCCCGCGCTCGGCCTAGGCCGAGCGTTCTTTATGTCCGCATTGCATAAGAAGACCTTGAAATCTTCTTCGCCAACGCTTATACCCTCGGCCCGTGCGGAGATAGAGTGACGCTCGGCGCGTTTGCGTATTGCGGAGCGTCGGGTGGGGTGATACGTTGGGGGTGTGTCGGAAATTTGCGTGGGCGCTGTGCGTAAGCCGAACCGAAACCAACGCCGGGATGAGGTGTGATCCAGCCGCACCCCGTTCGCGCGCCGCGTGCGCTGCCCCGCGTCTGGCGTCGCCTCCTTCGCAACGGTTTGGGCCTTTTTGGCGGTGTCGTAGTGATTGTGTTCGTGCTGCTCGCTGCCTTCGCGCCGCTTCTCGCGCCTTACGACCCGGCGGAGCAGTTTTTCGACGGGCTGACCCTCGAAGGCTCGCCGCTTCCGCCGGATGGTCGCTTTCTGCTCGGGACTGACCTGCTCGGGCGCGACCTGTTGTCGAGGCTTCTCTACGGCGCGCGCATCTCGCTGACGATTGGTCTGGTGGCAAACGCTGCCGCACTCCTTATCGGGACGCTGCTGGGGCTGCTGGCGGGCTACTTCAAAGGCGTTGTAGGGGGTGCCATCATGAGGTTTACGGACGTCATGATGGCGTTTCCGGCGCTGCTCTTAGCTATTGCGCTCTCGGCCATTTTGCGTCCGAGTCTGTGGATCGTCGCGCTGGTGATCGCGCTGGTCAACTGGGTGCAGGTCGCGCGGGTGGTGTACGCGCAGGTTCTGGCCCTGTCTGAGAACGACTTTGTGACCTCAGCACAGGCGCTCGGGGCGCGGCGGGGGCGCATTTTATTTAAGCACCTTGTCCCACACGTTCTACCGACGATGCTGGTGTACGGGACGCTTGGGATTTCGACGACGGTGCTGCTCGAGGCCACCCTCTCGTTTCTAGGTGTCGGGGTGCAGCCGCCGACGCCGAGCTGGGGTGGCATCATCAGCGAGAGCCAATCGTTCTTTTTCACCGCGCCGTGGCTCGTGGCCTTTCCGGGCCTGGCGATTCTTATCACCGCCGTGTCGTTTAACTTGGTCGGCGACGCCCTCCGCGACGCGCTCGATCCGCGGGGCCGCTGATGCTGGGTTTTCAGTAATGAGCTATCGGTGTTAGGGTACCTGGCGTCGCGGCTGGCGCAGACCGTGTTCGTGCTTTTGGGCGTCGTCACGGTAGCCTTTTTGATCACGAACTTGATCCCCGCCGACCCGGCGCGGATGCTGGCGGGTCGGCAGGCGAGCGAGGAGACCGTGGCGGGTATCCGCAGTCAGCTCGGGCTCGACAAGCCGCTGTATATGCAGTACGGGCGGTACGTCGGTGGTTTGGCTCGAGGCGACCTGGGGCGCTCGTACCAGCAGCGCACCGACATCCGCACGCTGCTCCTGTCGCGGCTCCCGGCGACCTTGCAACTCACGGCGGGCGGTATCTTCTTCGAGTTGTTGTTCGGGATTCCGCTGGGCATCCTCGCGGCGCTTTACGCCGGGCGTGCCCTCGACAAAGTCGTAATGGTGTTCGCCTTTTTGGGCGTGTCCGCGCCGCAGTTCGCGCTGGGGCTGATTCTCCTGTACGTGTTCGCCTACCGCTTCGCGCTCCTACCGCTGGGCGGCTACGGGACGCCGCAACATCTGATCCTGCCCGCCCTCACGCTGGCCGTCACGGGCGCGGGCTGGTACGCTCGGGTGATGCGGGGGGCGATGATCGAGACCCTCCAAGCCGACTACATTCGCACGGGCACCGCCAAAGGCTTGGCGCGGCGGCGCGTCGTTGTCAAGCACGCGCTGCGCAACGCCGTGCTGCCGGTAATCGCCATGATCGGCCTAGACATCGGCCTACTCATGGGCGGCGTGGTGGTGGTCGAGTCGGTCTTCGCCTGGCCCGGCATCGGGCAGCTTGCGTGGCAGGCGATTCAGGTTTTGGACATTCCGGTCATCATGGGCACGGTCCTTTTGACCGCGTTTTTTATCGTGCTGGGTAACTTGCTGGCGGACCTTGTCTACCCGCTCGTCGACCCGCGCATCCGGTACGGGTAGGTCGTGAGCAACCGCTCACGTGAAAGGAGAACTATGAAGTCTTTAAGAACATGCGTTTTAGGAGCCCTTTTACTTTTCGGCGCGGCGGGCGCGCAAGAGCGGGGTGGGAGCATCGTCGTCACCTACAAAGACGACATCTCGACGCTCGACCCGGCCATCGGGTACGACTGGCAAAACTTTTCGATCATCAAGGCGATGTTCAGCGGTTTGATGGACTATGAACCTGGCACCGCCGAGTTGGTACCGAACCTGGCGACCGACTACACGGTTTCGGACGACGGCAAGACCTACACCTTTACGCTCCGCGAAGGGGTGCTGTTTCACAACGGGCGCGAGCTGACCGCCGAGGACGTGAAGTACTCGCTCGAGCGCACCCTCGACCCGGCCACCCGCAGCCCCGGCCAGGGCTTTTACCTCGGCATCGAAGGCGCGCAGGCGTTTGTCGACGGTGAAGCCGACGCGGTTTCCGGCATCCGCGTTCCCGACCCGACGACGGTCGAGATCACCCTGAGCGAGCCGAGCGCGCCATTTCTGCACCTTATGGCCCTCAACTTCTCGTTCGTGGTGCCGCAAGAGGAGGTCGAACGCTACGGCGAGGACTTTGGTCGCAACCCGGTCGGCACGGGCGCGTTCAAGCTGCGCGAGTGGCAGCTCGGCCAGCGGCTCGTCATCGAGCGCAACCCCGACTACTTTCATGAAGGCTTGCCGCACCTCGACGAGGTGATCTACGAGGTCGGCGTCGAGCCCACCGTGGCGCTCTTGCGGCTTCAGCGCGGACAGGCGGATATTCTAGGTGACGGGGTCCCGCCCGCGCAGTTCGTCTCGCTGACCAGCAACCCCGCCAACGAGCAGCTGATCGCCAGCGGCTCGCAGCTCCAGACGGGTTACCTCACACTCAACACCAACGTCGCGCCCTTCGACAACGTGAAGGTGCGCCGAGCTGTCAACATGGCCGTCAACAAAGAGCGCGTCGTCCAGCTTATCAACGGGCGGGCGACCCCCGCGACGCAGCCCCTGCCGCCGCTCATGCCCGGTTACGACGACGCTTATACGGGCTACGCTTACGACCCGGAGGGGGCGAAAGCGCTCCTCGCCGAGGCGGGTTTCCCGGACGGCTTTGCCACGCAGCTCTACGCCACCAACACCGACCCGAACCCGCGCATCGCCCAGGCGATTCAGCAGGACTTGGCGGCGGTCGGCATCGACGCCGAACTCCGCACCCAGGCGCAGAGCACGGTGATCGCGGCGGGTGGCGAGCAGGGGGGCGCGCCGATGGTCTGGTCGGGCGGGATGGCGTGGATTGCCGACTACCCCGACCCCAGCAACTTTTACTGGCCCATCCTGAGCTGCTCAGCGGCCACACAGGGCGGCTGGAACTGGGCCTGGTACTGCAATGAGGAGCTTGACGCGCAGGCGACCGCCGCCGACGCGATGGTGCAGCCCGACCAGGCCGAGGCGCGGGTGGCGGCGTGGCGAGATATCTACGCGCAGGTGATGGACGATGCGCCGTGGGTCCCAGTCTTTAACGAAACGCGCTATACGGTGCATTCGGCGCGCCTAGGGGGGCCGGAGGGCGCGTTTGTGGACCCGACGCACACGCCGGTCGATTACGAGCACGTCTATGTCCAGTAACGCTGCCGCCCGGACGATCCACAGCGCCCACAGCCATACGGGCTGGGACAACGCCCTCGAGCCGGTTTTGGAGGTGACCCCGGGCGAGACCGTCACCTTCGAGACGCTCGACGCCTCGGGGGGGCAGCTGCACGCCGCTTCAACCGTCGGCGAGGTGACGACGCTCGACTTCGGCAGGATCAACCCCGTCACCGGCCCGGTCAGGGTTCTGGGCGCGGAGCCGGGGGACGCCCTCAGCGTGAGGCTGCTCGAGTTTAGGCCGAGCGGTTGGGGCTGGACGGCCAACATCCCCGGTTTCGGGCTGCTGGCGGATCAGTTTAGGGACCCGCACCTCAAGACCTGGACCTTCGGGGCAGGGGAGAGCGCCGCCTTCGCCGACGGCATCAACGTCCCGCTCAAAGCCTTTCCCGGGACGATTGGCGTAGCACCCGCCGAACCGGGCCCCCATAGCGTCGTGCCACCACGCGCGTGCGGCGGCAACCTCGACATCCGCGACTTGGCGGTCGGCAGCACACTGCACCTGCCGGTACAGGTCGAGGGGGCACTCTTCTCGGTCGGCGATACGCACGCCGCGCAGGGGGACGGTGAGGTCTGCGGCACCGCCATCGAGTCGCCGATGGTGGTGACGGTGCGCTTCGACCTCGTCAAGGGGGCAAACCTGCCCGCGCCGCAGTTCGAGACAACCGGCCCGGTGACGCGGCATCTGGATGCCAAAGGGTACTACGTCACCACGGGCGTGAACGCCGACCTGATGACGGCGAGCCGGGACGCGGTGCTCGCCATGCTCGAGCATCTGGGCAAGACCTACGGGCTACTTCCCGAGGACGCGTACCTACTTTCGAGCGTCGCCTGTGACCTGCGCATCAGCGAGATCGTCGACCAGCCGAACTGGGTGGTGTCGTTTTACCTGCCGCTCCAGCTGTTCGCTTAGAAATCGAAGCAGAAGATCGCGGAGGTGTATAGCCTCCGCGATCTTCTTAAAGCGCGTGTAGCCTGTACCCTCCAGCAACCCCAACTTAGCGAAGTACCCCAAACTCGGCCAAGATTTCCGCCTCGGTATAGGTCCGTCGTGGCGCAGCCGGGTCCGACCTGGAGGTGGCGCTCGCGAGACCTCCACCGTAGCCATAAGGTGCCCGAGTGACCTCGGCGCACTCGGCTAGATAGGCGTTGATGTCGTCTAGGTCTCTCGTCGTAAGGGCGGCGAGTTCACCTGGTATGAGTTCGCGGCGCGTAAGGCGCTGAATAAAGGACCTGATCTCTGGGGTCGTCATGGTCCCATGCTAGCTACTACCTGCGGCTTTGTGCATCGGCCCTTCGTCTTGGCCCTTATGGTCTATAAAGGTCTAGCCCGCACGGGTTATACTTCGCCGTAGCGGTCTCTCTTGTCATCTTCCATATCTGCTCTGACTCACTGTCCCCCGAGTAGACGCCCACTTCGGGAAGTTCGTTCTCGAGGTTCTCCTCGTCCATCGGCGCATCGAAGCGTCAAGGGTATCGGCCGTGAGCGGTCAGGGTCGGTCTCGCCGTCCGGATCGGGGACGAGTCCGGTTGCAAGGGTGACGGGAGTCACCCCTTATGGTCGTTCCTTAGCTGCCGCCACTACTCGTTGCTGTCCTCGAGCGTCGTGTAGTGGGTGTCCTCGCGCTCCATCAGCTCGTCTTCAGGGTCAGGGAGCGTCGGGTCGGTCGCCAGCTCGTCTTGAACGGGGTCGCGCTCTACGTCGTCGGGTTCGCGTCCTTCGGCTAGCTCGCGGGCATCGGTGGACGCGTCGTCGGGTCGGTCAGGTGTCATGGAGCCTCCTACCCCTACTATGGTGAAGCGTCCGCTCGCCTGTCTGTAGGGGAACCTAAGGTTTCTGGGTGTCTTGTAGTCGCGCGGTGCGAGCGTCTAAGGGTTCGCGTAAACGGCCCGCCTAAACCCGGTTGGCTGAGGCCGCTCACGGCTGAGTTTAAGGTGTCGCTTACGCGCTTCGGGCGGCACGGCGCTCGAGCGCCCGTCGCCTCAGCCGGTGTGAAAACCCTTCGACGGTGACGGCGACGGTGTTGATCAGGTAGACGCTCCCCAAAACGAGAAAAAGGGTCGTCGGTGAGAAACCTAGGCTAACTTGCGGATTCAAAAGCCGTGAAAGCGCCTCGAGCCCGAGGACGGCCCAAGGGACGAGCAGAAAGATTCCCCACGCTTCGTCGGCTAGGCCGCCCCCGGGAACCAGCAGCGCGAGCAGCCCGTAACCCCAGGGACGTGGTGCGCTACGGGCACCCTGAGGGCGGGGGACGAAAAGAAAAACCACGTGAACAAAAACAGTGAGCAGAAAGAGGGCCTGCGCGGCGCGCCAGAGGGGGAGATTGAGGCCGGGGGGCGGGGTCTGCGTCAGCGGCGAGCCTGTAAAGGCGCGCGCCAGGGCAGTTTGCCAGCTGCCGGTAGTCGCGTTCTGAAAGTCGGTCGCCGTGGGTACTGCTAAGGCCGGTCTTCCCGGCAGATAGCCCTTCTGAAAGGGCAGGCGCGCGGTGTCGCCGGTGTTGTAGTGGGCAGCGCTGAGGCCGGAGTCGAGCGCCAGTGCCCGCCGAAAGAGTGCAGCGTCGCCCGTCGCCGCCCCCAAGTTGTTGAGGGCCGGGGCGTCCTCGCCCGCGCTTTTGAGCAGGGTCCGCGCGCTGCGGACGTCACCGGCAGCTTGCGCGGCGTAGCTTCGGATAAAGGCGGCTCGGGGGCCGGTCAGCTTGGTAGCTAGATAAACCTGCGCGGCGCGGCCCAGCAGCGTTCCCGAAGCGGTGACCGGCGGAGCGCGGGAGACGCCGTACCAGCTCCCTAACGCGGCGCACGCCAGCACCGCCGCGAGAAGGAGGAGCAGCACGAGCTTTTCGCTCAGTGTGGGGTAACAGAGGGCAAAGGGCCGGCTCCCCCGCAGCCGGTCCGCGCGCCGCGCGTGCGCGTATTTGGCGAGCAGGGTGAGGTGCAGCGCTGCGGAGGCGACGAGTAGGGCCAGCGCCACCCGCCACCCCGCTCGAGCCAACGTAGACGCGGCGCGGTCGAGGGCGTTGGGGCCGATGTTGCCTTCCGTGGCGCGGCGTTCCCAGAGGGCGGCGTCTTCGGGCGGGGCTAGTTCACGGAGCAGCGCGGCGTACGCCGCGAACGCCGCGCGTGCGCCCGGAACGTCCGGGGCGGCCAGGTAGAGCCGCTCGGCCCAAAACCCGGCGCTTATATCGTCGCCCACGGATAGCGCCGCCCTAAGCGGCGTCAGGGGAAACCGGTAGGCGGCCTCCACGGAGGCGTCTGTGAGCAGCCGTGGGTCGTAGCTGCGGGCGGCAAAGTCTTTCATGGCCGCGTCGAAGGCGCGCGCCGCGAGCGCCCGTTCGCCCGCTCCTTCCAAAACCGTGGCGAGTCCGGCGAGGTCGTAAAAGGTCGTGGCGGTCTCTACCGCCTGTGCGAAACTCTCCCGCGCCGTCCCGGCGTCCTTCCCTGGCGCGAGCCCGCGCGCCAGGTAAAGCCAAGGGTTAGTGGGGTCCTTCGCCAACCGGGCCGCCGGGTCGCTCACGTTCGCTTCGGCGCGAAGGTAGCCGAACGTCCGCGGGTCGAGACCGAACCGCACGGGCTCCCGCACGGCGTCCCCGCGCAGCGTAAAGCGTTCCGATACCCCTTCCGAATGCCGCACGGTGACGGCGACGGTAGCGTCGTCCAGACGCGCAAGCCGCGCGACCGGGCCGGAGACGATAAAGCGCTCCTGCACCCTTCCGGTGCGGGGCTCGAGGCGCAGCACGCTGTTGCCGTGCCCGACGTAAAGCCGCCCTGCGGTGAGGAGCGGTTCGGTGGTGGTGCCGCTGCCCGCGGGAAAGCTCAGCCGCCAGCGCAGGAGGCCGCCCCCCCGCGCCTCGAGCCCCCCGCGGACGCGCGTCACCACGGATACAGGGTCGCCGCCGGTGCTCACATCGGGCTGAAAGTGCTCGATGGCTCGGCCCTCCGGTGCTTTAGCCTGACCGGCACCGGGCTCTAAGCTGCTACGGAGCCCCTGTACCGAGGCCGTCGTCAAAATCCCGGCCAAGCACAACCCTATACACAGCCCGATAAAACGCATGGGCGCATTATAGGCGTTTGCACGGGCTGCTCGAACTGTTAGATATGCTTCGCCCAGGGGCCGCTACCGCTATACTGTAGGGCGTGGAAACAGCCCCCTGGGACGCCCTCGCCGCCCCCTTTGCCGCCTCGGAGCTGACCTGGCGCGTCGTAAGGGTGTCAGCGGACAAACTCAGCGCGCAGGTGCGCCCACAACTCCCGGCGGCGGTCGTCACATCTCGGCTCGACGCGGTGCTCGGTGTAGGCGGCTGGTCGCACAGCTTCGTGGGGATGGGTGAACGCGGTCTCTGCTGCACCCTCACCGTTAGGAGCGCTCCAGGCACCGTTTCGGACGTGCATAAGTCGGCGGCGGTTGCCTATACCGAATATACGGGCGTAGAGGCGGCGGCGGAGGACGCCTTGGCGGCGGCGGCGGCGTTTTTCGGCCTGCGCTCGCCCGTAGCTTTGGACGAGCTGCCGTGGGTCGACTTCGACGCCGAGCAGGGGCAGATTCTCTATGAGCCCGACGCCGCTACCGATACCGCTGTAGACCTCCCCGACGATACCCCCACCGACGCCCCTGAGGTGACCCCGGCAGCTGAACGAGCGCCCAGCGCGGCCCCCCCGCCCGCCTCGGTGTCACCGACCAAGTCTGCGGGTCAACAGGCTATCGACAAGCTTCTCGACCGGCTTAAAAGCGAGGGCCGTGGCCTTCAAGCCGCAAAGCTGCTCAACACCTATGGCGGCTACGGCAGCGACCCGCAGGCAGCCCGCGAACTCTACGCGCGTCTGCGTGAACTCCTTATGGAGCGCCCCGACGCGTGAAGGCACCTGTGAAATTGCCGTGACCCTCGATTCTCCCGTGCCCCACAAGGTCATCGCCCTCGGCGACGTGCATGGCCGGTGGGCTGAGGTGTGGCGGGCGCTGCGCGCCGCCGGGGTCGCCAGCGGCGTAGGCGAGGCGACTCAGACCCTTCTGAGCGGGAGTACCGAGGTCGTGTTGATCGGCGACCTGGTGCATTATAAAGACCCCGAAAGCTACGCGCAGGCGGTTGGTGAGGAAGCCTTCGACGCCTCCGACCCCCGTCACCTGCGCCGCGCCGCCAAGGCGCAGATTCGCGAACTCTGCCGCTTCAAGGGGTATATGGACTGCTCCTCCGGCGCGGTCAGCGTCATCTTAGGCAACCACGACGAGGCCGCCCTGACGCGCCACTACACCCTGGCGACGCAGGGTGGGTTAGAGCACAGCGAGTTCGACCCGTCCAAGGGCGGCTTGATGCTGCCCGACGAGTTGGGAAGCTGGATGGCGAATTTTCCGCGCCAAAAGGTCATCGGCGACGTGCAGTTCGCTCACGCCGGACCACTGCCGGGGATGGGCGTCTACGACACTTTCTTTTATCACGACCCCGACACCCGGAGGTGGTGGCGTGACAAACCCGAATTGGCGCAACAGTCGGGGTGTCGCTTCGGCGTCTACGGGCACACCGTCATGCCGGACGGTATCTACCTCGACAAGACCTACTTTTTTGCGATGATCGACGCCCTCGACGCGTGCCAATTTTTAGAGCTGACCTTCCTCGGTGATGAGCTGCACGCCGGGATCAGAACATTTTAGGTGGCTCGCGGTGTTTGATCTGACAGGCGCTACCGTGACGGCAGTAAGTGTCAGCGCCGAGCATACCTTCAGCAAAACCGAGAGGCCGAGCATCCACTTGGTGAGCGGTTTAGGCGTTTTGGGCGACGCCCACGCGGGTGTGAAGGTCAAACACCGCTCGCGGGTCGCCGCCGACCCCACGCAACCCAACCTGCGGCAGGTGCATCTGATCCACGCCGAACTCTTTGAGGTATTGACGGCTCGAGGGTTCGACGTTGCTGCTGGCAGTTTGGGCGAGAACATCACGACGCAGGGTGTCTATCTGCTCGGTTTGCCGACCCATACGCGGCTGCATCTCGGTGCGGAGGCGGTCGTCGAGGTGACGGGTCTGCGAAACCCGTGCGTTCAGCTCGACGCGTTGCAACCGGGCTTGCTCAAAGCTGTGCTGAGCCGCGACGCTGAGGGTAACCTCTTCCGCAAGGCTGGCGTGATGGGCGTAGTGCTGGCCGGGGGTGAGGTGCGGCCCGGTGCTGAAATCGGCGTTGAACTGCCGCCCGAACCGCACTGGAGGTTGGAGCGGGTCTAGTGAGGCGTTAAAAGAGCAAAGGGGCAAACGTTTAGGCGATTCTGGCTTTCCCCAAAGGTTTAACAGAGCATTCTGGGTACTATCTACACCACTCTGGCCACGCGCCAAGTCCAAAAAGTTGTTCATGCAGCCCCTTTGGAGGCGTTGCGCTCGCCCTTACGTTCGAGTCGGTTTGGGGGCGCTAGATCACTCGGCTGCGGAGCACCCAGAGAACTGGACGCAAAAAGGGGTGAAGTCGAACCGATGCGTACCGCTAAAGCCACCGGGGTAGGGGCGTCATTCGCCCACGCTCGAGCGTTACATCTACGGTAGGGCTTTGCGTACCGAGGCCCTTTCACCGACTACCACGGCCACCCGAACAGCGTGTTCACGACGTAGAGGTTACAGAAATCGCTTCTTGAAGCCGAAAATCTTTAGAGATGGTTACAACACTTACATTTTGCCCCTACAACTCTGACTCAAAGCGGCACCCAGACGTGCCCGCCGAGGTCGACCCGTCCGGCCCGCAGCGCCGCCCGCTGTGCGGGAACGTTAGCCGCGCCGATAGTGCCGAAGAGCAGTTCACCCTGTCCCGAGCCCTGACTGAGGAGCTGTAGCGCGAGCTGAAGCTGCACGGCGCTTCCAAGCCCCTGCCCCCGAAACGCTTTGGCGAGGACGATCTCGCCCACACAGAGGCCGCCGAGTCCGGTGTTCACGTCTCTGAAAACCGCCGTCACGCCCGCCCACGCCTCGTCAACAAAAATCTCAAACAGGAGGCCGCTTTCCAGATACCCTTGCAGGTCGTCCACGCTCTCGGCTCGAGTCACAGCCCGCAGCTTTGGACTCTCGACATGAAGTTCGCAGTAGATGGCGGCGTACTCGGGATAGAACGTGAGCGAGGTTGCCTGCCTCACCTTCACACGGTAAAGGGCGTCCGACTTAGTCTGCCCCAGCATCACCGCCAGCGGCGCAGCGAGCAGCCGCTTATCGCCGTCACCCGTAAGGTGTGGCAGGTGAGACGAGCTGTAAAAACGCAATCGTTCGGGCCTAAAAACGGCGAACTCCTGACGAATGGCGTCCTGCACGGCGCTTAGCTGGTCCGGGGTCAAAACGGCTTCGCTCTGATAGATAACGTCTACAAACGGCCTCGCTATATCGAGACCCAAAAAGCGGATGCCGGTTAAAAGCTCGAGCCCGCCGACGCTCAGCAAACGGTTTTTATAGTCGTCCGCATTTGTCCCCGCAACCGAGCAGTAGTGCCTGAACTCGGCGGCGAGCGCGTCGCTGTAGAGGCGCTCTCGGTCGCCCTCGAGTTCCTGACGCAAGTTCGCGGTTATGGCTTCGGCGCTCAGCCACGTTCTGACCTGCCGGTGAACCTTGTGCTCGGCGTAAGTCAGAAGGCGGTCACGCACCACGCGCTGACCCTATCACAACTTGGTCAGGCAAAAGGCGCTGGGGTGGTGTAAGACCCCTTCTGCGCACGTGCGGTCATTGACCGCACGGCTAATACCGGCTCGGTCTCTATATATGCTCATGTAGTGCTCTTTATTGCTTGCGACAACAGGAATCTGGGAGGATGAAGTGCAAACGATAGACTGGCGCATTTCGTGAAGATTCCGTTTCCCACCGGCCCGCGTGCTTTGGTTACAGATAGCTTCCACAGGTATCTCGAGCGAACCTACAAGCTGGGTGTTGCTATGAGTATGGCCGATCTGGGCGGCGCATATAACCTTAACGCACCTGTAACCTCAGACAAAGGTCGGTTCGTCGCCCGTGTGTACCGTCCCTGGGTAACGCGCCCACGTCTTAGAGCATTTCAGCACCTTAGACACCAGTTAAAGGCGCAGCGCCTTCCCATAATTCTGTCTCTACCCAAAGCCGACGGACGCATGGTTGCAGCATTTGACCATCGGGTGTTGGAACTCGAGCCCTTCGTTCCCAACAGTGGCGCGGTGGAATCGTGGGAACGCTACGAAAAGGCTTTTTCGTTGTTGGGAAGGTTGACGGTGCTCTGTCCGGGTCGCTCGCAGCCGTGATTCCCGCACCCAGGTCCAAAATTACGGAAGTCCCGAAACACTCATCAAATAGACGCGAGCTGGGCAGCAGCGTATCAGGGTGATGATGAATCCGGACGCCCAGGAAGCGCTCGCGCTCTGCGACGTTAGTTTGCTGCTTCTAAACGATATGCAGGCGTGGTGGTTAGAGCACGCACACCGATTACCGCAGGGGTTTATTCATGAGAATTTTGGTGTGGCCAACCTGCTCTGGAGACGAAACGATATTGTTGCAGTTTGCGACTTCGACTTCGTGGCCCACCATGAACGCGTCTTCGACGTTGCCTACGCCCTTTTCTGGATGCTCGAGCGGCTCGAGCCGACTCGAGATCACGCTTCATGGTCGTGGCACCGCATACCCGAGCTTCTAGCACGCTATGACGCGACGAGTTCGCGGCCTCTGACCCTTCAAGAACGTAGGGCACTGCCGTTTGAGATGGCCCGCGTACCGCTCTACTGGCTTGCTGAAGCGGTATTTCTGCCAAATCCAATTCAGGCTGTGCTCAGCCGCGCCGAGACGTTAAGAACAGCCCACTGGCTGCTTGAGCACGCACATGAGCTTGTATGGTGATGAGCTTCAGGGTTAAGGCTACTGGCTGAAAGCGTCCGTAAAAACGCTTTGATTGCACGGTCCCTGTAAACACATCTGCCTCCCAAGTGGTAGAGCGATGTACAGAAGGATAAAAGGCCGGAGAGGAAAAGGAAGTTTAAACGGATCAATCTCTAGCCTACGGCTGGCCCTACGCGGACCTGCACCGACAAGACGACCGGCGCACGCTCGAAACCGAGTCGGCACGCGTGTAGCAACCTTTTTCAATAGGCAACGGCGGGTGTTCGCCGGACGTAAGTGTCCTCCTCGAGCTGCTTGAGCATAAAGTCGGCGAGGTCGGCGCGCGAGATGCGGATGCCCCCTACAGGCGCGTAGCGCGGCGTCACGCGGTAGACGCCGGTCTTTTCGCCGTTGGTGAGGTACGAAGGGCGGACGATGATCCAGTCGAGATCGGCGGTGTCCATCACGAACTGTTCCATACGCGCCATGTCGACGTAGTAGTTGACGAGCAAACGCCGCACGAACCATAAGTACCACCAGGGCTCGTGATCGGCTGGGTCCGCACCCACGGAAGAGACGATCATCAAGCGTTTAATGTGGGCCTGCTGCGCGGCAGCGACGAGCTGTTTGGCGGTATCCGAGTAGAAGTGGGTGATGCCGAGGTTGGCCACCCCCAAAGCCGACAGTACGACCTCACTGCCCCCGAGCTTTTCCGCTAGCGCAGATGCCGACTCGCTGAGCAGGTCCGTCTTGACGACCTCGAGCCGGTCGTGCCGGGTGGTGACTTTGTCAGGTGACCGCACGAGCACCTTGACCGTGTGGCCGAGGGCGAGGGCTTGCTTCGTGAGTTCTTGTCCGGTTCCGCCGGTTGCACCCAGAATCGCTAGGTTCATCGTTACCCTTCGATGTGGGTTTTCTTAAGCTTTTAAGTAAACCTCTATAAGCCTTCGGTCGGATAGGTGAGCGGTCCTACTGGTCGGCTCTCCTAGTCTTAGTTTCATTGGCTCCGCCTGAACTTTTGATTCCGGCGTGGCCGAATAAATACCGTTAC
>CADCWP010000362.1 GCA_902806425.1 uncultured Truepera sp.
CTAAGCTCCGGATTATCACCCGCAGCTATAAACACGTTGAAGCGCTGAATAAAAACATCATCGCTTAGCAGTTTTTTGGTTTCTTCGATTGTGTAGTTGATTTCTCCAAGAGCGAGGTCTGTAACTTTCTCAGCAGGTGCTTTTTTTGAAAGTTTGTCCATCTCTTCGTAATGACCTTTAGCAGCGCTGGTCAACAACTCTAGCTGCTTCTTCTGCTTGGTTCGCAGGTTGTTCCTTTGCCCCCTAAGATCGGCCAGTACGCGGTCAAGCTCTGCCAACTGCTCTACACGACGCGCACGGGTTGGGTCGGGCGTGGAAGACTTTTTTGTTGCCATAATTAAGTGTATCCCTTAAGTGAAAACTCTGAAACTTGTTTGTTATCCGTGACATACCCATACTTAGAACATAGGTTTTAGGATACCCACATGATTAGCGTCGCCAACAGAATCTTTGTCAACCCCGAATACGCCGAAGCCTTCGAGGAGCGCTTTCAAAACCGCGCCCGTATGGTCGACGCCATGCCGGGCTTTCTCTTCAACCAAGTGCTACGCCCGAGCGGCGCTGGGCAGCCCTACATCGTCCTCACCTATTGGGACTCCTACGCACACTTCGAGGCGTGGACGAGTTCAGAAGCGTTTCGGGAGGGACACGCCAAGAGCAGCACGCTGCCCCGCGAGGCGTTTTCAGGGCGCAACGTCTTAGAGGTTCATCAGGTCATCCAAGACTCGAGGGACCCGGACCTGGTGGTCGAAGCGCCGCTGAGGCTCGCAAACCCGCACTGACAGCTTCCGGCTGGTTTTGCCGAAGCTCGAGCCGCTTAGTGAGGGTGATAGGCTGCACCTAAGCGCCGATCCTGCACGTATTTAGTCTGTAGAACAGGGCCAGGCCCTGCGTACATTGTGAACATTTGGCCTTTGAAAGGTGCCGCCACCGTTTACCTGAGCGTCAAAGCGTGTGGGACAACGAGGAGGGACAGCGTCAGCCGCCACCAGGAGGGTGCGTGGCTCGTGGCTACCCTGCTGCATACCAACGTCAACATCTACGCACTTCTCAGCTGATCAACAGCAAAGCCGTAACCGGCGTCCGCATTTTCCTCAAAAGACTCACCAATACGCTGTAACTCTAACAACGTCCCCCGTTCGGACCAAACCGCGACCATCGTGAATCAGGTTCTGGCCGAACATCACCTTTTTTCCGACCCTGCGGTACCCGGCCAGAGTTCGCAAGGGTTCTTTACCGGCTGTTCCAGTCACCTGATCAACGGTCGTGATGCTGCACCGTGCACAGGGTTTGACGACGCGGAAGCCGACGTCTCCGATAGAGATCTCCTTCCAGGTGTCCTCGGCGTATGGGGAGCAACCGCTGACGACCAGATTGGGCCGAAAACGGGTCATGGGCAAAGCTTGATCCACTCTGGTGTTGAGATCGGTAAGCGAGGCTTGTGATAGGAGCAAGAAGGGAAAGCCGTCCGCGAAACCCACCTGGTCATCGGGTTTGGCGTAGGTCGGATCGACGGGCCTGCGGGTTGACTCAGGGAAGCGAACCAGGGTACAGGGCGTCTTAAGAAAGGTGCTAAACCATTTGTCCGCGCTTGACCCTACGGGCGTAGCACGGCAAATGTCCCCCCAAATGCTCACGTTTTTCAGTGGCTGCTCGTCCGAAACCAAAGGTAGAACCAAGCGTTCCATACCGGGCGCGTCGACGATAAGCTCATCCTCTGTCAGCCGCGGTGAAATGAGCGCCATGCGAGGAAGCTGGCGCTGGGACAGAAAAACGCCCTCACTGTCCACAAGCATCCACTGGCGGTCGAACCGGCAGCCGCACCGTTCCACCTGAGCTGTGTCGAGGCTGATCCCCTTAGCCGACTTGATCGGATAGACGACGATCTCGCTCACGACACCGACTGTTTCTGCTGGCTGGGTCACGCTTCTGTCCTTAAGCGGCTGTGCAAACCTGAGCGCGTTGACCGAGGTGCTGACGAGCGTATCACGCGTTGCGGGCCGTACCCGCAAAACGCTCTGACGCCAGAACTGTGAGGAGCGCCCCGTACTGCACCTCGACGAGCGTCTTGATTGGGATGGCCGTGTAGTCGAGGTTGTCTTCGAGATAGGCGGTCCAGCGGGTTAGGAGCGCCTCGAGTTCGGCTCGGCTCGCTTTAAGCAGTTCACTGGGCGTCACGGCGATCTGGGCGTCGAGCGCGCGGCGCAACATGCTGGCGATGAGCAGGCGATAGAAGGAACCGATGAAGCGTTCGTCGACCTCCTGAGCTGCGGTAGCAATATGGTCCATGCCCTCAGCCTCCTCGGCCCAAACACGCTTGCTCTCCAAGCTGTTCTCCATCTGCTCAACAAACGAGCACACCGTTCGGTAAAAGCGGGTGTCTAGAAACATCTCAGGCTTGATGCGCTCGAGCAGGCGCGTCAAAGCGGCGACCATCTCGCGGCTTTCGTCTACACCCGCCAAAATCACGGCGCGGCGCGTCAGCTTGGTCGGCGTCTGGTCGGCGATCTGCTGAGTCTGAAAATAGGGCAGTTCGGCGATGAGCATGACGGGGTCGCCGCGCCCCCGCAAAAAGTCGTAGCTCGAGGCCCCCCCCTGAATGAGTTCAGCAGGTGGCTGCGCGCCGTAAGTCTCATAGTAGTCGTAGGCCTCGCCGATAGACGACGTTTTATAGACCGCCGGGACGAATTCGACGGCCCACGGCATCTCGGGCTCGCCGAGTGAGAGGGCCAAGTGGCGCTCTTCAGGAATTTTGTAAAACGCCTCATAAGCGTCTTTTAGGTCATGTGAGATGTAGTAGTAGACGCCGCCGAACCCCGCGTTGTGAAGCGAGTAGACGAGACCGGGTTGCGCTATCTCAAAGGCGCTGATCAGGGCTTTGGTTTCGGGCATGGGTGTACTAAAGTGCAAATCTTTGTAGTCGATAGGAAAGGTCCACTCGACCTGCTCTTCGGAGCGGGGCCGGTAAAAGTGTTCGGCGTAGTTCTGGATGGTATAAGGACCCGCGAACCAGCCTTCATTCAGACGCGTGCCGTCGGGGTCGACACAGGGAAGTAAAAACCAGCTCCGGCCCCTGCGGAGGCCTTCGTCGGCGATAAGTTCGTCGAGCAGAAAGTAGACTAACATGGCCCCGATGGGCTCGTTGGGGTGCGGACAGGCGAAAAGCAAGATGTGCTCCTCGCCGTCGCCAATACGCACCATCGGGATCGGCTCGCCGTCGGTAGAGACACCGACATTTTGATAACTCGCCAGTCGCGGATGTTCTTCTGTGATGGCTTTAGCGTGAGCGAAAAGCTCGTCCACGGTGTAAAAACGTTCAAAAGGGGGTACGCGCTCGAGGGCTCGTGTCGTGTCTATCACAGCCTACCTCTCTACCTGACGTGGGTCTAGAGCGTCGCGGAGCCCATCTCCGACAAAGTTAAAACTTACGACCACCAGCATGATAGCCAGACCTGGCCACATGATCAGCGTCGGCGCGATGCGGATAAAGTCTTTGCCTTCGCTGACCATCACGCCCCATTCCGGTGTGGGCGGCTGCACGCCCAAGCCTAAAAAGCCCAGCGCAGCCGAGGCCAGGATGGCTTCAGGAATGCCGAACGTCGCCGTTACCAGAAGGGGGGTGAGCGCGTTGGGCAGGATATGGCGGAGCATGATGCGCCCTGCTCCCCCACCGGACGCCCGAGCCGCTTCGACATACTCCGTTTCGCGCAGCGTCAGAACCTGAGCCCGCACAAGCCGAGCGTAAACGGGCCAGCTCACAACGCCTAAAACCCACATCACGTTAAAGATGCTTGGTCCAAAAAGCGCAATCACAGCGATCACCAGAATTAAAAAGGGGAAGGCGTAGAAAATCTCAACCGCGCGCATGATGAGAGTGTCGACCCACCCACCCAAGTAACCAGCCACCAACCCCAGCAACGCGCCCACAACCGAAGCAATTCCTACAACGATGACGCCGATAAAAAGCGAAATTCTTGAGCCGTAGATAAGCCGGGAGAGAATATCACGCCCGAAGTTATCCGTGCCGAGCAGATGCCCCTCACTGCCCGGAGGCAAATAAGGTGCTAGCAGGTCGAGCTCGAGCGGGTCGTGGGGCGCGACCCACGGTGCGGTGACGGCCACCACGACCAGTGCGACGATCAAAAGGGCTCCCAGCAGCGCCAGAGGGTTCTGGAAAAACGCGCGCAAAACTCGGTTCTCAGGCCTGAAGCGTGAAGGAGAGCGAACCGCTTCACTAGCCATAGCGAATCCTCGGATTGATAACAGCGTAGAGGAGGTCGACCAGAAGGGTAGCGATCATAAAGCAAAGAGCAAATGCGAGAACGCTGCCCTGCATCAAGGGCAGGTCGCGCTGCCGGATCGCGTTGATTGACAGGAGCCCCAGCCCCGGCCACGAAAAGACGGTCTCGGTGATGACCGCGCCTCCGAGAAGCGCGCCGAATTGCAGCCCAGCCGTCGTCACCACCGGCATCACAGCGTTACGGAGGGCGTGTTTAAAGAGGATGTTAAACGACGTAAGCCCTTTGGCCCTCGCCGTCCTGACGTAATCCTCCGCCAAGACGTCGAGCATGGCGTTGCGGGTCAGCCGTGTAAGGATGGCGGCGAGCGCTGTTCCCAGCGTGAGCGCGGGCAAGATGAGATGGCTGACGAAGTCCCAGAGTCCTTCTTCCAAGCTGCCCATCCCCCTGATCGGCAACCAGTCGAGTTGAAGACCGAACACGATGATAAGGAGCAGGCCCAGCCAGAAGTTGGGCATCGCTACACCCACCACCGAAAAGAACATGGTGCCGTAATCGGCGGGACGGTTGCGACGCGCCGCGGCGATGACCCCGACGGGTAAGGCGATGAGGAGGGCCACGATCATGGCCCCCACGGTCAGGAGCAGCGTGTTGGGAAAGCGCTCGACGATCTGCCTGGTGACAGGTTGTTGCGAAACGATTGAGGTACCCAGATCACCCTGGACGAGGTTGAACATGTAATCGCGGTACTGGATATACCAAGGGTTGTCGAGACCCAACTCGGTTCTTAAACGTTCAACATTTTCGACGTTGACCGTTTCCGACCCGAGCATGAGGCTGATGGCGTCACCGGGCGCGAAGGTGACGAGCATAAAGGTGATAAAGGTGATCCCGAAAAGTACCGGAATCATCGTGATAAGGCGTCTAACGATGAACGTCAGCATGGCAAACGGGTCGCGCTAGCCACAAGTCGCTCGCGGCAACCTGCTCATTCGGACAACGACACATTGTTTTCGGTAGACACGAGATGAAGCCCAGCGATGGCCGGAACAAAGTCCTGTACGCGGTTGCTGGTGACCGCGTAGCCGCTCTCAAAGTAGAGCGGGATGACGACGCGGTCCCGCATGATGAGCCGCTGCGCCTCGAGCCAAAGGTTGTTACGTGCTCTAAAGTCGAGGGTCCGGCTCGCCTCATCGAGGAGGGCGTCGACCTCGGGGTTGCTGTAAAAGTGCGTGTTACTGCGCCCGTTGTTGCTGCTATGAAACAATGAGTAGAGACCGGTGATTCCCGAAAAGCTGTAGTCGAAAAAGACGCCGGTATCGTTGCCCTGCTGAAGATCATCGCCCCACACGGCACCGTCTTGTTGCAGCAGGTTCGCGTCGATACCGAGTTCTTGCATCTGAGTTACCAGGATGGTCAGGACCCGCACGTGAGATCCGGCGATGGTCTTGATGTCGAAGCTGAGCGGCTGCCCATCACGGTCTAAAATGCCGTCACCGTCGCCATCAGCAAAACCCGCCTCAGCAAGTTCGGCGAGCGCGGCGTCGGGGTTGTACTCCCACAGGTTGGCTAGGCTTGCGTCGGTCTCAAATCCGGTCCACGGGGCCACCTGTCCGTACGCCCGGACGCCGAACGGTGCGACGACGGCGGCTATCGCACCGTCAATGTCAATTGCTTTAGAGATGGCGTCGCGCACGGCCAGCTCATCGAAGGGCGGGGTGGTCACGTTGAAGCCGAGCCCGCGGTAGGAGCCGAAGCCCTCGATTAAGGTGAGGTCCGGGTTCTCGGAAAGCTGGCTGACGGAGTCCACATTAAAAATGTAGGGAATCACGTCGACGTCGCCGGATTCTAAGGCGATGGTCTGGACCGTAGGGTCAGGGATAAACACGAACTCGAGACCGTCTAGATTGACGGGCAGCCAGTAGTCCTCGTTGCGGGTAAACTCTAGACTCTGGTCTAGGGTAAACGACGTGAGCTCGAACGGGCCTGAACCGACGGGGTTGCGCGCAAACGCCTCTTCGCCAAGCTGCTCGATGGCCTCTCGCGGCACGATGAGGACTCGGCCCAGCCGGTTGGGGTCGGTTACTAGAAACGGGTCCGGCGCGGCCGTTCTGATCTGGACGGTGTAGCGGTCTACGGCAGTGACCTCCCTGACGTCGCCCAATGTAAACGCGGTACTCACCTCGAGAAAACGGTTGATCGAATAGACCACGTCGGCAGCCGTGAGTTCTCGACCTTCGCCCTCGGGGAACACATCGTTGCCGTCTTGGAAGGTCACGCCTTCACGAAGCGTGAAAACCCAGGTCGTAGCGTTCAGCATCCTCCAGCTCTCGGCCAGATGGGGAACAGGTTGATAGTCGTCCTGACTAAAGGTGATAAGGGGATCAAAAACCTGAGCGTAGGCATTGATCTCGTCGCCGCCAGCGGACTTGTACGGGTCGAGCTGTTGAATGGTGCTGTAGGCGATCCTGAGCGTGCCGCCCTGGGTCTGCGCGCTGACGACCGAGGTCAGCACCATCGGCAAAATCACCAGCGCAAGCGCGGCGACGCCGTGACCCGGCAGCAGGCGCTCGGCGAACGCAGTCCCGGTAAGACGCCCAATCCGCTTTACCAGCGACCCCCCATCGGCAGCTAGGTTGACTCGGTACACGACGCGTATCTGGTTAAGGGTTGAGAGTGCTCGGGCGTATCCCACCTTGTCACCTCCGAAGATCTTTACAGCGAGCGCGTCACAACAACACTCACGTTCTTGTCTTACGAGCGCAGAAATCCACAGCGCCGCTGGGTTGAAAAACAAAAGTGTTTCGATGATGGTTTGGGCAAGGTTAGCAACGTGGTCGAAGCGCCGAATGTGGGCCAGCTCGTGAGCTAGCAGCATCTCGAGTTGGCGCGGGGTCAACCCTGAGAGCATAGCTGCCGGGATGAGCACGACCGGCTTGAACAAGCCGATGACGAGAGGGACATCAGCAACTTTGGAAGTGACCACGGCTACCGGTTGCTTGATGCTCAGCCGGGCCTTTAAACGTCCGACTGCGGCCTCGAGTTCGCACGATACGGGCGAAACGAAGCACTTCCGTAATTTGTGCGTCGCTCGGAGCCCCAGCGCCAGTCGAACCATCAAAATACTGAATCCGGAAAACCAGCCGAGCACAAGCCACCGCAATACGCCGCGTATAGGCTCATGCCAAGCCGTGGGTAGCTGCGACGGCTGGACTCGGACGGCTACACGCGCACCGCTGGGCGTAGCCAGCTCCTCACCCCCTGCAAAAGCCTCAACCGCCCCCGGAGCGTGCGGCAGCGGTGCACTTGGGTCATATACGGCCATGGTGCCGGAGACGGGCGTTTGCGTCATCGGCACCGGGCGCGTGAGAACCCTAGCGGTCAACACCGGTAAGACCAGGCAGAGGACCAAGCCTAAGTAACTCAGTGCGTACCGCGCCGCCGCCGAGGGCTTTATCAGCCAGAGCAAGCCGTGCAAGACGAGCGCGATGACAGCACCCTGCCAGAGTGAATGAAGCAGTATCTCGCCCAGGGTCTGAATGAGCGGCGCGTTTAAAAGGTCACTCGTCAGCTTGTGCGTCATCCAGAGCCTCCAACAGTTGTGCGATTCTGTCGACGTCAACCGCCGAGGTTTCCTGCGTCGAAAGGGCGCGTGATACGAGCCGCATGGCAGAACCGCCGAAAACCTCATCGATCAAGCCTTGGACAAGCTTCTGTTCAATCGCCTCGCGGGAGACCGACGCGTCATAAATATGCGTCTTTCCGCTCTCGCTACGGGCCAGCAAACCTTTGGTTTGCATGATCAACATGATCGTATGAACGGAGTTATAGGCAATTTTCCTGTACCTCCCCTGGTTAAGCGACTCCAGAACAGTACGCACAGAACACGGACCAAGACGCCATATCACCTGCATGATCTCGAGTTCCCTTGCGGTCGGCCCTTCACCTTTAGGACGTGCCAAAACACCTCCGATAAGCAACCGGTGCTGCGTATAACTATACCCTAACGAATTAGGAGTTGCAACAGCGACGCATCATACACATGTGAATAAGGGATTTTGGGACGGTTTCTAGGGAACCATCCCGGTTGGTGCCCTCTAAAACAGCCTCCCGAGATCCGTGGTCGGAAGGCCGTTCAAGGAAACTAGAAGCGGTGCGGACAAGGAGCGTAGCCTAGTCTAGGCCGTAAAAGCGCGCACCAGCGCCCCGGATGCTGGGGCTTGCCTCCACACCCTGACTTTGCTTTGCCACATTCAGGCGGGCTCGACACTAGCCAAAACTCACTGTCTCCAAAGCTACGCCCCACTGCTAAAAGGCGGCTCCAACAGGTCGAGCGCCTGAGCGATCACCGAAAGCTCTTCACGGTGCAAATGGCTGAGGCGTCCGGCTATCGACCGCAGCGTAGCGCGCTCCGCCTGGTCGAGAGTCCGCTGTCCATGAGCCGTCAGGCTGAGGGTGTGGCGGCGTTTGTCCTCTGTCGCAGCACGCCGTTTGATCAAGTCTTGCTGCTCGAGGCGCGCGACAATCTTTGAAAGCGACGCTTTACTCAGCCCGATGTGGTCTGTAATGGCTGTGAGCGAGGTACCCCGGTGACGCTCGATATAACTCAGCGTCCGAAACTCCGGCACCGAAAACTCCGCCGGACGGTGGTTGCGCATCTCTTCCCGAAAAGCTTGCATCACGTGCGGCGTAACGTCCATTAAACGCTGCGCGCAGGTAAGTGCGGTCACGCCCGAAGGCGGTGTGTCGTCTCTAAATTGTTTCATATTGAAACAGCCCCCCAGCGCAGTCTATCATTAAACTCACAGATTATGAGTGCACGACGCCAACGCTAAAGGGAGTCTGTAAGTCGTGACCAAATCGTATAAGAATAATATGGTTTACTATTGAAACTGTACGAAAACCCAACGACTCGTACCCTTGCCTATAAGCAAGGACGCCGTGTCAGTTTACGGCACCCCTATGGAGGCGAATAAGAATGAAACGACTTATCACCCTGTTGACCCTTGGCCTTGTGACCGGCTTGACCTTTGCACAGAGCGGCGCGTCGGGCGGCGCGGCGTCGGGTGGGACGGGAGACGTACCCGCGACCGTAGTCGATATCGCCACGGGTAGCGAAGACTTCAGCACGCTGGTCAGCGCGCTCGACACGGCGGGCCTCGTCGAAACGCTGCAAGGCGAGGGACCCTTTACGGTTTTCGCGCCCACCAACGACGCGTTTAACGCGCTTTTAGAAGAGTTGGGTGTAACCGCCGAAGAACTGCTTGCGCGTGAAGACCTCGCCGACATCCTCACCTACCACGTGGTACCGCAGCAGCTTCTGGCCGCCGACGTGCTCGCAGCGGTTGAAGAAGCGGGCGGCACCGCCGAGGTCGAGACCGTAAACGGCGCGACGATCAGCGTCAGCGTCGAGGGGGAAAGCGTTGTCATCAACGGCAGCGCCACCGTGACCACGACCGATCTGCAAGCTGGTAACGGCGTGGTGCATGTTATCGACGCTGTTTTAGTTCCAGGGGAGTAGCTTCGTCCGGCGACTAGGTCTTGGGGGCGGGGACAGCTGTGTCCCCGCTTTCCCATTGCCACACAGCAAAGCGTTTTCGGGGTGTAAGGTTTTGATTTGCTATATCATTAACCCCCGAATGATTCTAATCCACACGTGCCGCTCGAGCCTGAACCTTTACCAACTGTTTAGACACTTCAGCGCGCGGTAAAAAGGAGCGTCCCACCTGAAAAGGTGAGCAGCTCGAGTTCGGTACTGCTGAGCCGGTAGTCGGTCACCCCGCTCACCGTCAGCTCGGCTTCAACGCCGTCCGACTCTTCCTCGTCACGACAGCGAGCGTAGTCGTGACCGTGCTCACCAAACCAGATGTCGTCGCCCTCGGCGGTGTACTTCCCGCTGTAGTCGATGCACCCCAGAACGCCGTTAAAGATTCCCGCCGCAGAAAAGTTGAGCGTGACCAGCGCGTCAGCCGGGATGGCCTCGCCGCTGACGGCGCGCAGCCGCCACTTCGTCCCCACGAGGTCATCGGGGTTCATCGGCAACTGCGGATGTTCTACAAAAACTAAACGCGTGTTGTCAGCTCCTAAAAGCTCCAAGCGCCCGGCGGAAACGCGGTAGCCGACCTCTGTGTCGTACCTAAAGGCGCGCGCGTAACGCTCTTCTTGCTGCAAGATCGGTCGGTCGCAACCAATTGCTGTGGTGGGGCCGCTTAAGAACCTGAGGTTTGTTCCATCTAACCTATACTCTCCGCCGTAAAAATTGCAACCGCTATATCCGCCGTACCTCCCGCCGTCAAACTCGAGTGTGATGTTCGTGTCTTCAAGGAGCAGCTGACCATTCAGCGACTCGAGCACCCACTCTGTCCCGTTAAGACTAAAAGTGTCCGAGGCTGGTTGCGCCGAATCCGGCTGAGCGCATGAAACGAAGAGGAAGCTTAAAAACGCAGCGCAACCTGTGACCGTTTGCCTAACGCGTCCCATACCGTCCTCCTCAAATGAGCGGTGCCCGAGTGTAGCAAGACTTCGCACACTCGGGCACCCGAACGGAACAACCAACTGTAGACAGCTCTATAGATCAGCTATCCATTCACGCGTCCCACTCCGGCCCGTCGTCTGGATCGACCTGCCGCTCTTTACGGTCGAGAGCGAATACGCGCGCCATCTCGTCGTCCGAAAGCTCGAAGCCGAAGATGTCCAGGTTGCTAACCCTGTTTTTCTCTGAGCTGGCTTTGGGGATGGCGACCACGTGGTCCTGCTGGATAAGCCAGCGCAGCGTCACCTGCACCGCGCTCTTGCCGTGCGCCTCGCCGATCTCCTTAAGCGTAGGGTCGTCTGTCACCTCGCCGCGCGCGATAGGGCTGTAGGCGGTCAGCATGTAGTCCTGAGCGCGGGCCTGTTCTAACAGCGTCTTCTGACCTAGATACGGGTGATACTCGACCTGATTGGTAAATATAGGCGCGATTTTCTGCGCTTCACTCACAAGTTTGGACGGAAAGTTGCTGACGCCGATGTGCCGCACCGCGCCCATCTCACGCAGTTCCAGAAACGCTAGAAGCGTCTCGTCTAACGGCACCTCCGGGTTGGGCCAGTGCATGAGCAGCAGGTCCACATAGTCGGTGCGGAGTTTGGCAAGGCTTTCGTGGGTGCTTGAGAGCACCCGATCACGCCCAAAGTTGTCCGGCTTGACCTTGGTAGTCAGAAAAACTTGGTCGCGGGGTACGCCGCCCCGCTGCATCCCTTCACCCACGAACGCCTCGTTATCGTAGCCCTGCGCGGTGTCGATATGCCGGTAGCCGAGCGACAGCGCGTGCTGGACGGCGTCGGCGCAATCCGAACCCTCAAGCTCCCAGGTACCAAAGCCCAACGCGGGCACCTCAACCCCTTGAATGGTCACGTGTTTCATGATGTCCTCCGCTGGTCACTCTACGGGGACGCGGCACACCGAGACGTTGTCTTACCCTTCACTCGGATAGGGCATAATGGCGTTGTGGATAATGACGCACAAGCCGCGCCTCTGCTCGGCATCGACATCGGCGGTTCGGGTATCAAGGGTGCGCTGGTCCGGGCACAGACGGGCGAACTCTTAACCGAGCGGTACCGGCTCGAGACCCCTCAGCCCTCGACACCCGACGCTGTAGCCCGCACGGTCGCAAAAATCGTTCGGTTCTTCGACTATCAGGGCACGGTCGGCTGCACTTTTCCGGCTATCGTTAAGGGCGGCGTCACCCTGTCTGCTGCAAACGTCGACAAAGGCTGGGTGGGCCTCGACGCCGACGCGCTGCTCACCGAAGCCACCGGCTGCGAGGTTCACCTCCTAAACGACGCCGACGCCGCCGGACGTGCCGAGGTGACGTTCGGGGCCGGGAAGGACCGAGCGGGCGTGGTCATCGTGTTGACGCTGGGAACGGGCATCGGCAGCGCCCTTTTTCTGGACGGCACACTCGTCCCTAACACCGAGTTCGGGCACCTCTTCTTGGCGGGTGGGCAAGAGGCCGAGGCGTGGGCTTCGGATAGGGCACGCAAAGATGAAGATTTGCACTGGAAAAAGTGGGGTGGGCGGCTTGACGCGTATCTCAAGCACCTCGAGTTCATCTTTTCCCCCGACCTATTTATCCTGGGCGGCGGCGTCAGCAAAAAGAGCGACAAATTCATGGAGTTTTTAGACCTGAAAACGCCCGTCGTCCCGGCAGCGTTGCGGAACGAAGCGGGCATCGTGGGGGCGGCGCTGTGGGCCGCGCACGCGGAATAGGAGGCTTATGCCGACGCTTACAGTTAACGGCCAGAGTGCCGAGGTAGCAGAAGAGACGCGTCTGGTGCAGGCGATTGAGGACTTGGGCGTGTCCATCGGGCACCGCTGCGGTGGGCAGGCCCGTTGCACGACCTGCCGCGTGAGTTTCCTGGCAGGCGAACCCGAGACCTGGACAAAGGCTGAATTTACCAAACTCGGCCTCGACAAAGCAGATACTTTAGCGCACGACTACAGGCTGTCGTGTCAGATCGTGTGCGCGCACGACATGGTGGTCGAAGCGCTCATGACCCTCGAGAATCAGAGCTGGACCGACACCGGACCCGCCGTGAGTCCACAGGTGCAGCCGGAAGCGCAGTGGTATACGCGCGATGAGATCGCGCGCGTTGTGCGTGGCGAATAACGTTGCTACCTAGAAATTCTATGCAGGGCTGTGGGGTGCGGTTCAGTTACCGACGCGCAGCCTTTATCATCGTCTAAATCTCAAGGCACCTACTGCAAAAGTGTGAGACAAAAATCTGCTCTGCCAACCCCAAATAAAGTGTGGGTGTAGCTTTGTTCAACCAACTCGTGAGTTTTAAGAGCGAGGTCGGCTGAGCACTGTTTTATAAGGCGGCGGGAGCAGCTTACCGAATTATCCCGGTTGTGCCCCTTGCTATACTTCACGCTGTGCGCGAAAGCCTGCAACAGATCTTGTGCAACCAGTTCGGGGGTGCCTTGCAGATGCTGGCGAACGCCATCATCGCCTGCCCGGTAGAGGTCTGGGGTGCTGAGAGGCAGCCCCAAACGTTCTAGTATCTGACCTACCACACCCTGTTCTAGACGGATTTATTACTTTTCGGAAACAACTGAAGCAGATTTTCAGCCCCCTGCGCCCTTTACAGTAGACGAATTCCATCCTGAGGGCGTTCTGCCTGAGCGGGTGTACTCGAAAGAGGAGTTGCTTGATTACCTTGCGTTTATCTGGGCAAAAAGCCGCACCTTTGTTAAGAGCCTGACGCCCGAGAAGGCGCAGGGGCGTTTTATCGGTGACTACAGAAATTTCAGTCTGCTCGAGCTGGCGATCTATAACACCCGGCACGTTCGGCACCATGCGGCGCAGCTTAACTTGTTACTGCGTCAGGGCACCGCGCGGGTGCCAGGTTGGGCTTCGCTTCCAAAGCAGGGCCTGGAGGACTAAGTCAGTTAGCCGAGTGGCAACGACCATCACCGGTCGGTGTAGGCCAATGTAGGGAGGCTAAGCAGCTATGTAACGTAGCTGCTTAGCCTCATCACAACTCTTTATGCCCGTTAGGGTGTTTTGAACGAAAGGTCGTTCACAGCAAACGAATCACTCACCCTCACGCGCATAAGGTCGACGCCGGGCGTGTCGATCTCGACTAGGCTCAGCTCGCCCGTGTCACCACGCGGGATGGGAACCTCCTTGATGAGTTCTCCATCGGCGTACAGATAAGCGGCTGCGCCATTATGGGACACGTCGAACACCTCTATGTTCATAATCGTGACCGTACCTGAGCCAAAGTTGCTGAAGTCGAAGTCGATATGCCCGCCATCGTGGTTGTCGTTAGGGTCATCTGCGTTGTTGTCCTGACTGACGATGAGCAGGTTTCCCTCGCCGGGTTGGTAAAGGTCGTCGCCGTCGTTACCGCTACACGACTCGGCGTTGCCCTCACACTCGGCGTTGTAGATCATCGCGCGGTTGCTGTCGCCTTCTCTGTCAAGGCGCTGCGCGTGAACTCGAACGGCACTTGAGCCCAGAAAATCTAAGGGGAGTGTGCCGGTGCTTCGACCGCTTATGCCTTGGTTGAGGGCAACCTCTAACACCTGCTGACCTGCGGGCAGCGTGTCGAAGTGCATGGTGAATACTGCCTCTACTGCTCCTGGGAGCTTCTGGATTATCGAGCTTTGCCCAACGGCTACGGTGCTCAACAAGCTGCTTGCGCCGAGGGTTAGAACCGCGCATCTCGTTACGAACTTCCGTATGTTAAG
>CADCWP010000363.1:0-3308 GCA_902806425.1 uncultured Truepera sp.
CGTCGTTACTCAAGGTGAGGTGTTGGCTTTTGCCTGCCATACCCTATCATGAACGAACTAAGGATTGGAGATGCTTAGAACAAGCCAAACTCGCGGGGTGTGGCGGCCGATAAAGGCGGTTAGCGGCTGCCTTGGTCCATGCGGTAGACCGCCGTCCTTAGCTCCTTGGCGTACGGCTTAAGCTCCGGCATGTTCATCTCCACCGCGACCGCGATTGCATCTTCCACTTCGTAGGGCAGCCGAACGAGCTGGACGGAGAAGGGAGCTTTCTCAGTGCCGCCCACGACGCCCTCCAGAATCGCGTAGGTAGCGAGCGGTTCATCCAGGGGGTTGCCGACGCTCCCTACATTGAACAAGGTCTTGCGGTGGCGGTAAAGCGAGACCATACCCGCCACATGAATGTCGCCGTAGCCAACCACATCCGGTTCGTCCAGGCAGTTCCCTGTGAATGGGGTGTTGGTGAACATCTCAAGCTGTCGCTCGTACGGCACGTCGAGATAGACACGGGTATAGACGCCTTCGGGTGAGGCGTGGAAGAGACGCACGCGTTTGCCGCTCATAAGCAGGTCGATGCTGTTCGGGAGAGCCTCAAGGTAGCGCAGGCGCGCCTCACCGAGCTGTTCCCGATGCCACTGCAAGGTCGGCGAGGGGGGCGTTTGAGGCCGGGCAGCAACGTCATCCCAGTTACCGCGCACTACGCCCTCGCATACTCCGCGACAGATATCGACCGCAAGGGCGCTCTGAGGTCCTTTTCCGACCAAATCCCCCAGGCAGTACACCGTCCTAATTCCGCGCCTTTCGATGTCCGTGAGCACGGCCTCAAGCGCGGGGACATTGCCGTGGATGTCGGAGATGACGGCCGTGCGGTCCAAAGCCCTGAAGGGTACCACGTGAACTCTCCAGGGCGCAGGCGCCACACCGCCCGGGCCAGCGAGGCATAAGGGCAATTGTCGATTGTTGCACCGTGCTTGCGCTCGATAAACGCATAAACGAGAGTATTCGTCAAAGTCAGGATTACAGGGCCGTCACCTGCCGTAAGGCACACTTCTCGAGCATGTTTACGTTTATGCCAACGGGTAGTGTGTCGTGCTAGCTACTTACCACTCTTCCTGTAAGCGGTCGTAAAAGACGGATCCTTTGTTGGAAGCTGCAAACTAGAGGCTATTGCGCCCGAAATGTAACACACGGGGCACATACATGGTGCTTTACGAAGCCCCGTGTCACCACACAATCCTTATTAACGTTCGGGGTTCTGCGGCTACCGGATCTCTGACTCTACCCGGAGCGGCTGAAGGCGGGCGTACGTGAACGAGCGCAACAGCCATTCGGCCGGACCGAACTGAAACCAGCGCAGCCACCAAGCGCTAAGCGGAATCTGCACAGCAAAGATCGCCAGACTTATTCCCACCCCTAGTGCAGCGCCGACCTGTCCATACAGCCCCAATCCGTAACCGGTGAAGAGCATCGCACCGACCAGCGACTGAAACAGGTAGTTGCTGAGCGCCATGCGCCCGGGAGAGGCCAGCAGGATCAAGCGCTGTCGCCAAGCTGGTGTGCGGTACAGCAACATGATCGTGGTTACGTACACCGCTGAGAGAAACGGCGCAGTAGCAAAATCCACGGCAGACGCGAAGAGGAAGCCTGCGTTGAAGTCGAAACCGTTTACCACCCGGAAGGTGGCCCACATTAAGGCACCGGGAACACCGACAGCGAGCCCTACCACGAGAACCCGGCGCAGCAAACGTAGGTTGTCGTCTACGTGCTCGAGTAGGCGGTGCCGCCCTGTTATGAGCCCGACTAGGAACATCGCCAGCGCCGTCGGCCCCTGCCCGAAGAGGGCGAAGGTGAATGTGCCGGGATACTCACGGGCGCGTTCGCGGATGACTTCAACCGGAGTGCCCAGGTACGCCGCCACGCTGCTCGCTACCTCAGCTCCAGGCGCAGAGGCGGCACTCAAACCACTAGGTGACGCTAGGACAAAGAACCCAAACACAGCGAGCACCGAGGCTGTGACTGCCACAAGAGATATAGCGACCCGCAGCAAGACCTTCGAGGGCCTTTTGCGCAGCAGCAGCACCACCACGCCGAGCAGGGCGTAGGTCACCAAAATATCGCCCGTATAGAGCAGGAGAGCGTGAGCGAGGCCGAGCAGTAGCAGCCCCAGCAGACGGCGCAGGAACCGGGGAACAAAAGGGGAACCTCGCGCAGCTGCACGGTCCATCTGCACGCTCAACCCGTAACCGAAAAGGAACGAGAACAGCACGTAGAACTTGGTTTGAAAACCGAAGGCGATCAGCCATAAGGCAGCTTGGTCGAGGAGGCCAGCGTTTCCTGCACCCCCAAACACTGGAGCTTTGAACGCGGCCATGTTGACGAGCAAGATCCCGAACAAGGCGAAACCGCGTAGAACGTCGATCACCCCGACACGCTCGACCTGAGTTATCGGATCAGCAATAGGCGAGGCCGGGACGTGGCGGATGGTTTGGACCGTCATTGCGGAATGCTTACTCGAACAATTCGAGCACGAGCAGCTAAGAGAGCCAGGGCGACAAGCGCGGCCACGCCGCTTGCCGTAGAGGCAACTACCGGGTTCGGTTGGTTAGTCACGTTGGCGACCGCGATGCCGATCAGCGCCCAGACCACAGCCAGCGCGTAACCTGCGTTGCCCCGGCTGCGTACGGTGGTGAACGCCGCGAGTAAACCAGCAATGACCAACATCACGACTGCCCAGGTCGTCTCGGACAGGCCGAGCGGCGTCACAACGCCGTACTGCTGCTTGAGAGTCGCAGCGGTGTTCGCCACGGTGGCTACGGTCACATAGCCTAGATAAATGCTGAGAGGCACCTTCACTAGAAGTCGTTCGGCAACGGTGAGTTGTGCAGGATGCTTGATCAGGACGATGAGTGCGCCGAGCAGGGAGGCGAAAAGGGCGAAGATCAGCACGTTGGTGATGAGGTACCAGCCCAGCCCGGTGGTGACGGCCCAAAGTGTGGAGGATAGAAACGCTGCGGCCGACCACCACCCGATGCGGCGCAACAGCGTCTTCTCACGCTGAGCAGGCAGCGCCTGATACACGGCGTAAGCCACACAACCCACGTAGATCACGAACCAGATCGTAAAAGCGTAGCCCGCAGGGATGACGGGTGGATTGTCCTGTGGAAGCACGTCGAAGCTGAAACTCGGTTTGATGGCAAAGGTCCAGACGATGGCAACCACCTGGGAAACGGAGAGGACGACGTTCAGCGCTTGGCGGAGGCGGTCATGATGGGTGCTGATGAAGGATGTGGGTGTGGGCCTGATCATCCGGG
>CADCWP010000363.1:3318-14355 GCA_902806425.1 uncultured Truepera sp.
TACACGGTGTGCGAAGGCTTGCGGCGCATGGGACGCTGAGCGCATCCTTAGGTGCATGCATGTCGGCGAAAAGTTTTTGTGAAAGGGATCGTTATTTATCGTCAGCGGTGGCCGCTGAGCAATCCACCCTTTACCGTTGTGTGACCTCCTTATCAGCTCAGTGTGTCTGGACAGAAGCAGGGTATGCATCAGCCTTTCGTCTACCTCACAGGTAGACCATCGGTGCGCGCGTAGTTTCTCGTCCTGGGAGTAAGGTTGTAACAGGACTACGCTATGAGGGGCCTGAAACTACCAACCGACCGTTTTACAGCGGAGCCACTATTCGCTAGCAGCACACCGGTGTGGTTGGCGGTATGGGTGGTCTCACTGATCGTGAGTTTACTGGGGTCGCTCACCCTTGCTGTGGCGGGCGCGGGGTCGTGGCGCGCCTTTGTGCAAGCGCCGACAACTGCGGGTATCGCTGTTCTCACGGTCGTGCTGCTGAGCTGGAGCGCTGTAGGTCTGGTGTCTTGGCGCGCGGTGCTTAAGAAGAGGTGGACGACTCTGGCCTACGTGCTCGGTTGCTGGGGGTGCGCGCTCGCGCTCGCGCTCCTCAACAGCGAGTTCGCGTTCGTAGGCTTTTCCCTCGTCCTGCAAGCTTTCATCCTGCTACCTCTCGGCTGGTCGCTGGCAGCGCTCGGCGCGTTCTTACTCATGGGTTTCTTTGCAGCCCTCACACCCACGACCGTACCGGACTCTACGGACGCCCTGGCAGGAACCTTTGTTGTAGCCGGGATCGGCGCACTGATGGCGGCGTTAGTGTTTGCCATCTGGCGCGCAAATCATGAGACGCGGTTGCGCGAAGCCCTCATCGCCCGTCTGGAGACGGCCCAGCTGGACCTTGCGGAGCGCGAGCGGGATGCAGGGGTGATGGCCGAGCGCGCACGCCTGTCGCGCGACCTGCACGACACGTTGGCTCAGGGCTTCGTAGGCGTGATCGCGCAACTGAGCGCAGCGGAGCTGGCTCTTACGCACCCTGAACGTAAGGCGCGGGGGCACCTAACTACCGCACGTGAGATTGCACGCGCCAGCCTGAATGACATCCGCCAGCTCGTCTGGGCACTCAGGCCGCCCGAGTTGACGGATGGCGGAGTAGATTCGGCGCTCGCCCGGCTAACGACTTCGTGGTCCCGGCAAACAGGGCTGACTGCTTCATTCGACGTCACCCAGCCCTTTCAGGCTCTCGTGCCTGAGATAGAGGTTGCCTTGCTGCGCGTGTTGCAGGAGGCGCTGAGCAACGCCGCACGCCACTCCGGTGCGCGCAAGGTCGAGGTGCGGCTGACGCTCGAGGGCGAGTTCGTGATGCTCGACGTTACGGACGACGGCGTGGGCTTCGACGTGGACGCCGACACGTTCGGGTTCGGTCTTGCCGGGATGCGTGAGCGCCTCGCGGCGCTCGGCGGGCAGCTCCTGCTCGAGAGCAACCCGGGTGAGGGCACGACGGTGACGGCGGCGCTGCCGCTGGCACGGGTGGCCCGTCAAGAGGTTGCAGCGTGACATCACGTGTGCGTGTGCTTATCGTAGACGACCACCCGATGGTGCGTGAAGGCCTGGGGGCGATGCTACGCACACAGCCCGACTTCGAGGTTGTGGGTTTTGCCGGGTCGGGGCGTGAGGCGCTGCTTGCGTCACAAGAAACCTACCCGGATGTAGTCTTGATGGATCTGCGAATGCCTGACATGGACGGCGCTACCGCTACCGCGAAGTTGCGGGAGATCGCACCCGCTGTGCGCGTGCTGGTCCTGACGACCTACGACAGCGACGCGGACATCGTGCGCGCGGTTGAGGCGGGTGCTATCGGCTATCTGCTCAAGGATGTACCGCACGAGGCGTTATTCCAGGCGGTGCGCGGCGTAGCGCGCGGTGAGCGCCCCCTGGCGACGGTCGTGGCGGAGAAACTGTTGCGCCGCACCCTGGAGCAGACCTCGGAGACGCTCACGAGCCGCGAGCTGGAGGTGCTCTCGCTGGTCGCCCAGGGCTTGAGCAACAAGCGCGTCGCGGCCTATCTGGGTGTCACTGAAGCTACGGTGAAGGCGCACCTGCTGCGCACCTTCGACAAGCTAGGCGCAGACAGCCGCACGGGCGCAGTGATGGTCGCACTCGAACGCGGTCTTCTTAGCTGGTAGGGAGCCGGTGACGGGCACTCAACGCACTGCCTGTACATCTATCTTGCTGTTGCCATCGGCGCTTTACGCAGCAAGCAAATCACAAAACGTTATGCGGCTGTTCGGTCCTGACACCGCATAATTCAAGCCCTCACACCGTTGATAATGCACCTTGGCAACGTTCAGGTGGCATAACGCCGGTAGCGGATGAACCTCTCCCCACAAATCTCCAGCTCACCGTCTTGCTCGAACCCGAGTCGTGCCATTCCTCGTACCCGCGTGCGGCTCGGCGGCAACAGAACGATGACCGACACTAAGCCCATCTCCACGAAAGCCCGCCGGATGATTTCGTCGTAGATAGCTTTACCCCTGCCCCAGTAGTTCGGGTGCAGCACCAGCCCCAGGTCGGCGTCGCCCTCCTCAGGTTGCAACCCACCCCAGCCCGCAAACCTGTCGTCCACGAAAAACGCCCAGGGACCGTAGCCGTGTTCGGCCCACAGCCGCTCTTTACCCTGCACGAAGTTACGCGCGTCGTCCTCGGTGAAGTTGTCGCTGGTGAGCGGCATCTGGCGGCGCACCAGCGGGTGGTTCATGAGTTCGACGAGGTCGGCCTTATCGACCTCGGTCAGGCGTTTGAATGTGACGGTCATATGGGTCTCCTTTAGCCCACCGGCTCTGTTAGTTCGTCCCACAGATAAGGTAGTCTTTATCTAGCCGAGAGTAGTACTGGCGGCATGACCCACACGTGACTAAAAGAGTGATAACGGTTGTTATGCGCCGTTTTTCATCGAACTTGTTAAAGTAAGGCCATGAGCCCGTATGACGTTTGCAGTGATACTCCCGATGTCGAGACTTATATCCGTGTGCGCCTGCAAGCTGGCTAAGCCGGAAGTCCCTGGAGGCGGCGACAAAGGGGTTCGCTAATTCACTTTTCAGAGTTACCTCTGTTTCAAGAGCGAACCCGTTAGCATCAGTCGGGTCATCGGCGACGGCCGCTGCTTTGTAAAAGCGTCGCAGCTACTCTTGCCAAGGCTTGAGGACGATCTTTCCGACGCTGCGCCGCTCCTCTAGTAGCTGGTGTGCCTCCCGAGCATGCTTTAGCGGCAGCACGTGACCTACCTGCACATCCACCTTTCCCTCGACCACGAATCCAATCAACTTCTGGAGCGCGGCGACGGCCCGCTCCGGACGCAGGCCGAACCACAAGCCGAGGTTGAAGTTGATGATCGACTGGTTTGGGGAGGGATCATAGAACACCCGCTGGATGGTGTCGGCGCTGAACTCCAGGGGTGCGCCGCTCGAGCGTCCGTACACGACCAATCGCCCGAATGGGGCTAGGCAGGCCAGGCTCTGCTCGAACACGTCGCCGCCCGTGACTTCTAAAACGACATCGACGCCGCGCCCAGCGGTAACGTCGAGTACTTCTTTGGACCAATTGGGTCGGGTATAGTCCACCGTATGGTCCGCACCGAGCTTCTTGGCAAGAGCTTGCTTGTCGGACGAACTGGCTGCCGCGATGATCGTGCCAGCCTCCATAAGCTTGGCGATCTGCACAACGTAGGTTCCGACGCCCCCGGCAGCGGCGGGAATGAGGACACTCTCACCAGGCTGAAGGCCCGCAGCTTCAGTCAGGAGCAGGACGGCCGTGGACCCGGCGACAACAAGACTGGCGGCAACGTCCGGGCTCAGGTCCGGCGGAATGGGAATGACTCCGGTGGCATTGGCTAGGGCGTACTGGGCGTACCCTCCACTTCCTGCTCCGGCAAGGGCGAAAACGGGAGTGCCGACCGGCGGCCCGCTGACGCCGTTGCCTAAAGCTTCTACAGTGCCCGCTACCTCACCACCCGGGATAAACGGCAAGGGAGTGGGGAAGGGGTAAGGATCGTTGCGTCGCCGCAACACGTCAGCGAAGTTCACCGCCGCCGATTCGACCTTGATGAGAACCTGGCCGGGACCGGGCTGAGGTGTCGGAAGCTCGAGGTAGTCGAGAACATCTACCGTGCCGTATGTCTGGATCTGAACCGCTTTCATACAAGGGACTTCCTTTCAAACATGTGGGCTAGTTAGGTTGACATCCACCTATTTGGCTAAGATACTCATTGGCTCTGGGCCGATTCCACCACCTCCCGCAGTTCACCTAACAGAGCGCCCAAGCGTGCCTGCCCGAGGTCGCGCTCGATGTGACTCTGCGCCTGCCTCCACAGCGGCAGGGCCGTCTGAATGGCGTTTAAGCCCCCGTCCGTAATGGTGATCATCCGAGTTCGCCTGTCTTCCCCGGGAACGATGGTGATGAAACCTTGGGCCGCCAGTGGCTGGAGGTCGGCGGTGAGGGTGCTTCGGTCCATGAACAGGGCGCGGGCGAGAACCTTCATGGTGAATGGACCGTGGTAGGCGACGGCGGCAAGGGTAGCTAACTGCGTGATTCGGACACCGCTGGGGGACATGACTTCGTCGTAGTAGCGGGTGAGGACCCGTGACGCCATACGGACGTTTGTGCAGACGCAGTCCAGCAGGTCGGCTTCTGTGCTCCTCTCGCCCTCTGGAGTGTGTAGGCCATCCACAAATAGGAGGATATCAACCTATACAAAGGTTGTCAATAGAAGTAGCAAAACTTGTGTAGCCTCCCACTAGGCAGCTCGTCCCCCAAGATATTCCTGACATCAACGCCTTATTCGCCCGGAGCGCCGACTACGCCCTGCTCGTTGACGGCGAGCCGCCTGGCCCCGACACAGCGGACAACATTTTCGAGAACCGTCCGCCCGAGGTAGCAGCGCAAAACCACTACACCCTTGGACTTTTCGACGACGCAAAATTGGTAAGGGTCATCGAAGCGCTACGCGACTATCCCGAGGCAGACACCGTTTACATCGGCCTAATGCTGCTCGAGCCGGACCACCGGGGCGGCGGCGTCGGCGGCGCGGTTCACGAAGCCTTCAAAGCGTGGGCCGAGCGCGAGGGAGCAGCGCGGCTGATGCTATCGGTCGTCGAGGAGAACCAGGCGGCGCAGCGCTTCTGACGACGGATGGGGTATGAGCAGACGCGAACGCTACCCCCTACTCAGTTTGGGCAGAAGACACACGTCCGCGCGGAGATGGCTATAGGGCTTAAGCGTTGAAACACTCTGGCCCAGAATGTTTCACCGTCGTATCGTTCGTTCATTAAGCCAGCATGGTCAGGTAAGCACTTCCTGAACCGCGCGTCGTGGGCTCGCCAGTGCCCTCACCATTGGATAGCCGATACGAAAAGGCATCAACGCCTTCCAGCCGGAATCACCTGTGAGCTGCGCGAGCGCGCGGCCAAAGATCGGCTCGAGTCCAAGCTGACGTTCTCGGTCGGCGCGCTCCGCCATCTGGTTAAGCGGCTGCACTGCCAGACCTTGAGTTGTCGCCCAGAGATGCAGGCGCTGCCAGAAGCGCCCGCCGCTAAGGCGCTGGGCATTATCAGCAACGTCACGTACGATGAGCAGGCCGAAGCCAGCGGCGGTAGCAACGTGTACATCCCGGGTCTTCTGGAGAAACACCTTCGCTCCCTGCTCGGAATCACTCAGGGCCACGTTCGGCAACACCTTGAGGAACGCGCGGGATAGTGATGAGGCCCCCTGTGCGTCGACCGTGATGCCGTCCCGGTGTGCCTGAAGCTGGTCCCATCCCAAGCGCAGCCAAGCGTCGCTGTCATGAAGTTGCTCGGCGTCCGCATTCAATGCTTCGGTGGCGGCCACGATCAGCTCGCCCACCTTCTGGCGCTCTCCGGCACTCGTGAACCACAAGACGCCGACGTCGGGGTTGTCGTTGAGGGCGGAGATAGCTGCGAGTGTTTCGGGCCAGACCGGACGCTCCGTGTCGTAGGCAGCCCGGTTCGTGTGGCGGTTCGGGATGGCGTGGTAAAGCTCGGAGGGACGCGCGTCCCCTGGTGTTAGCTCGATGCGGGCTACATGCGCCGAATTCTCAGGGTCGGGAAGGAGCTGCACTCGCGGGCGGTACCCGAGCGCTCGCGCGCTCAACACTACGTTTTCTAACGCGCAGCCAAGGCCTGTATACATCTCCCGTAAGAAGGGGTCGATACTACCGATGTTTCGTGCCGGGTCGGCGAACAGGTCGAGCTGAGCCTCACTTACCCGGAACAGCCACGGCTGCGAGTTGTGGGGGTTCGCGGCCAGGATTGCCGACTGCACGAGCGCCATAGTGCCGGTCGTCTGCTCCTCGCGCCACGTCTTCCAAGGCTCGTAAGCATCACCTCGTCCAACGCTGAAGACCCCGCGGTCGGCGGCGCGGTAGACGCTCCCGCCCACGACCGCGACGAGTGTCGCCGCACCCGCCCGCTTTAAGAACGTTCTACGGCTGTTTGGCAACGGCGGTTTGGTTGCTGTGGGCTTGGTCATAGCGTTCTCCTCTAAGAGTGGCTTGAGTTGCCAGCGCTGCTTCTGATAGGTAAGGCTCCATAACGCGAAAGATGAGGTTGACGCCGCGCTCGAGCTGAGCCGGTTCGACCGCCTCGCCGCTCGTCTCGACGAATGACAGCCAGTTGTTGGCAATAACCCAGCAGGCGGTGATGATCGCCCGGAAGTGGCTCGGGTCCTCCGGTACCTTAAACACGCCGTCCTCGACGAAGCGGAGGAAGAACTGTTCTTGTTCGCCGATGCGCTGCCCTTGCATCTGCTGGTGACGTGTAGAAAGTTCCGGATCGCGCCGCATGAGCGCGAGCTGCTCGCGGTAAAAGAAGCGGAAGCGCCACAGCACCTCGAAAAGCCGTGACATGGTGTTCTGTACGTCGGTTAGCGTCACCTTGCGGTCGTGCGGCAACACCCAGACCTCACCGAAGTCGTCGAACATCTGCTCGAGGATGGCGCGGATGATAGCTTCTTTGTTGGGGTAGTGGTAGTAGAGGTTTCCGGAGCTGATGCCTGCGGCCTCGGCGATGTGGTTGGTGGACACCTCACCGGTGGTGGCGTTGTTGAACAGGGTGGTGGCCGTGTCGAGGATGCGGCGCTTCGTAGTCATGACGAACCATTTAGGGTAATTACTCTAACCATACGTCGATTTTAGAGTAATTACCCTATTATGTCAAGCGGGGTGCGGGCACACGATCTAGCGAGAACCCGGTAGCACACCACACGTCCGAAGGTTACGCGCTATGCGTGGGCTGAGCGCTTTCAGGGAGAATCACTTATGCCGCGGTTGGGCCGGAATGATGCCGTTCAAGTCTTCTATTCGTTTAGGACGCCCGTGAGCAGACCTTCTACTGAGGCGGCGATGAGCGCCTCGCGTCCAGCCTCACTCTGGGCATTACGGTAGAGCGGCCCGTCCAGCATCAACGAGGCGAGCCCGTGAACTTGCGCCCATACCGTGATGGCCGCCCGTTCTAGATTGTCGGTAGCCAACCGACCTTCTTCCTGGACGACACTTAGGGCCGCGATCAAAACCACGTAGGTCGCGCGCCCGGCCTTCTCTACTTCGGTGAGCACGGTGTCGTCGCGCAGTTGTGGCGAGAACATCAAGCGGAACTCGTCGGGGTGCTCGAGCGCGAACTCCACGTAGGTGTGGGCGAGCGAACGTAAACGCGCTACGGCGTCGACGGCTTGCTCGTCGAACGCTCTTTGCATCACGCTTTCCAACTCACTGAAGGTCGTAACAGCGACCGCAGCGACGAGGCTGGTTTTATCCCTGAAGTGGTGATACGCGGCAGCGTGACTTACGCCCGTGTTACGCGCCACCTCGCGTAGTGAGAGCTTGTCTATCCCCTTCTCTTTGAGCGAAACCCGAGCCGCGTTGATGAGGGCGCGGCGCAGGTCGCCGTGGTGGTACGAACCGGACTTTTCGGACGGCTTGGCTTCAGGTCTTGACATCGGTAAGATAATACCCTATTCTACCGCTGGTAAGATAACGTTCAGTTAAGGAGATCGAGATGACAAGCAGCAGCCTCAACCCGAAATCCGCACGTCCCAACCTGACGTTCAACCCCTTCCTCGTTACAGCGACCCTGATATGGCTCGCCGCAACCCTCTATTTGCTGTTCTTCGCTGACCTCACGAACCTCCGCTACGGCAACCAAGAGCCCGCCACCTACCTCTTGGGGCAGGTCGGCGTGTTGCCCTTTATCGCGCTCATGCTTTTCCTAGCTCGCCGAACGGGCCTAAAGCCTGTTGACCATACAAGCGAGCTGGGGCTTAGCCGCACCAGCGCCGCCTTGGAAACCGCTTGGCTGCTCGCCTATATGTTCGCCACGATGGGTCTCGGCATGGCCTTGAACATCCACAACCACATCCACTTCGGGGCGTTTGCGGACGGCACCCAAAGCGTGCTCGGGCAGGAGCCGCGAGTATCCTCGATTCTCTGGGCGGGCTACAACCTCCTCGTTTACGTCGTGCTTCCCTTGGCCTTCTTTAGCGGCATGCGGCGGTACAGCGCCAAAGAACTGTTGCTGAGCTTTCCTAAGCCCCGGGTGTTCGTACCC
This sequence comes from uncultured Truepera sp., assembly GCA_902806425.1. Taxonomy (GTDB): domain Bacteria; phylum Deinococcota; class Deinococci; order Deinococcales; family Trueperaceae; genus Truepera. Next base: position 11,913 of record CADCWP010000363.1, read on the forward strand.
TTCGCCGTTCTGGCCGGCGTCGTAGGTGTCGTGCCCTTCATCACCTCGGACTTCTGGTCCACACCCCTTTTAGGACATCTCCTGACCCTGCTCATCTATAGCCTCGGCACGCTCATCCCCGTTGCGGTCTTTACGCAGGCGCTGCTCGCCCCTAGGCTTGCGTTTCTCGCACGCTCCTGGGTGACAGGCGCAGTGCTGGCTGGGGTGGTCTATATGCTCTTCAACCTCAATGAGTACTTTGTCGAATGGGGGAGCGCCCCAGAGGTCGGCCTGTCGCTTACGTGGCTGCTCGCCGGGGACCTTTTCTGGGGGACCATCAAGGCTGTTTCTACGCTCGCTTTGGGCAACGCCTGGATGCACATCTTCACCACCCACACGCTGCACCTGGCCGACGCGCCGCTCGTGGCTAAGGTCTTCGGGATACGTTGATGGTGCAGTAAAGGGCAAGACAGGCGTGACGGGAGTCGAGAAGAACACCCCTCCTTAACAGGCCGCTTTTCCCTCCGTAGGGGTGAAGCGGCGGTTACGTTTTGTGGCGAGCCTGACGCTCAGCCAACACCCACAAACCGCAAGTTCGCGCTTCACCCCGATTATAACCTAGTTACTTGAAAGGAACAACCATGTCTAAAGCAGTTAAGTCTAAAGAGTTACACGTCATCTTCGGCACCGGCCCTGTCGGGCTCGCCACGGCCACAGCCTTACTTAAACGCAACCACCAGGTTCGTCTGGTCAACCGCAGTGGCAAAGCGAACGCCCCAGAAGGCGCAGAAGTCGTTGCTGCCGACGCACTCAACACCGTACAAGCCCTCGACGCCGTGCGTGGTGCCAGTGTCGTCTACGGCTGCGCCCAACCCGCCTACACCCGCTGGCCCAAGGACTTCCCTCCGTTGCAGCGCGCCATCTCGAACGCCGCTGCCGACACCGGAGCTAAGCTCGTGCTGGCCGACAACCTGTACATGTACGGCGATGTCGACGGCCCGATCCACGAAGACCTCCCCTATACCGCTACTACTCTCAAAGGGAAGACGCGGGCAGCGATGGCGGAAGAGGCACTCGCCGCCTACGACCAAGGTACGGTGCGGGTCGCTATCGGGCGCGCCTCGGACTTCTACGGCCCCTTCGTCACCGACTCCGCGCTTGGCGAGCGGGTGTTCGGGCCGCTTATCGCAGGCAAGACGGCTCAGCTCGTTGGCGACATCGACCAGCCGCACACCTATACCTTTATCGGTGACTTCGGCGAGGCTCTGGCCGTTTTAGGTGAACACGATGAGGCGGACGGTCAGGCGTGGCACGTTCCGAACGCGCCAACACGCAGCACACATGAGGTCGTCACGAGGGCGTTCGAGCTCGCGGGTAAGACCCCCAAGATGAGCGCTATGGGCCGTTTCATGATGCGCCTCGGGGGCATCTTTATTCCCGGAGCGCGTGAGACGGTCGAGATGATGTACGAGTTCGAGAAGCCATTTGTGGTGGACGACAGCAAGTTCAAGGGGGCGTTCGGCGACCTCAGCACTACGGTTGATGAGGCGCTCGAGCAGACACTAAGCTGGTACCGGCAGGGCAACTGAAATGCAACTCCCGCACGCTATATTTGTGTGCAGCTGTGGGGTCGAGCTGCTTGTGCCGCATGCGAGCCCGAATACCGCGCAACGGAAATAGTTTGTTCAATTTTTTGGAATAGCTATGAAACAGTCTTGCCCAGAGTGTTTCAAAATCCGGCCCAGTAAGGGCTCGAGTCACCCGCTCGAGCCCTTTTTTTAGCCCAAACTGAAACAAAACTGATAACCTGCGTTCATGGATTCCGATGCGTTCAGGCTATGGGACGATCAGGGGAGCCGCTTGTATCTTACCGCCGACGAGCGGGCCGCCTTCCGCGCTGCCGCTAGGGCGCATGACGACCGCAGCGCCCGCACCTTCTGCCACCTGCTGCTGTTCACCGGCTGCCGCATCAGCGAAGGTCTTGAGGTGACGCCCGAGCGGTTCGACTGGCCTGACCAGGCGGTCATGTTCCGCACCTTAAAGAAACGCGGCAGGAAGGCGCTGACGACCTACCGGGCCGTCCCCTTGCCCGCTGACTTCCTGGACGAGCTGGACCTGATACACCACCTCAGAGGCCGAGGGAAGAGCGACCCCAGAGCGCGGCTGTGGACGTGGAGCCGTCCGACCGCGTGGAGACGGGTGAAGGCGGTGATGGACGCCGCGGGCATCGAAGGTACCCACGCCAGCCCCAAGGGGCTACGGCACGGCTTCGGGGTCGTCCATGCGCTCAACAAGACGCCGCTGCCGACCTTGCAACGCTGGATGGGTCATAGCGACCCCAAGACGACCGCAATCTACATGCAGGCTGTGGGCGAGGAGGCCCGCCAGCTCGCCGGGGCCGCGTGGTAAGGAAGCGGCATCTACCCTTGACAGGAAGCCGCACTAAACCTGTAACTAAGGTGTG
>CADCWP010000364.1 GCA_902806425.1 uncultured Truepera sp.
CTGCGTAAAGGACGGCTTACATGAAGGCATGTGTGTACAAGCACTTCTCTATCGGCTACTTCCCGAAATTGCGGTCGGTCCTGCCATAAATCGTCGCCTGGAGAGAACACTTGACTCTGATAAGAGTTTAGAGGGGGCGCACAAGCACAAAGATACTGCGCAGACCCTGGGGTCTAGGCCCGCTAATATCCACCAACTCATGGTTGACAATACACAACACTTTCTCGGTCTGCTCGACCTAAATGGCACCGTGGTAGAGGTCAACCAGCGTGTTCTGGAGACGCGCGGTCTCACCCGTGACCAGGTCATCGGTCACCCCATCTGGGAGTTGCCGGTGTGGTCGCCCGAGGAGCGACTTCGCCTGCAAGGGGCTGTAGGTCGAGCTGCACGTGGCGAGCAGGTGTCGTACGAAACCGAGGTTTGCAGCGCAGCTGGTCAACACATGACCCTCGACTTCTTGGTGCGGCCCGTTAAAGATGACCAAGGCGTCGCCGCCTACCTCATCGCCGAAGGACACGACAGCAGTGGGCGAAAACAGACCGAGTCAGCCTTGGAGCAGCAACGTGTATTTCTCCGGGCTGTGCTCGACAACATCTCCGACGGCATTGTCGCTTGTAACGCCGAGGGGGTCTTGAACGTGTTTAACCCCGCGACCCACGCGTTCCACAATCTGCTCGAGTTCCCCGTACCGGCAAGCGATTGAGCCGAACATTACAGCCCCTACCGGGCTGACGGGTCGACGCCGCTTAGTGCCGACGAGGTCCCGCTCTACCGCGCGCTACACGGTGAAGAGGTACACGACGACGAACTGGTCATCGCCCCTAAAGGCGGGGTGCGGCGGCACGTCCTGGCGAACGGGCGAGCACTTATAGCCGGGCAGGGAGAACACCTCGGGGCGGTGGTAGCGATGCGCGACACCACTGCCTCCCGAGTGGCGGAAACCACGCTGCGTGAGAGCGAAGCGCAGCACCGCGCAGTCGTCGATGTCCTCAGCGAAGGCGTCGTGCAGTATGACAGAAAGGGTCACATTACGCTCCACAACGCTGCCGCCGAGAATATCCTCGGGCTCACAAGGGCGCAACTTCTGGAACAGAGTCTCCTAGACCCCAGCTGGCGTATGGTCCATGAGGACGGCAGCCCTTTCACCGGCGATGAACATCCCGCCATGCTGGCGCTACACACCAGGGAAGCCCAAGAAGGTTTTGTCTTCGGTGTTTATAAACCTGGCGGCACCCTGAGCTGGATTCTGGTCAACTGCCAACCGCTCTGGCGGCCCGGCGAAAGTTCAGCTTACGCAGTTGTCAGCTCGCTTACGGACGTCACCCATATGAAGCAGCCTGAGGCGCGCCTAAGCCACGCTGCACTACACGACGCGCTCACCGGCTTACCTGGGCGTGGGCCGGCTCGAGCGGGCGGTCAGCTACCCCGAGCGTGACCCCGCCTTCCGCTTTGCGGTGCTCTACATCGACCTCGACGGCTTTAAAGCGGTAAACGACATCTTGGGCCACGGCATTGGCGACAACCTGTTGGTCACGGTTGCCCGGCAGCTCGAGCGTCGCGTGCGCGGTAGCGACACGGTGGCCCGTTTGGGCGGAGGCGAGTTTGTCATCTTATTCGAGCACCTTGCGCACATAGGCGCTCCCGCGCAGCTCGCCGAGCGGGTGTTGCGTGACCTGACGATCTCGCTCAATGTGGCGGGGCGCGAGGTGGGCGTGGCTGCAAGTATCGGCATCGTTCTCTCAGGTAGACACCTGCACGCGCGTGATTTGCTCGACGCCGCCGACAAGGCGATGTACCAGGCGAAAGCGGCGGGTAGGGCTCGCTATCACGTCTTTGACGATTAAACAACGATGCGCTGAAACCGCCTAGTTTTGAGAGAAAACCCAGAGTCTCTACTTACTTCCCGCTAACGACCGTCTCGCTCTGAGCACAGCAGCCAAACTTCACATCGCGCTTGAAGTGATTTCCGCAGCAGTAACGCTACTACCGAGCCTTTGTCCAGCTCGCCTGCATCAGTGTCCTGCTCGGGCATTGAGATGCCCTCCAGCAATTGCGCGCCAAAGTCGCCTCACCGACTTGCTCATCCGGGGAGGTACAAACGTTCTGCCGTAGCCTGTCCCACCCTGAAGTTACAGGTCGCCTCAATGCAGGAACCCCGCTCTAGCACGGCTTCGACAATGCGCTCACGTAAAGCCCCCGGATAGCCCACGCCTCAGCTTGCCCTAACTACTCTTTTTGTAAACCGCTCCCAGCTCTACTGAGCTAGACGCTCTGCACCCAAGACACAATCGCCGAGTGAAGCCAACGTCACTACACGCTACGAACCCCACCCACTCGTGACGCCCTAACCGTTCACAATTTCGGCGGCGCGTTTTAAACTTTAAACCACCTGAAGGGACACCGACTCGGTATCCGGATTAAGCCCTGGTTCCGGAGCCAAATAGTCGCTCGAGTACAGGTACAGCGCTACCCCGCCGACGCAGAGGCAGACGACCGTAAAGATGATGCCGCCCGCCTTGTCGAGGTCGGCGCGTTCGGTCGGCGTCTTGTCGCCCGTAGCGAACGACCGAACAACCCAGAACACCCCGATCAGGGCCAGCGCAAAACAGATAAGTGAAAGAAACAGCATCCAGCCTCCCGTATGGCGCTATCGTACCCCACACGCAAGCGGATCATCTTAACGTAAACCACTAGCGCACGACGAAAAAACGCAGCTGAGCCGCTTATACTTAGACCTATGCAACCCTGCCGACTTGTATTTTTGACGGTCTGTCTCTTGCTGTCGGCGACGGGGTGGGCGCAGCGTCCGGTGTGGGTGCTGCCCATTGACGGCGTCATCACCCCGGCGACCGCGCGCTTTGTCGAGACGCAGTTGGAGCGGGCGGCGACCGAGCAGCCCCTAGCCGTCGTGTTCAGCGTTGACACGCCGGGGGGAAGTGTGGCGGCGGCGGAGGAGATTGCCAGCGCCATTCTGAACGCGCCCGTCCCGACCGTTGCGGTTGCCAGTCAGGCGCTCAGCGCGGGCGCGCTTATCGCCATGAGCGCCGAAAGCCTTGCCATGCTGCCGGGTGGGGCCATCGGCGCGGCGACCGCTATCAACGGACTTACGGGTGAGACCGCCCCCGAGAAGGTCAATTCGGCGTGGCGTGGTCAGTTCCGCTCGGTAGCCGAGGCGCGGGGCCGCAACGCGCGCGTCGCCGAAGGCATGGTCTCGGAGCGCATCGAGATTCCGGGGCTCTCGACCCGCGAGGAACTCGTCACCCTGACCTCCGCGCAGGCCGTCGAGTACAACATCGCCGACCTGCAAGCGGCCAGCCTGCGCGACGCCCTCTCACAGCTCGGTTACGGCGACGTGACGCTGCAAACCCTGACGCTCAGCCCCTGGGAGCGGTTTACCGGCGCGCTCTCGAACCCGCTTCTGTCCGCCATCTTGCTCGCGGTCGGGGTTATCGGCATCGTGGTCGAAGTTTTCACGCCGGGGTTCGCACTTCCCGGAACCGTAGGTGTAGTCGCGCTGCTGCTTTTTTTCGCAGGGTCGTTCGCAGCAAGTCCGCCGGGGCTGCTTGACGTCGGGCTCCTTTTAGGCGGGCTTGTGCTGATCGCGCTCGAGCTCTTTTTAGTCCCCGGTTTCGGGCTTTTCGGCGTGGCCGGGTTTGCGCTCCTGGCGTGGGGCGTCGCCCGCATTTTTGAGGGCAACACCTTGACCATGCTCAGCTACACGACCATCATCGGCGGCCTGCTCTTGGGCTTGGCGTTCTGGCTTCTGCCCAACTCACGCCTGACTCGCCCACTGACACTCTCCGCGCGGCTCGGCGGGGGCCCAGGTGACGCGCCACCCGAGCCCCCACAAACCGCGCGCGACCTCTTGGGTGAGACCGGCGTAGCGCTCACCGACCTGCGCCCTGCCGGAACGGCGCATATCGCCCTGAGACGCGTCGACGTCGTCTCCGAAGGAGGGTACGTCGCTAGAGGCAACGACGTGACGGTCGTCCGGGTCGAGGGCAACCGCGTCACGGTTCGGCCCAGCTGATGAGAACAAGTCCCTCGGCGTAAACCCTGGTATCGTTAAGCACAAGGAGTCATCTGTGGATTTCGGCGTACTGATCATCGCGGCCCTCGTACTGATTTTTTTTATTGTTTTCTTTTCGTTCGTGCCGGTCGGGCTGTGGATTTCAGCGGTGGCGGCGGGCGTCCGGGTCAGCCTCGTCAGCTTGGTGGCCATGCGTCTCCGGCGTGTCCGGCCCAACCGCATCATCTTGCCCCTCATCAAAGCCGACAAGGCCGGGATCGATGTCAAGCAGGATCAGTTGGAGGCGCACTTTCTCGCCGGAGGCAACGTCGACCGGGTGGTCGACGCGCTGATCGCCGCAGATAAAGCCAAGATCGGCCTGCCCTTCGACCGCGCCGCCGCCATCGACTTAGCGGGCCGCGACGTTTTAGACGCGGTGAAGGTCTCGGTGAACCCGCGCGTGATCCAGACGCCCTCGGTCGCGGCGGTCGCCAAGGACGGGATTCAGCTGATCTCGACCGCGCGGGTGACGGTGCGGGCGAACCTAGAGCGTCTCGTCGGCGGAGCCGGTGAGGAGACCATCATCGCCCGAGTGGGTGAGGGTATCGTCTCGTCCATCGGCTCGTCGGCAAGCCACAAGACGGTGCTTGAGAACCCCGACGTCATCTCTAAAACGGTGCTTGCCAAAGGCTTGGACTCGGGCACGGCCTTTGAAATTCTGTCCATCGACATTGCCGACGTCGACGTGGGCAAAAACATCGGCGCGATCCTCCAAACCGACCAGGCCGAGGCCGACAAACGCGTCGCCCAGGCTAAGGCTGAGGAGCGCCGGGCGATGGCGGTCGCCGTCGAGCAGGAAAACCGCGCCCAGGTCGAGGCGATGCGCGCTCGTGTCGTTGAATCCGAAGCGGAGGTGCCGCGCGCCATCGCCGAAGCCTTTCGCAGCGGCAATCTCGGCGTGATGGACTACTACAACCTGCAAAACCTCCAGTCCGATACCGAGATGCGCGGCCACATCGCCCGCGCTACCGACCGCCCCGAGGGAGGCTAAGGGTTGAACATCCCGGGTATTCCCATCGAGCTGATCATCGCGGTGCTCTTTTTCGCACTGCCCGCGCTCGGGAGCCTGCAAAAGCGTCTGCGCGAGCGTCGGCAGCGGGAAACGTCCACCGAGCGGGCCCCGCCACCCGCGCGGCCCGCAGCCACCCTGACTCGAGCCGACACCGCCACCGCCCCCGCCACCCGCGGCCAGGCGGAGGGGTGGCTCGAGGAGGCGCAGCGCCGCGTCCGCGAAGCACGGCAAGAGGAGGCTGCTAAGGGGGGCCGTGGGGGCGTCAACCCGCGCACCCTGCCGCAGACACCTGTACACAAACCTGCAGCGAAGCCAGCGCCAAAACCTGCCCGCCCGCCCCAGCCTTCTCGCCCCGCAGCGACCCGTGACCCACGCCCATCCCTCGAAGGCCGAACGCTCGAGGGCCGCAGCCTCGAGACCTACCGCCCCGAGAACGCCAGCTTAGAACGCTCGGGGGGCGGCGCTGCGGTGTCAACGACCGCGCCGCCCCTGCGCGTACAACGCTTAGGCGGGGGTGGACACGCTACAATAGCGCGTGAGCTGCGGTTTGATGAGCGCGCCCTGATGACCGGCTTTATCTGGTCTCAGGTGCTCTCGCCCCCGGTATCCAAGAGGAGGACCCTTTCATCGCGACGTCAACCCTGAAGTTACGCTCGCCCGCCGAGGCTGTTTCGCTCTTTGGGCAAAATGACGAAAACCTAAAACTTTTACGTCACAAACTCTCGGCCAAGCTCGTCGCCCGGGGTGACGAGCTGCGCTTATCGGGTGATGAGGGCGAGGTCGCCGAGGCCGAACGCACCTTCGCCACGCTTTTAGAGAGTATTCGGCGTGGCGAACACCTTAGCCCTACTGAACTCGAGCACCTCAGCGTCGACCGTTTGGGAACGCAACCGGTCGATGCTCCACCCGCCACGGGTGCCGCTGAACGCTTGCCGCGCCGCGCCCGCCCCAAAACCGCTGGACAGCGCCGCTACGTCGCGGCGATTGAACACAGCGAGATCACCTTCGGCATCGGCCCCGCCGGAACCGGTAAAACCTACTTGGCGGTAGCGATGGCGGTGCAGGCCCTTAAAGACAAACGGGTCAAACGCATCGTCCTCACCCGGCCCGCCGTCGAAGCCGGGGAGAAGCTCGGGTTTTTACCCGGTGACCTGCAAGCCAAGATCGACCCGTACTTGCGCCCGCTCTACGACGCGCTCTACGACATGTTAGACGGCGACAAGAGCGAGCTGCTCTTTCAAAACGGCACCATCGAGGTCGCACCCTTGGCGTTTATGCGCGGGCGCACCCTCAACGACGCCTTTATCATTCTCGACGAGGCGCAGAACACGACGCCCGAGCAGATGAAGATGTTTCTGACGCGCATGGGTTTTAACAGCCGGGTCGTCGTGACCGGCGACGTCACCCAGACCGATCTGCCACAAAACGTCACGAGTGGACTCAAGGTCGGTGAGCGCATCTTGCAAAACATCGAGGGCATCAGCTTTATCTACTTCGGTGAGAGCGACGTCGTGCGGCACCCGCTCGTCGCCCGCATCGTCAAAGCCTATGACACCTTCCAGGGGCCGTAAGGGCGCGCTGAGGTTCGAGTGGCGCAGACGCCGCGACATCCCCCGGCAGCGTCTCGGCGTCATGGGGGCGTTTTTCGCCGTAACGCTGGCCGGACTTTTTTACAGCGTCTACAGCCCTCGGCCAGAAACGGTTTTAGAGGTCGGCGCGCCGAGTCCGCAGACGTTCGTAGCCCCACAGGGGGTCGCCGTAGTCGACGAGTTGGCCACCGCCCGCGAACGTCAGGCGGCTAGGGCACAGGTCGGGACCCTCTACAGCTCAGTACCTGAAGTGCAGGCGTTGGTGTTGGCTGAAATTGCGCAGAGCCCGCTACCGGCTCGAGTCAAACGCTACCTGGCAGCCGCCTACAACCGCCCTCAAGGGGTGAGCGAAAGAACGCTCGGCGCACTTCTTAGCGGCGTGGTAAAGCTTGTACCCGACACGCAAAAGCCGCGCGTAAGACGGGTTCTTCAGGAGCGGCTGTTAGCGAGCGCCGAACCCAACGCCCGCTTGACAGAAGCGACGCGGGAGGCGGCGGCAGCGAGCGTGACGCCGGTTCTACGGTCGCTTTCAGCCGGTGAGGTGCTCGTAGCGCGGGGGCAGCCCCTTTCTGAGGACACCCTAAACGTCTTGGAGTCGGTCGGTCTCTACAACCCGCGCGGTGACCTGCTCAAGCAGGGCGTCAGCCTGGGTCTGATCTGTGCGGTGCTGGCGCTCCTTTTAAGCGCGCCGCTTATGTATTTTTACACCGCCCTCCGGCACACCCTCTCGGTCGGACAGGTGTCGTTTTTGGTGCTGCTCTGGGCGGTGACGCTAATTGCCCAACGCCTCGCGCTGTTGGCCGATACGCACGTTTTGTTCGTCGCCTTTTTGCCCCTTTTGGGCGCGGTGCTCTTCGGTGAGCGGTTGGCCTTCGTGCTGGTGGTGTGGCTGGGCGTCATTACGGCGTTTTTTACGCCGGGTTCGGGTTTCGTCACACTGCTCGTAGTTCTGGGCGGAGGCACCGCCACGGTACTTTTAGCTAGAGCCTCCCGGACGCGGGCGATACTGCTCGTCGCGGGGCTTGCCGGTGGCGTCACCGGAGCCCTCGCCTTCGCGGTCTATACCGCCCTGAGCGGCGGTTTTGGGACGCTGAGCATGGCGGGGACGCTCGCCTGGATTTTGGGCGGCGGTGTGCTGGCCGGGATTCTCGCGCTCGCGGCGCTGCCCCTGACGGAGAGCAACTTAGGGTTTTTAACCGAGTTTCGACTTTTGGAACTCATGAGCCCGTCGAACCCGCTTTTGCAAAAGCTGCTTTTAGAAGCGCCCGGCACCTATCAGCACAGCTTGATCATCTCGAACTTAGCCGATCAAGCGGTTGCCAATATCGGTGGCGACGCGCTTTTAGCCCGGGTCGGGGCCTTGTACCACGACGTCGGCAAACTTAAACGGCCGCATTTTTTTACCGAAAACCAGTTTGCCGGAGAAAACCCCCACGACCGCATCTCACCGCATCTCTCCTACCTGATCATCACCAGTCACGTCCGGGACGGTACCGAGCTGCTGCGCGAGTACGGGCTACCGGCGGCTCTAGAACCTTTCGTCAACGAGCATCACGGGACGACCGTACTGGCGTACTTTTACAAGCGGGCTTTGGAAGGCTCGAGTAGCGTCAGAGAACTTAGCTTCCGCTACGCCGGACCACGCCCGCAGTCTAAAGAGACGGCTGTGCTGATGCTCGCCGACGCGGTCGAGTCGGCGTCCCGGACGCTCTCCGAGCCCTCGCAGGGGAGCATCCGGGCGATGATCGACCGGCTTATCGAGCAGCGCCTGCAAGACGACCAACTCGCCGAGAGCCCCCTCAACTTCCGCGACCTAGAGATCATCGCCACCACTTTCGAGCGAATGCTGACGGCGGTTTTACACCGCCGCGTAAGCTATCCATCTACAGAAGAGATAGGGAGATTAGAACGTGACCGAGATTCTCGGCGAAACGCCGTCCTACCCCTTCCGTAGCGCGCTCTTGGGGGCGCTCGACGCGCTCAAGGCTGAACTGGGCGTCGCCGACAAACAGCTGACGTTGGTCTTGGCAGGCGACGCCGAGATTCACGACCTAAACCGCGAACACCTGGGCGTCGACGCCCCGACCGACGTCTTGTCGTTTCCGCTCGCCGAACCCTTCGACGAGGGAGTTCCCATAGTGCCGCATCTGGGCGACGTGGTGATCAGTCTGGACACGGCGCAGCGGCAGGCCGACGCGGCGGGGCACACGCTCGAGGCCGAAGTCGCCACACTAGCTGCGCACGGGCTCACGCACCTGCTCGGCTTCGATCACTCTACGGAGGCCGAGTGGGCCGTTTTCCGCGCCAACCAAACGCGCATCCTGGCCCTGCTACGTCGCTGACGCGGCTGCGGGCCGCCTTCCGGGTCGCGTTCGCGGGTATAGCGGCAGTGTGGGCGACCAGCGGCAACTTCCGCATCGAGGTCGTGGTCGGGGTGCTGGCGCTGGCGTTGGGGCTGCTGCTACGGACCGGCGTCGTTCCCATCTTGAGCCTGTGCGCGCTGGTGTTGTCGCTGGAGTTGATGAACTGCGCGCTCGAGGCCGCCGTCAACCTCGCCTCGCCTGAGTTACATCCGGTAGCCAAGTACGCCAAGGACGCCGCCGCTGGAGCGGTTTTGGTAGCGGCGCTGATTTCGGTCGTGGTCGGGGTGTGGCTGCTGGGGCCGCCGCTGTGGGTACTGATCTTTTAGTACAGGTCCGGGTTTTATTTATGAACTTGTCCCTGTTTTAGAAGCGACCTATTGGGACTCGAGGCACCTTAAAAGCAGCAGGTCGAGAGGAAAAGTTTCGTCCCTCTCCGACAAACGAATTTCTGTAAACGTCGGGTACACTACGCCATGTCAGACAGCTCAAAACTACCCCAAGACCTACTAGAAGCCGCCCAACGCGCCCACCAAAACGCCTACGCCCCCTACTCCGGCTTTCACGTCGGGGCCGCCCTGCGTGCGGCGAGCGGCACGGTCTACGCCGGGGCCAACATCGAAAACGCCTCGTACGGCCTCGGACGTTGCGCCGAGCAGTCGGCGGTTCAGGCGATGGCCTCGGCGGGTGAACGGACGTTTAATGAGATCGTCGTCTACACCACTGCCCCTGAGCCTGCGAGCCCGTGCGGTGCGTGCCGGCAGGTGATGTTCGAGTTCGCGGAGAGCGCTACGGTGTTTCTAGTTAACGACCAGGGTGTCGTAAAACCGTGGACGGTTGGAGGGTTGTTGCCGGGTGGCTTCAAGTTGTAGCTTAGCGCCCCCTAAGGCAGAGCCCTGGGCTGGCGCGCTTCTCACCCCTGCCCCGGTATACTTCGGGGGATGAAACGAGTTTTGATCGCCCTTTTCGCTCTCCTAAGCGCCGCAGCCGCGCAGGAACCGGTGCGCCTAGCTGTCTTAGCGTTCGACACCGACGACGCAGCCGCCCCCTACCGCTTCGGTCTGGCGACCGGTTTGCAGCGGAGCCTAAACGTCATCGACAACCTCTACGCACCGCCGATCGGGGACACGCTGGTAGTCGCGCAGAGCACCGAGACCGCAGCATTGGACACCACCGTCTTCGCCGAGGCGTTCGGCGCGCAGGCGCTCGTAAGCGGGCTTGTCACCACTGCCGGGGACGCCGTGACGGTCGAGGTGTTTTTCGCCGAACCGGGGGGTGAAACGCGCCGGGTGCCGGTTGAAGGGCAGCTCAGCGACCCTGCCGGACTGCTTGGCAGCGTCGTCGAAACCGTCGTCAGCGAACTGGGCTTAAGCGTCAGCGCCGAGGACCAAGCCCAACTCGACGCCGTAGTCGCGCAGACGCCGCCCCTGGGCGACCTGGCGGTCGTGAGCGAAGCGGCCTTGGGTCTCTCGGCTGCCGATTCTCCGGCGCTCGCGCGGGCCGCTGAGGGTGGCGGGTCGTGGGCGCTTTCGGAACGGGCCGAAGCCTTGGGTGCCGCCGGTGAGGATGAAGAGGCGCTCGCGTTGTCGCTTGCGGCGATCCAGGCAGCTCCCGAAGACGTCGAGGCGCTCGTCAACCGCGGTGTGGTGCTCGCCGCGAGCGGCGACGTGGAGACGGCCCGGACGGGGTTCGCCGCAGCCCTGGCGCTAAACCCCGCGCACGCCGTCGCCTTGGCTGGACAGGCGCGGCTCTCGGAGGACCCGGCGGCGGCGCAGCGCGACCTAGAGGCCGCTCTCGCCGCGTACCCCCGTTACGCCGCCGCCTATCTCGAGCTGGCGTCGCTCGAGCGCGAAGCGGGCAGCCCGCAGACCGCCCTACAAACGCTCCGCACCGGCGTGGACCGCGTCCCCGAATCGGCGGCGCTTAAAGCAGCGTTTATCACCGAAGCTGTGGGGGGCGGCAACACCACTGAGGCCGTGAGTTTTCTCGAGGAGGCCCTTACCGCCCCCGACCCCGCCGCCAGCCTCTACGCGCTCACCGCGGCCCTTCCCGCCGAGGAGAGCGAGCGGGCGCTGACCCTTTTGAGGGAGGGGCGCGCGCGGTACCCGAGGGACGCTGCGCTGGCCCTCGCCGAGGCCGAGATACTCGGTAAAACCGACCAATACGCCGCCGCCGAAGACGTGCTGCGTGAGGCGCAAGCGTTCGCCCCCGATAACCTCGAGCTCACCAATCAGCTGGCGCTGGCCCAGGCCGAACAGGGAAAAACCGACGCGGCAGCCGCGACGCTCCGGGCCGCCGCCGAGCAAAATCCGGACCTCGGGAGCGTCTTGGAGCGCGTGTTGGCGCAGATTTACCTCCAGGCCGGTGAAAACGAAGCCGCCACCGAAACGTTAGCGCCGCTTCTTGAAGACGCTCCCGAAGACGCTGAACTGCATACACTCTACGGCGTCGCGCTGGGCCGCGTCGGCGAGTTTGACCGCGCCCTGAGCGCCTTGGATGAAGCGCTACGGCTTAACCCGGACGACCGCCAAGCAGCGCGGGCGCGCCGCTTTGTGGCGCAAAACCAGCAGCTCGCGGGGGCGACCCGGGTCGACCTCCCTCCCGAAGCGCAGACCGCGTTACAAGAGGGCATCACCGCGCTCGAGGCCGACGACTTTAAAACCGCCCAGACCCGCTTCGACCGCGCCGCCGAAATCTCCCCCGGTGGCCTGCCTAGCTTTTATCAGGGCTACGCGCGGCAGCTTCAGGGCGACCTGCGCGGAGCCGTGAGCGCGTACGACACCGCGCTGGCGGGGTTTCCCGAGGCCAACAGCGGTCAAGCGACGGTCCTAAATAACGCTGGCTTCGCCTACTTCCGGCTCGGACGCCTCGACAAGGCGGTCGACTACTTGACGCGAGCCGTCGCCGCCGACCCCAGCAATAGCGAAGCACAGCTCAATCTGGGACTCATCTACTACGATTTGGGCCGTTTACAGGAGGCGCTGGGGCCGCTCGAGGCCGCCTTAGCGCAGAACCCGAGCCTGGCCGAGACGACGGTCAACACCGGCGCGGCTGAACCCGTTCCCTTTACCGAACTGCTCAGCGAGGTCCGTCAGAGTAGGTAAGGGTACGCCGAAAAGTAAGAAGCCTTCACAAACCCTACGCGGGACCTTTATACGGCCTAGGTAGGGTTTTCTATGCTGGAGAGCAGCCCCGGCGCAGACCGTATAGTAGACCCCATGCCCCTAGTGCTGGTTGTCGAGGACGAACCACAGATCGCCGAGATTTTAGAGGGCTATCTGCGGAGCAGCGGCTACCGCACCGAACGGGCGGGGGACGGTGAGGCGGCGCTCAGGTTGGTTCGCGCGGCGCACCCCGACCTGATCTTGCTCGACGTGCTGCTGCCCAAAGTAGGTGGGTTGGAGGTTCTAAAGGCCGTTCGCGCGGAGAGCACCACCCCCGTCATCATGCTGACCGCCCGCACTGAAGAACTCGACAAACTGCTCGCGTTAGAGCTGGGGGCTGACGATTACGTGACCAAACCGTTTCGTCCCCGCGAGGTGATGGCGCGCGTCAAGGCCGTTCTCCGCCGCAGCCAGCCACCCGGTCAGGGTGCGCCGCTGCGCGTCGGGACCCTTGAACTCGACCCCCTGCGCGCCTCGGTACAGGTAGAAGGCCAAGCTCTCAAGCTGACCGCCACCGAGTTCCGGCTGCTGCACCACCTAGCCGGGTCGCCGGGTCGCATCTTTAACCGCGCTGAACTGCTCGAGGCCGCGCTGCCCGAGAGCGAGGCGCTCGAGCGCGTGATCGACGTACATCTGAGAAACTTGCGCCGCAAGCTCGAGGCCGCGGACGCTAGTGACATGCTCCAAACCGTGCGCGGGATGGGCTACCGCCTGAGCGCGTGAGGTTGTCCTGATGAATCGGTCCTGATGAATCGCCTTGCTACCCGACTGACCTTAGTAATTGTCGGCGTAGCGCTGCTGACCACGCTTTTGGCCCTGTTACAGGGATACTTGTTCGAGCGGCAAGCGCAGGAGCTTCCCACCGCCGTGCGCGACCCCCTAATGGCGATTACCGACGGGCTCGAGCAGGAGCGGACCCCGGAGTCGTTGAGACCTCAGTTTGAAGCCCTGATCAAAGGTCTCACCCAAAACTACGAAGAGGTGCAGGCGCTGGGCGTCCGCTTCAGCCGTCTGCGCGACCAGGTTCTCGTCCTCAGTATCGGCGTACTCGTCATCTTAAGCGTCGGCCTCGCGCTTTTTCTCGCGCGGCGCATCTCCGGACCGATCACGGCGGTTGCCGGGGCCGCCGCCCGCATCGCCGAAGGCGACCTCTCAGCGCGGGCCGAACTGCCGCACTACGCTCGCCGCAGCCGCGACGAGACGGCAGTATTAGCGCATCACTTTAACGCGATGGCGGCGGCTCTAGAGCAGCTCGAGAGGGAGCGCCAAGCGCTCATCGCCGACATCGCCCACGAACTGCGGACGCCGCTAACCATCTTGCAGGGGCAACTCGACGCCATCCAAGACGGCATCGTGCCCTTTAACCAGGGCGAACTCGGCAAACTCGACGCGCAGACCGAACTCCTGTCGCGTCTGATCGACGACCTCCGCACACTTTCGCTCGCCGACGCCAAACGCCTGACCTTAGAGCGCGTTCCGACTGACCTAGTGAGCGTTGCGCGGCGGGTCTGCGACAGCTTCCGAGAGAAAGCGCAGCGGCAGGGGTTGACGCTCGACTTCCGGAGCACCGCACCTCACGCGCCCTTCACCGCCGACCCCGACCGGCTGGCGCAGGTCCTGACCAACCTGCTCGAGAATGCCGTGCGCTACACGCCCTCCGGTGGCTGGGTGGGCGTGTCGGTAAAGACGCTGTCGGGGGGGCTCAAGCTGAGCGTCGAGGACACCGGACCGGGGCTCTCACACGAGGCGCAAGCACGGGTTTTTGAACGCTTTTACCGCGCCGAAACGAGCCGGGGCCGCGCCGGAGGTGGCAGCGGTCTGGGCCTTGCTATCGTCCGCACGCTGGTCGAGTTGCACGGGGGCCGGGTTGAGGCACACAACCGCGCGGCGGGGGGCGCGGCGTTCCATGTGACGCTGCCGCAGGTGCAGGACGCGCAAACACTTATCAAGATGGGCAGCTAGAGCGCAAGCAAGTTGGGCAGAAAACTACTTGTTCAAACTGCGAAAGTAGAAGTGACTAGGGTTGCTTTGCAACACAACGTAGCAGTTCTTTGG
>CADCWP010000365.1:0-3892 GCA_902806425.1 uncultured Truepera sp.
ACAGGCTCGTCGGGATCGCTCCGACCATCATCATGCGCGATGGCAGGCCCCGGATCGCCCTTGGCTCCCACGGCGGCTACTACATCTTGCAGACCACACCGCAGATGATCATGAACCTCATCGACTTCGACATGAACGTCCAGCAGGCTATAGCCGTCCCCCGCATCAGCTTCACCGAACCGAGCTCGTTCGCGGTGGACGCCGGCATGTCTGCCTCTGTCCAGGGTGGGCTGGAGGCCACGGGCCACGATGTGTATGTTGACGAGTACGGACTTGGCAACGCCCACGGTCTGACCGTCGAGTACGGCCAGGGCGAAGCCGGCGGGCCTACCCGGTTCACCGGTGGCGCAGATCCGCGGGCCGAAGGGATCGCCATCGGCTATTGAGCCAGGTATGCTCTCGATCGAGGGATCGGGACTCAATGCTTTCTTTCACCCGGCCTTCGATCAGGAACGCTCCTTCACGGTACGGGATTATTGCCGTTCCGGTTCATAGATGAGCGCCACAACGCCCGAGCTGAACGACTGTGATTCGAGAAGCTTCAACGTCGCAGGGGTATCCTCTTCGAACAGGCGCTTGCCTTTGCCCACGACCAACGGGTAGACAAGAAGCCGGTAGCGGTCCACAAGATCGTGCTGCATGAGCGTTTGCACCAGCGTGGCGCTGCCGTGAACGGTGATGTCCTTACCGTCCTGCTGCTTGAGGTTGGTAATTTCTTCTACAACATTGTCTCTAATCAGCGCTGAGTTGTTCCATTCCACCGTGTCCAGTGTCGTCGACACCACGTATTTGCGCACGCTGTTAAAGTAATCCGCCCCTTCATCCGTACGCTCCGGCCAGACCCCTGCAAACCCTTCATAGGTCACGCGTCCCAAGAGCAAGGCGTCGCTGGCATCCGTCTCCTCGCCTTTAAACGCGGCGATCTCGTCATTCCAATAGGGAAACGTCCAGGCGGGTTCTTCGGTAACCCCGTCGAGTGACATAAATTCGGTGACGACGATTTTTCGCATGATGGCCTCCTTGTGCGATTGGCTGTCCCTACCGCAATCCTAGCGCAGCCAAAGGCCCGCGTCTTGGAAAAAAACGCAGCCTACGCAACGGTGCTCTCCCGAACGATTTGCCCGGGTGTTCTGCCGATAAAGCGCTTTAGCGAACCGGTCAGGTGGGCCTGATCGAAATAGCCCAGCTCTAAGGCCGTGTCTAATATGGGTTTACCTTGCTCGAGCCGCGAGACGGCGCTACGGGCGCGTTCAATCTGCCGAATCGTCTTCTGGCTTAATCCGGTTGCCTTCAAGAAGCGGTTCTGTAGTAACCGTAGCGATATGTCGGGCGTGTGCCCCTGTAGCGCCGCCTCGACCACGGGATCACGCACGAGTAATTCCTGACGGACGAGCCTGTTGACGAATACGTCGGCGGTTTCAAGGGTCGGCAGTTCCCACGCGGAGCCGTGCAGCCAGAAGGAGGTGCGCGACGCTTTCTGAAGCGTCGCATCCTGTCTATCCAGAAGGGTTTTGACAGGGAGATGGGGCATGAACGTGCCGAGTTTAAAGGTGATGCCAAAGAACTCAGCGCCTTCGGGGAAATCGGCTTCCGATGCTCTCGTCTCCGGACCACGCGCGGTGATCGTCGTCTTGCCGTGAAAGGTCGTTACCACCAGCTCCCAGTTGCTGACTGCTGCCGACGTAAATGTACTCGCGCGTTCTTTATAGGTGTGCCAGATCATATCGATGAAAGGTGCGGTTGCCGCCCCCGCGTCAAATACAAGTTCCATGATGTCTCCCGTAAGAATGACAGCACCAATCCGGCGACTGTGCTGCTCGCCGCCACTGTTCTATGTCTATATGTATACCCACCCTAAAATCAACCGCCGCCAAAATGGGTTTGGCGGCGGCTTAAACGGTGACGCGATCAGCTCGGTTTGGGCATCATCCCCGGCGGCAGCAGCGGCCCCTTGGAGGGTTTATCCGGTTTATTGGGCGTCGGTACGGGCGCGGGTACGGTGTTCGGCGCTTCGTAGGGTTCTTCGGGCAGCGCCTCGCCGCGCATGAGGGCGGCGAACTCTTCGGCGTGTAGGGTTTCGCGCTCCAAAAGCACCGTGACGACCCCCTCGAGCGTCTCCCTCTGTTCTTTTAGGAGCGTCAGGACGCGGGCGTACTGCACGTCGATGATATCTTTAATCTCGTTATCGACCATCCGGGCGGTCTCTTCGCTGTACGAGCGCATCCCCTCCATCTCGCCCAAATACGACTCCGAGGAACTCGACAGGGCGACGCGCCCGAGCGCGTCGCTCATCCCCCAGTTCGTGACCATCCGCTTGGCGATGCCTGTCGCCTGCTGAAAGTCGCTCTGCGCCCCCGTCGTCACGTCGTCGAAGACGATCTCTTCGGCGGCGCGTCCGGCCAACGCGACGCCGATAGTATCCAAGAGCATGTCGCGCGACATGTACATGCGGTCCTCTTCGGCAACCCGCATCACGTAGCCGCCCGCCCGTCCGCGCGGGACGATGGTGATCTTATGCACCGGGTCGGCGTGGGGCAAGAGGTGCGCGGCGAGCGCGTGCCCGCCCTCGTGGTAGGCGGTGATCCGTTTTTCTTTGGGGCTGATAACGCGGCTCCGGCGCTCCGGCCCCATCACCACGCGGTCGGCGGCCTCGTCGATATCTTTAGGCAGGATTTCTTTGCGCCCCGCACGGGCCGCGACCAGCGCAGCTTCGTTGAGGAGGTTTTCTAGGTCCGCTCCGACAAACCCCGGCGTGCGTTTGGCGACCGTTTTAAGGTCGACGCTCTTGGCGAGCGGTTTGCCGCGGGTGTGAATCTGTAAGATAGCCTCGCGCCCGCGCACATCCGGCGCGTCGACCACGACCTGCCGGTCGAAGCGGCCCGGACGCAGGAGCGCCGGGTCGAGAACGTCGGGTCGGTTCGTCGCGGCAACGATGATGATGTCGTGCTTTGACTCGAAGCCGTCCATCTCAACCAAAAGCGCATTTAGGGTCTGTTCGCGCTCGTCGTTGCCGCCGTTGATGTTCATCCCGCGCCGCCGCCCGACCGCGTCGATCTCGTCGATAAAGACGATGCAGGGGGCGCTCTTTTTGGCGTTTTCAAACAGGTCGCGGACGCGCGCCGCGCCGACCCCAACGAACATCTCCACGAAGTCCGAACCGGAAATGCTGTAAAAGGGCACCTTGGCCTCACCGGCGACGGCCTTGGCGAGGTGCGTCTTGCCGCTTCCGGGCGGTCCGACCATCAGCACGCCGTGAGGAATGCGGGCACCCAAGGCGTGGAACTTGCCGGGATTTTTAAGAAACTCGACGACTTCGGTGAGGTCGCTTTTGGCCTCCTCGACCCCGGCTACGTCTCTAAAAAGCGTCTGCGAATTTTCCTCGGTGATGATGCGCGCGCGCGATTTGCCGAACTGCATCGCGCCGTCGCCGCCCGAGCGCATACCGCGCATGAGATACCATAGAAAGGCGACCATCAGCAGAATCGGCAAGAGCGCGATCAGCAGGCCACCCCAATTTTGGGCGCGTGGGGCGACCTCCAAGCTGCCGACTTTGGCCTCCAACGCGTTTAACTCTTCGGTGCTCAGCGGCGCGCCGACGCGGGTGGTGTAGCTTTCGCCGCTTTTGGTCTCGATCTCGAGCGCGCCGTCTTTAACGATGACCGACTCGATCTGCGCGCTGTTAAGCTGGCGCGAAAAGTAGCTGTAACTCTGCGTGTCGCTGCTGTTGCGGGCGTTGTTCTGCGACGCGACGAAGACGACAAACCCCAAAACCGCGGCCCCGATCAAAAGGCTCCGAATCGGAAATTTCCCCATAGTCCAGTTTACTCTTTAGCTGCCGGGAAAGTGTGGAGAAAAGGTGCAATACAGAAGCGATGAGCAAAAAGCAAATGTA
>CADCWP010000365.1:3902-14040 GCA_902806425.1 uncultured Truepera sp.
TTTGCTCATTGCTGCCCTACTGCTGCTTCGCAAGGTCGTTAAAACGCACGTGGGCGTTATGGAACTGTAACTCGACAGTGCCGACCGGGCCGTTACGCTGCTTGCCCAGGATGATCTCAGCGACGCCCTGCTTTTCCGAGTGTGGGTCGTAGTATTCATCGCGGTAGATAAACATGACCAGGTCGGCGTCCTGCTCGATGGCGCCGGATTCGCGCAAATCTGAGAGCATCGGGCGTTTGTTGGGACGGCTTTCGACGGCGCGCGAAAGCTGCGACAATACGAGAACCGGGATGTCGAGTTCTCTTGCGAGCGCTTTTAAGCCGCGCGAGATGTTAGAAATTTCCTGCTGCCGGTTTTCACCGCCGCCGCCCCGGCTGGAGCCCTGCATTAGCTGCAAATAGTCGATGACGACGAGCCCTAAGTCGTGCTCGGCCATAAGCCTGCGCGCGCGGCTACGCAGCTCCATCACCGTCATCTCGGCGGCGTCGTCGATGAAAATTTTGGCCTCCGACATCTTGCCTGCGGTGTCGGCCAGACGCTGAAAATCCCGGTCTGAAAGTTGCCCGTTACGGACGCGGCTCATGTCCACACGCGCTTCGGAGCAGAGCATCCGCATCACGAGCTGCACGGCGGACATCTCTAGCGAGAAGATACCGACCGTGGTGCCCTCACGGAGCGCGACCGCTTGGCCGATGGTGAGCGCAAAGGCAGTTTTGCCCATCGAGGGCCGCGCCGCGAGAACATTGAGCGATGAGGGTTGGAGCCCCGCCGTCATGTTGTCGAGTTCCTTAAAGCCCGTTCTAAGTCCCGTGATGGGGTCGGGGTTGGTAAACAGTTCGTTGATCTGCGCGAACGAGTCGGCGACCAAGGACGGCATCCCCTCGAAGGCGTGGGTGCGTTTATTCGATGACAGTTCAAAGATGCCCGACTCAGCCTTGTCTAAAATCTGCTCTAAGGGCATCGCCTGGTCGTAGGCGGTCTGCATGATCGAGCCCGACGCCGAGATCAGGTCGCGCAGCACGGCCTTTTCGGCGACGATGCGGGCGTAAGAGTCAGCGTACGCCGCAGTAGGCACCGAATCGGCGAGACCGATAAGGTACGGCACGCTGCCGACGGTTTCCAACTCGCCCGTCTGCCTAAGCTCTTCGGTCAAGGTCACCAAGTCCATCGGTTCGTTGCGCCGAAACAGCCGCTCGCACGCCCGCCAAATCTTGCGGTGACTCTCCTTGTAAAAGTGTTCGGCTTGAAGCGTCCCCTCGATCTGAGCGTAGACCTCGTTGTCGAGCAAAATGCTGCCCAGGACGCTCTGCTCGGCCTCGAGGTTCTGTGGTGGGGTGCGGCTCTCCACTACCTTGGCTCCGCACCAAGGGTGGCGAGACGGTCTCGGTCGGGCGTCTGAGGGTCGAAGGGGGTCACAACGAGAAATTGTACCGGATTGACAGAGGGCTGGGCAGGGTTATAGGGGCAGCTTGAGCAGGCAGCGCAGGTAATAGGGGACATACTCGGTTCGCCAGCCCGGAACCGTACCCTGCCAGGTGTAAAACTGCTCGTGGTAGACGAGGACGCGGTGCGTCAGGGCCAGCACCTTAACGTCTCTCAGAAGGTCGGTAGCTTCAGGCAAGTCCGACGCGTGCAGGTAGCTGCGCCACAGCTCCGCCTCAGCGTCCGGATGTGTTTGTCGCAGCGGCAACGTGGTTCTACTCGGGTGCGAAAACCAAGCCAGAAACCAGCCGATGTCTAGGAGAGGATGGGCCACGCACGCTTCACTCAGGTCGAGCCAAACCACGCCGCAGCCGGTAAGCGCGTTTATCGGGTGGGCGTCGCCGTGAGCCGGGAGAGGCGGCAGGTTCAGCGCCAGCACCCGCTCGTGCGCCTGTCTGATGTGGAGTACCCGCTCCGCTAAAGCAGCAACCTGCTCGGCAGTCAAACCCCAGCCGCGCAAGGTCCTAACGTCGTGTAAAAAGGTTTCGGCTCGGCTTGCTAAGTCGTCAAAGGTATGAAGCGGACAGCCCAGCGCCCGAAAAGAGTGTGCGCTCGCCATCCGCTGAAAGCGCGCCAGTTTGGTGACGGCGGTGTGCCAGTCGGCTTGTTCGGCGCTTTCAGAAAAGCGCGTGCCGCAGCCCTCCGTAACGAGCAGCCGCCGGTCAGCATCCCAAGCAACGACATTCGGCGTCAGGTCGGGGTGACGGGTCGCAAGCTGGGCGGTCAGTGCGGCCTCGAGCCTCGTCTGCGACGCTTTTAGATAGACCGTTCTCCCCTCAGTTTGGACGCGCATAACACAGGCGAGGTCGTTCGTGCTGACCTGTTCAACCGTCGAGAGCGTTTCGCCGAGGGTAGCTGTCAACCAGCTCAACGTTTTTCTAAACCACCCTGGTTGCTGCCACACCCTAGCCTGCTCGAGCGGGGGGTACACGTTTGGGGCGGAAACGGCCCCTTCTAACCTCACGAGATAACGGTCCTTTTCCAGCCCCAAAGCGATCCCGCCGTCGTGCAGTACAAACGCGCGCCCTCCCGTCCCCTCGAAAAAGGCTTTGCGCAAACCCTTTAGGGAGGTCCGGTCGGGCGTCAGTTCAACCGGTGGCAGCTTGAGCGCGGTCTCGCCGTCTCGAGTTGCCAGAAACTGAACTGCGGGCACCTCAACAGCGTACTTAAAACCCGACGCGCTCGTCGTCGGTGGCTGGTTACACTCAAACCTAGATAGGCGGGACGCACATGGCAAAGCCGACGCTTTCGACATCGGATTTCGTGTCGTCTTGCACCCGAACTGCGGCTCGGGCATAAGAGTTTGATCAGCGGTGACGCTAAACGAGCCGTATTTTGACGCCGGACTCCCGGTACGGTTACCGGCCGAAGAAAGCGCAGCTGAACTTGTCACCCGAACGTGTCCACAAGCTGCGCGCCACACCGTTTACAGTAGCGTGCGTCAGCGTCGTTTTCGGTGTTGCTACAGGCTTTGCAGCCGGGTCTAGGGGCGCTGGCTCCGGAAGCCGCCTGCACGGCAGCGCCGTCGCCTTGGCGCGCGGCGCGGGTCAGTTCGGCGGTGACGATTCCCGTGGGCACGGCGATAATGCCGTAGCCGACGATCATCAGCACCGACGAGATAATCTGACCCAGCGGCGTCTTAGGTGAGATGTCGCCGTACCCAACGGTCGTAAGCGTCACGATGGCCCAGTAGATGCTAATGGGGATACTTGTAAAGCCGTTTCTTGCACCCTCAACGAGATACATCACCGACCCGATGATGATAACTAGAGCGAGCACCGTGCAGACAAAAACGGTGATCTTAAAGCGGCTCGCGCGCAGCGCCGTGGTGAGGACGCTGGCCTCGCCTAGATAACGCGAAAGTTTAAGGATGCGAAAGACGCGCAGAAGCCGCAGGGCGCGAACTGCTAGCAGCGACTGCGCGCCGACGACGAAGAGGCTTAAGTAGCTCGGCACGATAGTGAGCAGATCGACGACTCCGAAAAAGCTCGTCGCGTACCCCAGTGGGCGGCGCGAGGCGTAGAGGCGCAGAAGGTACTCGAGGGTAAATAGTCCTGTAAACCCCCATTCGAGGGCGCGCAGCGTGCTCCCGTAGGCCGCCCGGACGCTCTGCACGCTCTCGAGCATCACCAGTAAAATGCTGAGGACGATGGAGATCAGTAGGGCTACGTCGAAACGCCTGCCCGCGGGTGTGTCCGACTCGAAGACGACCCTAGCTAGACGCGTCCGAAAATCTTGGCTTGCGTTTTCCGCCACGCTCTATCTTGACACTCCCGCGCCATACTGTGTCATCACCTGTTGTCTTGGTAGCTGAGCAGGCGTCTATTAATAGGTATGACCCAAAATAGAGGCGAAAAACATGTGCGCCGGAGCGATGAGCCAGAGCTGTACGAACACCTGGAGAGCGAAATGTTTTCCGGAGCCACTGAAGTTGAGTGGGAGGGCCGGACGTACAACGCCGCGAGGGACAAAGATGAAAACGGTGACGAGTTCTTTGTGTTGACCCCCGTAGGCTAGGGACAGGCGTTTAGTTAACGGACGAGCTTACAGGTTTAGGAAAGTCGGTTGGGGCGGTTTGAGGTGGCGGAGTAGGTACCGCGAGCGTCTCTTAATTCAGGCAGACTGTGCTGGAGATATGTAGCACAGCCTGCCCATTTGTGGTCGGGACGCGTCGACTGAATCCCAGACGCTCATCCCTTGCGTGTCAATTTCTACGACCCTTCGTCCAGTTCAGGCACGTCGTCCTCGAGTACCTCGTCGGGGTACTCGTCTTGCTTGATAGGACCGTTGATGTCGTGCGGGTCTAGGGCGTCCTGCTCGTCTTCGATGCCGTAAGAGCTGGCGTCGTCACTCATCTCTAACCTCCCGACGTTGTGTTGGATGTGCTGGCGTCTCGGGTCTACAGGTGCATCGGGTTTACGGTTATAAGGGTGAAACATCGTCGCTCCACCCTAATAGAGACCGATGGGGTCGGCGCTATCTACCTCGCGGCAGCACGTTTAACTCGAGCTACTGAACGGTTCTTCGCCTTCCCCCAAGTCGGTCATGTCCTCTTCTGATTCAGCGTCATCCGCGGTCGGGTCGTCGGTGTTTGCCTCTTCCCACTCGCTGGGCGGCTTGTCCTGAAGCATGTCGTCGGGGTAGCTGTCCGGCTCGGTGGTGTCGGTGAAGTTGGGCTCGTCCGGGCCGAACGGTTCTTCTACGGGTCGGTAGTCGTTCATAGGGCCTCCTGTTGTTATTGTGCGAGCGCCATGCTGCTACGTTTGTACGGGTAGTAGCATTTGAAGTGTAAACATCTAGTGCCGTGTGTACTTGGTTTAGCCACACGGGTTGCTTCACAACTCACTAAAGCCTTTCTATTTTTGTAACTAAGCTGAGTGCGGTAGCGAATCCTTCAAAAAATTTATCCAGTTTGTACTCAGCACACCCGCTCGCGCCTCAGCAGGTACAACGTCTCCAACTCTGTAGAGGTCGGCGACGGTGTCTAGCTCCTGCGGGCTTTCCTCGAGACCTAAACCCCCGTCTAGATCAGACCCGATCCCGACATGCTGCCAGCCCACGAGGCTTGCCAGATAGGCCGCGTGGTGCCTAACGTGTTCGTCGAGGGTCACGGATAGGGAGTTATCTTGCTCCCAGCGGTGCTCGAGGAAGCCGTTATAGAGAACGATGCCGATTACGCCGCGCCGCTCGGCTACAGCGCGGATCACCTCGTCGCTTAAGTGTCTGTCGGTGGGGGTCAGGGCGCGGGCGTTGGCGTGTGAGGCGCAGACGCGGGGAAACCCAAGCTCGAGCCCCTGCCACACACCTTCTTCGGCGAGATGTGAGATGTCCCAGGTGAAGCCGCTTTCGGCCATCTCGTTAAGTAAGGCGTGTCCCTCCGGAGTCAACCCATCTCGTCTGAAGGTTTCGCTGCCCGTGCCTACGCCCGCCCCGTAGCGCGTGTCCGCCCACGTGAGCCCGACCATGCGGAGGCCGCGCCGCCACCACTTGGGCAGGTCGCGCGCCCGAACGATGGGGTCGGCACCTTCCATCAGCATGACTAGGCCCGGTTTACCGTCCTTTTGCCACAGCGCCAAGTGGTGCTCGAGGTCAACGACCGACTTAAGCAGTCTTACCCGGCCCTGGGATTCCCAGCTCTCGTAGAGGCCGATCTGAGACAGGGCGTGCGCTTCGGCTTTCTCGGGTGTACGCGCGCGGGCGGTGACGAGGCTTGAGCTGGAGTCGCCGGTTTGGAGACCTGCGGTCACGGTAGCGAACGCCACTGCGACGCCACCCCGCTCGAGGTCGGGCAGCGATACGGTAGCCTGGTTTGCCGTGCGTTTTTCAAGCGCTCTTATGGCGGCTACGCTTAGCGTTAAGTCGCGCCCCACCATGGTGACGTTTTCCGCCAAATCGAGATGTGAATCCACTAGGGGCAACCGTAAAGGCGATGGGTCCATCTACGCTCCGTTTCAGCTCAGTTAAGTAGGCGTGCGGCAGATCACCTTTAGCCGATTAGGTAGGTTCTGTCGCCTGTGGTTTAACTGTGTTCAGTAGTGTGTGAGGTTCTACGCTGCTACAAACCAAACATATCAGGCTGTCACATATGAAAGCGTGCCTCGTAACTATGAGGCACGCTTTCTGCACCTATGGTGCCGAGAATGGGACTTGAACCCACACGAGCTTGCGCTCACTGCGCCCTGAACGCAGCGCGTCTACCGATTCCGCCATCTCGGCGCGTCCGGAAGATGTAGTTTAACAAAAGTTCTGGGTGCTGACAAGATAGCGCGGCGGGAGGGCAACTTCAAAGCGCCGCGAGAATGTGACAAACTCGACACTGGCGGCGTAAGTAGCTAAACTGTGGAGTATGACCCAGCGACAGCTTGACCTTGCGCTCCTCGCGGGTATCGGCGTGCTGCTCGTCGTTATCCTGATCTTGGCCCTGAGCGGCGCACCGACCACGGCGGGCGACATCAGCGACCCGGTCGACCGGGTGACGGCTCTAGAGTCGGCCGAGGAGGGCGCTGCGGCGGAACCGGCCTCCGAACCGACTCCGGCGGTGACTACGGGTGATGCGGCGGAGAGCGCGGCAGCTGACACGGCAGGCACTTCAGAGGAAGGCGCGCCGACCGTAACAGCTGTGGGTGAAGTGGTCGCGGGCGGGGAGACCTCGCAAGCCGCCGGAGCCGAGGCCCCGGACCCTGCACCACCTGCGGGGGGCGTGCGCTTGGAACGCATCGGTTTCGCCTACGCCACCGGCTCCGAGGGCGCGTGTGGGGTGCCGCTTACTGCCTGGGGCCACGTCGCGCTGAGCCGCGACCTACTCGACGACTTTCCCTGTGGTACTGCCGTCACCCTGACGCTCGACGACGAGATCGCCGGTCGGCAGAGCGTTACCGCGCAGGTCGGCGACACGATGGGGGCTGGAGTCACCGGTACGGTCAACATATTTGTCGGACAGGACGAACCGGCGCTCGAGTACGGCGTGACCGGCGGAACCTTGAGCCCATAGTGACCACGAGCCTATAGTGCGCCGTTTTACCGCTCAGGGAACGAACACGGGGTTTCGCTGCGCCCACTGCGGCGAACCGGTGCCGCCGCTGCAAAACGGCTCCTACCGCAACCACTGCCCCCACTGCCTCTACTCGCGCCACGTTGACGTGTTTCCCGGCGACCGTGCGAACCCGTGCGGAGGACCCTTAGAACCCGTCGGAGCCGAACACAGCGGCAAAAAGGGCTGGGTGATCGTTCACCGCTGTACCCTGTGCGGCGAATTGCGCCGCAACAAGGCCGCCCTAGACGACGCGGTGCCGGACGATTTCGAGCGCCTAGTCGCGCTCACGCAGCCCGGTCAGCTGTAGCGGTTTGGGTACGGTAGTTTCGGGTAGCTTCGCTGGAAGCACGCGGGGATCAACGTGCCTCGAGCCTGCCGCGTCTGTGAACAGGTGTTTTTCACTCGATAATTAGGGAGGTTTATGTTGAACACGTACAAGACCCTCAAGGTAATCCGCGACGGGGCGTTGCTCAGGGTCGGGCTCAACCGGCCTCAGGTCCTCAACGCGCTCACGCCTGAGCTGCTCAACGAACTCCGCACGGTGCTGGAGGCGGCTGCCGACGACTCGGTGCGGGCCGTTTTACTCACCGGCGAGGGGCGCGGCTTCTGCTCCGGGGCCGACCTCGCCGCGACCAAGTTGGAGGGGAACGCCGGGGAGATTGTCGAGCGCGTCTACAACCCGGTCATACGGGTGCTCATGGGGTTACAAAAACCCGTAGTTGCGGCGGTTAACGGCGTCGCTGCCGGAGCTGGAATGAGCTTGGCGCTCGCCTGCGACGTGCGGCTGCTCTCAGAAAACGCGGTTTTCGCGCTCGGTTTCAGCCGTATCGGGCTTGCGATGGACGCGTCGCTGAGCTACACGCTGCCGCGCCTTGTGGGACCGGCGCGTGCCTTGGAACTCGCCTACACCGGGCGCAAGGTAGGCGCGGAGGAGGCGCTTACGCTGGGCCTCGGTGAGCGCATCATGCCTGAAGACGGCTTCGCGGCGGCGGCTACAGACTTTGCCAGGTTGCTCTCAGAGGGTCCGACCCAGAGTTACGCCCGCATCAAAGCGCAGGTCGCGGCGTCGCTGGCGAACACCTTGGCGGCGCAGTTGGGGCTCGAGGCCCGCTTGCAAGGTGAAGCCAGCCGGACGCAGGATTTCGGCGAGGGCGTGCGGGCATTCACCGAAAAGCGGGAGCCGGTGTTTCGTGGACGCTGAGGGGAGCGTGCGGGACGTTCTCTTTTTCGGCGGTCTCGTCCTTACCCAGGACGAGACGCACCCTCTAGCTGAAGCCGTGCTGGTGCGTGGTGCGCGCGTCGCTTTTGTCGGCAGCTTTGCAGAGGCCGAGGCGCGCGCCGCCAGGGACGCCGAGCGCGTCGACCTGGAGGGCCGCTGCCTGCTGCCAGGGTTTCACGACGCGCACCTGCACCTGACCCAGCACGGCCTGGATAGGTCGAGGCTCCGGCTCTTCGATACGCAAACCTTGGGCGAGGCGCTGGCGAGGGTTGAGGCGCGTGCGAAAGGGCAGAAATCCGGCACCTGGATCGAGGGCTCGGGTCTGTCGATGAGCCGCTGGAACGTCCTCCGGCTCGACAAACGCGATTTGGACAGGGTGTCACCGCATCATCCGGTCGTGCTGCGGTCGCAGGACGCGCACAGCGTCTGGGCCAACTCGCTGGCTTTAGAGCG
The DNA here is from genome assembly GCA_902806425.1 of uncultured Truepera sp. Classification (GTDB taxonomy): domain Bacteria; phylum Deinococcota; class Deinococci; order Deinococcales; family Trueperaceae; genus Truepera. The sequence goes on from CADCWP010000365.1 coordinate 12,590, forward strand.
GGCTGGAATCGACCGGAATACGCCCGACCCCGAACACGGCGTCATCGAACGGGACGAGCGGGGGGAGCCCACGGGGCGGCTTTTGGAGCACGCCGCTGCGCTGCTAGGCCGCGTCATCCCGCAACCCTCCGACGCCGAGTTGCAGCGGGCGTTGTGGCGGGCCGGGGAGCATTTGGCGGGTCTCGGCATCACCACGGTGCATCACATGGCGTTTGAACCGACGCGCAACTGGCGGCAGCTGGCGCTCGCGGCCAGCCGAGACGATTTTCCGCTGCGGGTATGGGCCTGCATCGACCACGAGCACATCGAGGCGGTGCACGCGCTGGGGCTGGCGACCGGGCAGGGCGGGTCGCGCTTCACGGTCGGCGGGGCAAAGTTTTTCACCGACGGGGCGCTTGGCAGCCTGACAGCGTGGATGCTCGAGCCTTACGCCGGGACCGATACGGTAGGCGTCACCGTCCACGGGCCGGAGGTACTAAGGGAGCGCTTTCGTAAAGCCATAGACGCGGGCCTGACCGTCGTCACCCACGCCATCGGGGACGCGGCCAACCGCGCCGTGCTGGACGCGCTCTCAGCGACCCGTGAGCTGTGGAGCGCTAAGGGGCTGAGGCCAAGGCTCGAGCACGCTCAACACCTCCACCCGGACGACGTGCCGCGCTTCGGTGAGCTGGGCGTCGTCGCGTCGATGCAGCCCATCCACCTCACCTTCGACGCCAAACGCATCGGTGAACTTCTCGCGGAGCGGCGGCGCGGTGCCTACCGGACGCGGGCGCTCCTCTATTCCGGCGCGGTCCTGGCGTTCGGCTCCGACACGCCGGTTGCCGACCCGGACGTGATCCTGGGCCTCCGGGCCGCCTGTACCCGCGAAGCCGTGGACGGCACGGTGTTAAATCCTGACGAGGCCTTGAGCGTAGGCGAAGCCTTGGCGGCCTATACGCGGGGCGCGGCCTACGCTATCGGGCGCGAGGGGCGCTCGGGACGGCTGAGAAAAGGGTTCGACGCCGACTTGGTTGTTCTATCGCACGACCCGCACACGACCTTGGACGACCTTACGGTAGCCGGAACCATGCTCGCGGGGGCGTGGACGAAGCCGCTTACTTAGGCATCTACTTGAAGGTCCCACGCGGGGTCACGCAAGGTACAGTCATACCTTGGTTCGGTTGATGTTACAAAGTCATTACTCCGGTCAACGTACATCTCCGTGTAGCCCAACCTTCAAAGTAGAGCCTCCTCCAGCCACTGGAGGGCTTTGCTAAAGGACTCAGCAATTTTCTTTGGAGAAAGATCAGCTAACTTTTCTGGATGAACAGCATCATTTCTAAGATGAACAAACGCTTTGACAGCCTCGGTATCGTTATGTTTCCTTAGCTTCTGTGAGTCCTATCCTTTCTAAGAGTAGCTGCAATCTCTTTACAGACAGTTTTTCATCTTTAAGCTTCTATACCTTTTTT
>CADCWP010000366.1 GCA_902806425.1 uncultured Truepera sp.
CGTCGTCCCGGGGCGGCGCGAGCGGCGCCTGGTCACCACCGTATTTATCGATCTGGCGGGGTGCAGCACGCTGACCCGCGACTTCGACCCGGAAAAGTTGCGCGACCTAGCCGACGACATCCTGACCGTCGTCGCGGGCATCGTCGAGGAGTACGACGGCTACATCGACGCCTTTCAAGGAGACGGCCTCATCGCACTTTTTGGCGCGCCAAACGCGCACCCGAACGCTCCGGAGCGGGCCGTGCTCGCCGCCGCCGAAGGGCTGCGGGCCGTTGAGACCATCGGGCAGAGCAAGGGCTACCCGCTCAAGGGCAGGGCGGGCGTCAACACGGGTTTGGTGATCGCCGGAAACCTGGGCGCGGGCAAGATCAAGGACTACACGGTAATGGGTAGCGCCGTCAATTTAGCAGCCCGGCTCGAGGCCGCCGCGACCCCCGGAGAGGTCTGGGTCGGGCCGGAAACGTACCGCGCTACGCGGCACAGCCTCCGTTACCTGCCGAGCCCGGTGCTAACGCTGGCCGGATTTCCGGACGTTACCCAGGCGCAGCGGTTTGTACAGGAGGCGCGCCAACGCGACCCGTACGCGCACCTGAACTTCGTCGGGCGCGAGGCGGAGCTGTCGGAACTCTGGCGGGCGCTGGAACACGCCCGCACCCGGGAGACGCCGACGGAACTCTGGATCGTCGGGGAGGCAGGAAGCGGCAAAACCCGCCTGATACGCGAATTCTGCGAGGCGGCCGAGGCGCAGGGGGCGGCCCGGCCCCTGTGGCTCGAGCCCGGCTACAAATCCGGACCGGGCGTGGGGCGGCTTCAGGTGCTGCCGGGTGATGAGCCTGAAGAACTTTTAAGTGAGCTGAAGGGGGCCGCGCAGCCGCTTTTACTGGTCGCTGAACAGGGGCCGCAGAGCGGGGCGCTCGAGCCCCTCATCAGGGTGCTCAAGGGGGCCCCCGTACCCCTGCTGCTGCTGCGCCTAAGCCGCAAGCCCGCACCCGCCCAAAACCAGACACGGACGTTGACCCTGCCGCCACTCTCTACGGAAGCCTGCCTGAGCATCTTAGGAGAACTTGTCGACCCGGCGCTGCGGCTCGTGACAACCTCGCTCGTCGGTGAGACGGGCGGCAACCCGGCCTACACCATCGAACTCGGCCGTACCCTGAGTAACGCCCGCACCGGCGCGTTTTCAGGCTCTCTAACGTCGCTTTTGCAAGCGCGCCTCGATATGCTGCCACCCGCGCAGCGTTACTTGCTGGCACAGCTCGCGCTCGTCGGCGAACGGTCGTGGCTGGGGCTGGCCGTCCACTTAGCTCAGAACAGCGAGGACGTAGGGGCACTTCTGAACGAGGACTTTTTGCTCCGCGAGGACCCCTCGAGCCTCGCGGGTGACACCGAGCTGCGTTTTCGCAGCGAACTCCTGCGCCGCGCCGCGCTGCTGATGGTGCCCCTAAGCGAACGTCCAAGCCTGCATAAGAGTATTGCGCGCTGGCTCGAGCCCCGCGTGTCCGAAAACCTAACTGAACTGCTCAGCTACCACCGCCGCGAAGGGGGTGGCGCGGACCTTAAGAACGCTACAGCGGCGCTGGGTGAATCTTAAGTAGTGACCGCACCTCCGCGGAAGGGAGCGCCCAGCCGTGCTGCTCGCCGAGCGCCGCCGAGCGCAACCAGAGCGCACTCTGCGTCCACAAAAGGTCGTCGAAGGGCATTTTAGCCCTTGGATAGCTAAACGCCTCGGCTTCGGGCGCGCTGGGCCGCGCGCCCGCCTGTTGAAGGCGCGCCCATGCGTTTAGGTAGTCCATACGCGACACGTCAAGCTCGTGGAGCAGCCTTTGATAAAGGTAGGCCGCCGTCACCTCGCGCACCCACGCCTTGACTGCCGGTCCCCGCTGCTGGCTTAGCAGAAGCGCGTGCGCCCACTCGAGCCCCACTTGCGCGTCACACCACGCCCCCACCCCGCCGGGTGCCCTCACGCCCGCCTGCGCCGCCCGCAGCCGCACAGCGTCCCACTTGTTTAGGAGGCGCGGCGGATAGGTCGCCGGAACCAGCAGCGTCACCTCTTCGGCGCTGCGACGCGCTAGCGCCCAGCCGTAAGGTGCGGAAAGGAGGCGTCGCCAGTCGGAGAGGGTCAGCACCAGGAGTTCTACGCGGCTCGGCGGCTCGGGAGACACCCCTGCGGCAGCCAACGTTTTGAGAAAACCCTGCATTTGCAGCGCCCGCGTGCGTTTGCCAAGGGAGAAGCGCACGCTGAGGTCTGCGTCGGGAACGGCGTGCAGATAGGTCTTGCGGGCGAACGGGTCGGGCACGCCTCACTCTACCGCCGCGCCGCGCACACGGCTCCCGCCCGCGTTGGCTTAAAGTGTGGATATCGTGCATACCGCACCCTTTATCCCGCTCGAGCACATCCGGGCCGCCCAAACCCGGCTGAGGCGCTTTCTGGACCCGTCGCCCCTCGTGCCTGCTGACGCCTACAGCGCGCGTCTGGGGTGTGAACTGAGCCTCAAGCTCGAGCTGCTACTGCCCACCCACGCCTTCAAGGTGCGCGGCGCGATGAACGCCCTCCTGAGCATGGAGGGGGCGGCGCGTGAGGCGGGCGTCGTGACCGCCTCCGGGGGAAACCACGGGCTCGGGCTCGCCTACGCCGCCCGGCAGCTCGGAGTACGCGCGTGCGTCACCCTACCGACCACGACGCCCGCGATTCGCGCCAACACCATCCGCAGCTTAGGTGGAGAGGTGATCGTTCACGGTGACGACTGGAACGCCGCCAACGACCTTGCGCTCTCCCTGGTTGCCGCGCACGGCTACACCTACCTGAGCCCCTTCGACGACCCGCAGGTGATGGCCGGGCAGGGAACGATAGCCTTAGAGATTTTGGAGCAGGCCCCCGACACCGAGGTCATCGTCTGTTCAGTCGGCGGCGGCGGCCTGATCTCAGGAATCGTCTCGGCGACCAAACAGCTCCGCCCGTCTGTACGCGTCGTCGGCGTCGAGACCTTGGGCGCGGACTGCGTCTCGCAGTCGCTGGCGCGAGGCGAACTGGTAACGCTGCCGAGATTTGCCTCCATCGCCGAAAGCCTCGGTACGCGGCGCAGCAGCGACCACCCCTTCGCCATCATCCGGGCCGGGGCCGAGCGGGTCGTGACGGTCTCCGACGCCCACGCGGTCGCGGAACTTCTCTACACCCTCGACCGTGAAAAGCTGCTCGTCGAACCCGCCGCGAGCTGCACTTTGGCGGCGCTTACAGCAGGCTTGGTTCCAGAGATCGCCGGACGCCGCGTTGTAGCGGTGATGTGCGGCGGAAACACGACGCTCTCGCAGGTTGAGGGCTGGCGCGGGCACTTCGCCCAGCCGGGTGCGGTGGCGAGCTAGAGTAAACTCGAGCCCACGCCCGGCTGGTATCGGTACACGGGGTGCGTTGTGGAGGCGTGATGGCACAAACCTTTCAACTTTTGGCGGCGTGCGCGCTGGGGGCGCTGCTGATGTACGGCTACCTCTTCCTGCGGGGCCGCGAGAACGCCGAGGTTAAACGGCTTCAGGCCAAGCTGACCGCCAAGACCGACGAGCTGGCCGCGTATAAGAGCGATGTGCGGGAGCACTTTTTGGGCACCGCCGAGGTGGTAGGCGAGCTGGCCGACCTGTACAAAAACGTGGTCGAGCAACTAGAGCGTGACGCGCACCGTCTGGTCGGCGAGGCGCACTTTCGCGCTTCTTTAGGGGAGCGGCGGGCACTGGGGCGCAGCACGCCTGAGGTCGCTGCTGTTAAGGAGGACGAGGTGCCGGACACCCCTGCCTCGGCGCCAGTAGCCGCCCCGACGCTGAGCCCGAGCCGTCAGGTTTAGACCGAAGCCATTTTAAGACAAACCCAGCCGGGTAAAGAGCGGCTCCCCGGCTACGAATACTTCACGGACGCTGTCCTCGCGGGCAAGCGTAAAAAGCGCTCCCAGACTCGCTTCGGCCGACGGGCTCTGCGCGAGCACCTCCGCGAGCGTACCCCCTTCCGGTGGCCTTAGCAGCACCAAGTCGGCCTGCCGCCCCGGTGTAAAGTCGCCGAGATCGTCCAAGCCCAGCGCGAGCGCCCCCGCCCGGGTCGCCAAGTAGAGCAGGTGCGCGGGGCCGAGCGGAAGGCCACCTCCCGGTCCGCTCCCTAACAGCATCTGCCCCTGATAGGCCATCAGCCCCTCCTTGAGGAGACTGAACCCCGTGCCACCGCCGACATCGCTGCCGAGCGCGACCCGGACGCCGTGGTCCAGGTGCCGCCGCAGCGGGAACAGCCCGCTGCCGATAAACATGTTGCTGCTCGGGCAGTGCGCGACGGCCGAACGCGCCGCCGCCAGACGGGTGAGTTCGTCGCCCGTGACGTGAACGTTGTGGGCGAAAAGCGAACGCTCGGTAACGAGCCCAAAGCGCTCATACGTCTCCAGATAGTCGCGCGCCCACGGAAACAGCTCGGCTACGGCGCTGATCTCGGCGGGCGCTTCGTTGAGGTGTGTCTGAAAAAACGCGTCCGGGTAACTACGCAAAAGGGCTCCGGCAGCCTCCAACACCCCTTCGCTGCACGACACCGAAAAGCGCGGGGTGACGGCGTAGCGGACGCGCCCACGCTTGTGCCACGCCCTGAGCAGCGTTTCACTCTCTCGGTAACACGTTTCGGGGTCGGCCTCGAGCGCCGGGTGCAGCAGCCGGTCGCCCAGCACCAGCCCGCTCGTAATCCTGAGACCCGACGCCGCGGCCAACTCGAAAAATATCCCCTGCGCGGGCGGCTGGTGCGCGCCGAACACGAGCGCGGTCGTCGTGCCGTTCCGGGCGAGCGCCCGCAAAAACCTGGCGGCGACCTCCCGGGCGTACGCCGTGTCCGCCAAACGCGCCTCTTCGGGCAGGGTGCGCTCACGAAGCCAGTCGAGGAGCGTCAGACCCATCGCGCCGACGACGCTCATCTGCGGGTAATGCACGTGCGTGTCGACAAACCCCGGCAGCAGATAGTCCTCGCCGTCGCCCAGCACCGGCGCGTCCGGATACTGCCGCTGCACCTCGGTCAGACTTCCGAGCGCGCCGACACGGTCGTCCGTGAGGGCGAGCGCACCCTCTACGGTCTCGAGCGCTCCCGCCTCTCTAAACGGGTCTCTGGGGGTATGAAAGATGCGGGCACGAAGGACGATGGTCACGCCCCTAGAATACCCGCTCTCAGCACAACCCGAAAAAGGGCGTGCTAAACTCCAATGTCGTGACGTACCTTACTCGCCCGCGCTCTTTGATGATTTTACTCGTGGTAGTGCTTAGCGGCACCGCTTGGGCGCAGCGCTGCCCTGGCTTCGTGTCGGTCGACGGCGCGCTTCTAGAGGACGGGGCGGCGTGTTACTTCGGCGACGCCGAGGGCGCGCAGCACGCGTACATCCGGACCGACCTGTTGACCGCGGCGCTCGGCCTCGAGTCCGACTACCTGCCCGAGACCAGCACCCTGCGCTTCCAAAAGGGCGCGGTGCGGGTCGACCTCACCGCCACCGACGACGTGACGGCGGCGCTTGCCGAGCGCGCCGAGGCCCTGGTCGTGGACGGGCAGGCGCGACCGGGCCGCAGCGCGATCCTGGCGGGCAGCAGCTACCTCCCGCTCGCTGAGACCGTCCGGGCGTTTGGGGGCAACGTGGAGTGGAACGATGCGGCGCGTCTTGTGGTCGTGGATTTCAGCGAAGTATCGACCCAAACCGAGCCGCCCGAACCTGCCGTGACCCAGACGCCCCCCGAACCGGAGCCAGGGGCACAACCCCAGGTCAGCCGAACCGAGCTCGGGGCACCCCGCTACGGCGTCCACGAAACCTATACGCGGGTCGCAGTGGACGTTCCGGCGGGGGTTCCCTACCGCTTTGCCGTCGACCGGGGCAACTTCATCGTGCTCTTCGGGGCGGCGCGGGCCGACCCCTACGAGGTCACGCCCGAGGGAGCGCAGCTCTCGAGCCTCGGCTACACCGAGGTCGCGGGCGGCGCGGCGCTGGCGCTCATCGCCAGCACGCGCTACCCGCTCGCGGCCAGCGGGCAGGGTTTTAGCGTGGGCCGCTTGAGGGGCGAGAACGGCGGAGTAACCCTCTATATCGACTTTGCACCCGGCGAAAAAGGTAAACCCGTCGAACGGCTGACCGAACTGCCCACAACCGACCTCGCCGCCGTGCAGCGCCCCGGCGACGTCCGCAAAACGGTCGTGATCGACCCCGGCCACGGGGGTCATGATCCGGGCGCGGTCAGCGACTTTGTAACCGAAGAAGACCTTGTGCTGAGCGTCGGACTGATGCTTAAAGAAAAGCTCCTCGCGCGCGGTATAGGCGTCGAGATGACCCGTGACGACGACACCTTCGTCGAGCTAGAAGACCGCGCGAAGTTCGCGGTGCCGTCCGAACACAACCTGTTCGTATCGCTTCACGCCAACTCGACCGAGACGGCAGGCGCAGAGGGCATCGAGACCTGGATTTTCGGGGAGCCGCAGGACGACTCGCTCATCGACGTAGCCGTCCTTGAAAACGGTGGTGGCGACATAGGGCTCGAGCGCACCGTGCAGGCGCTGGAGGACGCGGCGAGCATCGACGGCGACCTTTTGCGTGAGGAAAACCTCGGTTACAGCACCGTTTTGGCAAAAACCGTCCAGCACGACCTGATCGGGCTGACCGGCAGCGAGGACAGGGGCGTCAAGAAAAACTCGTTTATCGTGATCGGTGACGCCCGGGTACCGGCTGTGCTCGTCGAACTCGGCTTCGTCAATCACCCCGAGGAGGGTCCCCGGCTCTCCGACATGCACTATCAGGAGAGGTTGGCCGAGGCCCTAGCGGACGGCGTCGAGGCGTTTTTAACCCAAGGCGGCTCCTTGGCGGCGCTTGGCGCACCGAACAACTGACCTGCGGACAAGTTGGCCGACCCGGACCCCGTGACGCGCGGCGCAAGTTTGGTAGCATGGCCTTTATGAGGGGCACCGACCACACTTCCGAGCCCGTGCCCGCTGAACCCGGCGTCGTCGGCGGGGCGGGCGGGGTCGTTTTTCGTCCGGACGGAAACGTTCTGCTGCTGCGGCATAGAGAAGGTACCTGGGTTTTCCCCAAAGGTCACCTCGACGCGGGTGAGCGCGCGCTCGAGGCCGCCGTGCGCGAGGTTGAAGAGGAAGCCGGGGTGCGTGCAACCTGCCCCGACGGGGGTGTCACCGAAAGCACCCGTTACAGAAACGCTCGCGGCGAAACGCGCCTCATCACCTGGTTTTTGCTCCTCACCGACGCCCAAACGCCCGTGCTGCGCGAAGCTCTCTTTCCTGAAGGGGGCTTTTTTCCTCCCCCCGAGGCCAGGGAGCGTCTCGGCTTCGCTGAAGACCAGAGGCTCTTAGACGTGATGCTGGCGAGGCGGACTGCGATGATGACAGCCTCCATAACAGCCGCGCGCGAGGCCGACGCGTGAAGGCCGCAAGCGGGTCGCTCGGTGCGCTCAGCGCCCGCACCTTTCTAGAGATGTTGACCCTAGATGAGGCGTCGGGCACCCTCTTCTTCGGCCTCGGCGCGGCGAGCACGCTGATACGTTTGCAGGGCGGCAAGCTCGCCTCTCACACCGATCTAGGCGCGGACTTCGACCTAGACGCCTGTGGCGCGCAGTTCAGCTTCTGGCCCCACCCCGAGAGCCAGCTGCTGCCGACGCTGCCTAGCCGCTATCCTGACCGGCAGAACCTGTGGCCGCTGCCCGCGCTTTCGGAAACGCCGCTTTTAAGCACCTCGGAAACGTCCCTGCGCGCACTTATTGCCCGGTTGACGGCAGAGACCTTTAACGGGGCGCTGGTGCTGGAAAACGCCACCGTCCAGGGGCTGCTGCTCTTTCAGCGAGGACAGCTGGGCGGCGCGGCGGCCGAGGGGGACGGGCAGCTGCGCCTCGGCAGCGCGGCGCTTCGGCCCCTTTTGCACGCACCCGAAGCGGCGGCCCTGACGCTACACGCGCTGCCCGAGATCGTCAGCGCTTCTATGCTCGGCTGGCTTTTGGGGCTTCAGGTCAGCGATGTAGGGGGTCTTCCCAAAGACTTTACCGGGCTCGAGCTGAGCGCTACCGGTGCCCGCTACCACCGCGCGGGAAATCCCTATCTGCACCTTCCACACCCGGGCGAGCACGCGCCGGTTTCCCCCACACCGAGTTTTTTTGTACCGGGTCTCTACGCACTCTGTCAGAGCGTCCCCAGCCTTACACTGCCGACCGAGCCACCCGGCTGGGAGCGGCTGCGCTACGGGCTCACGCTGCGCGGGCGCGACGCGCTCAACCCGATGACCGAGCTGTCGATGCGCTTTCAGGGTGAGTTCGGGCGAGCCGGGCGTCGCGCGCTCGAGGGCTTTCGCGGCGACCTCAACTTAGAAGAGGCGGCGGACGCGCTTAAACTCGACCTCAGCGAGCTTAAAACCACAGTCGAGCGGCTTGAAGCGCAGGGGTTTATCCGCCCCGTGAGCAACCCGTCACCGACGCCGGGCGGGTATACTCGTTAGGCTTGATCCTAAGTGCCTCGAGAGGAACCGATGCCGCGACCTAGGCGCACCACGCCCACAAAACCTACCAAGGCGATCCCCTTATGACGACCCCCGAATCCAGCCGCAGCGACGAGGTCTCCCTGCGCGACCTCTACCTCGTACTCGTCCGCGGCCTGCCAATAGTCGCGCTGCTCGCGCTGCTGGCCGGAGCCGCCGCCTACTTGCTCAACGCGCGGCGCGAACCTGTGTACGCTGCCACCAGCACCGTGCTCGTGACCCCGCCGCCCATCCAGATCGAGGGGGACGAAAACCTGTCGTTTAGCCCGAGCAACGAGGTGTCGTTCCAAACCTATGAGACGTTGGCGCGCAGCCAGCTGGTCTTGGAGGACGCCGTGTCGCGGCTGCCGGACGCCCGCGTCACGCCGGACCAGTTGCTGAGCCTGGGAACGCTGCGCGAGCTTATCGGGCCGCAACGCGCCGATCAGGTTGTGCCGCTCTCGGTCATTCACCGCGTCCGCAACGGCAACCCCGAGTTGGCCGCCCAACTCGCCGACGCTTGGGCGCAGAGCACCCTGCAAGCCGTTCGCGATTCCCTTTTCGCCAGTCTCAATCCGGTCGACGAGACGACGACCCGTGAGGTCGCGCGGCTTGAGCGCAACGTCGAGGAGGTCGAAACGCGGGTGCTGGCGTTCGCCGCCCAGGACAACGGCACGCTTTTGGAGGCCGAGTTGGAGGGCCTTACCCGGCAGCTCACCGACGGGCGCGAACGTCAGGGCGAGCTGGACCGGAACATCGCCGCGACCCACGCGCGCATCCGGGCGCTTGGAGAACAGCTCGGCGAAACCGGCGCGTCACCGGGCGCACCGAGCGCGGTGGGGAGCAGTGCGGCGCTCAGCCCGACCTTCCTGGACGTGCTCACCGCGCAAACAGCGCTGGCGGGGGCTGAGACCGGCGCGCGGGCGCGCCCGCGCTTTACGCCGAGCGCGCAGCTCGGACGCACCTTTGAAACCGCTCTCGCCGAATCGGACACGCTCTCGGCGCTTCTAGCGGGCAACGAGGGCGAGTTTGTCGACCTCACCCGCAGACTCTACACCCAGGCGGTGCGGACTTTGGAGGACGCCTTGGCCGAAGAGCAGCGGCTGGGCCAGCGGGCCGCGCGGGCGCAGGCGCAAGGGGCTTTGGAGCTGGCCCTCTTGGGGTTTGCAAACGCCCAGGTCCAGAACCCGCCGCCCACAGGCGCAACCGAGAGCGCCCTGACCCTCCTAAGCGAAGCCGAACTGCGCCGCGAAAGGGTCGCGCTCGAGGGCATGGTGGCCGAACGCGAAGCCTTAACTGATGAGCTCTCTGGCTACACCCAGGGCGCGGCCACCCTTCAGCAGCAGCTGGCGACCCTGGAGCAGCGCCGCAGCAGGTTGGAGCGTGAGCTGGAAAACGTTCAGGCTTCTTACGACAGCGTCGCCGAGTTGCAGTCGAGCGTTTCGTACCTGACTGAACTCGCCCCCACAAACGCCCGCATCTTAAGCCAAGCGTCAGTGCCAAGCGCCCCGGTCGGCCCCCGCCGCGCCTTTAATACGGCGCTCGCAGCCACCCTCGGTGGTCTCGCCGGGCTTGTTTTGGTCTTTTTACGTGCCGCTATCCAGCCACCCGGCGCACCCCCCCGAAAGGCACCCCTATGAACGCAAGCTCTATAAGAAAAACTCCTGTGGAAGAAGCGCCCGTGAAAGAAACCTTATGAACGTCACCATCATCGGTACCGGTTACGTCGGTCTCACCACCGGCGTCGCTCTCGCTTACGTCGGCCACCAGGTCACCTGCGTCGACAAAAACCCGCGCATCGTCGAGACGCTTAGGGGCGGGCAAGCCACGATTCACGAGCCCGGTTTGGAGGAGCTGCTCACCTTAGCCAATCAGGCCGCGCCTCACCTGCGCTTTCAGACCGATATCCCCGCCCTCTCGGGTCAGGGCGTCGTCTTTATCGCCGTAGGTACGCCGACCAAGAGTAACGGTGACGCCGACTTGCAATATGTTGACGCCGCCGCCAAAGAGGTCGCCGAACGCATTCAGAGCGGGGCCGAGTTGGTCATCGTCAACAAGTCGACGGTACCTATTGGCAGCGCCAAACACGTCGAGGGCATTGTTCACCGCTCGCTGGGCTTACGAGACGTAGACGCCACCGTCTGGGTCGCGTCGAACCCCGAGTTTTTGGCCGAAGGCCGCGCCATGCACGACACGCTCTACCCCGACCGCGTCGTGATCGGGGCGGACGACCCCGCCCCCATTGGGATGCTTCGCACCCTCTACGCACCCTTTTTAGAACAGACCTTCCCCGACCCGGCCGAAACGCCCCGACCGGAGCGGTACACGTTGCCCGCGCTGATCACCACCACCCCGACCAGCGCCGAGCTGACCAAATACGCCGCCAACTCGTTTTTAGCGACCAAGATAAGCTTTATCAACGAGTTTTCACGGCTGTCCGAGCACGTCGGCGCGGACATCACGGAGGTGGCGCGCGCCATCGGACTCGACAGCCGTATCGGCTCAAAATTTTTAAGCGCGGGCATCGGCTGGGGCGGCTCGTGCTTCGGCAAAGACACGCGGGCGATTCTAGCCGCCGCTAAGAGCTACGACTACCAGATGCCCATCGTCGAGGCGGCCATAAGCGTCAACGAGCGGCAGCGGCTGCACGTCATCGACAAGCTGCAAAAGCATCTCAAGGTCCTGCGCGGCACCACCATCGGCCTTTTGGGGCTGGCCTTTAAGGGCAACACCGATGACCTCCGCGACGCTCCAGCGCTGACTCTGATCGAGCATCTACACGAGCGCGGCGCGGTCATCAAGGTTCACGACCCGGTAGCGACATTCAACGCCAAGCGTCTCTTTCCCGACCTGCCGGTCGACTACTGCCACGACGCGAAGGCGCTCGCCGCCGGAGCAGACGCGCTAGTCGTCGTTACTGATTGGCCCGAATACACCCGGCTACCCCTGACGGAGATGAAAGCGGCAATGCGCGGCACCCTGATCTTAGACGCGCGCAACCTGCTCGAGCCCACCACCGTCGAGGAGGCGGGCCTTACTTACGTCGGGGTTGGTCGCTGATTGGGCCGCTCGGGTGAGCGCGCCGGTTTTTATCGTCATCCTCAACTGGAACGGCTGGCAAGACACCCACGCCTGCTTGGAATCGCTTTCCAGGCTGGACTACTCGAACTACAAAGTCGTCGTGGTCGACAACGCCTCGGAGGACGGCTCCGAAGCGCGCCTGCGCGAGCTGCACCCGGAGCTGACCCTCCTTCAGAGCGGGGCCAACTTGGGTTTCGCGGGGGGCAACAACGTCGGCTTGCGCTACGCCCTCGCGCACGGGGCCGAGTACATCTGGCTGCTAAATAACGACACGCTGGTCGAACCGGATGCGCTCTCGCAGCTTGTAGAGAAGATGCGGCGTGGGCCAGAGTTGGGGCTATGCGGCTCGACGCTCCTCTATGAAGGGCAGCGGGACACCGTGCAGGCGCTCGGCGGGGCGCGCTACAACCGTTGGCTGGGTACGGTGCGCCACATTGGGCAGCATCAGCCCCGCGCGCAAACCGTCGACGAAAGGGCCGTCGAGGGGAAGCTCGACTATCTCATCGGCGCGTCGATGCTGGCCTCGAGAGCCTTTTTGGAAACGGTCGGGCTGCTGCAAGACGACTATTTTCTCTACTTTGAAGAACTCGACTGGGCGGCGCGCGCGCGTGGCCGGTATCGGCTCGGATACGCCTCTAGAAGCGTCGTCTACCACAAGGAGGGCTCGAGCAGTGGCGGCAGCGACCGCGCAAAGGCCGCCAAAAGCTACACCGCCGACCTGTACGCCCTTAGAAACCGGGTGCGCTTCACCCGCCGCTTCTACCCTTACGCCCTGCCGACCGTATACTTGGGGTTGGTCGTCGCCCTCGGCAACCGGGTGCGCCGCCGTCAGTGGGGGCGGGTCGCGCTCATCATCCGGGTGATGGTGCGCGGCGGCGAGGTCAACACGTAAGGAGCGCAAGGTGAGGGTCTATCCGCTAAAAGTTAAGCTGAGCCGCACCGTACTGAGCCGCCTACTGAGCCGCCTGCCGGGAGAGTTTTTAGCCCTCCTCCGGACGCCGCCGCTCATCGCCGGGACCGTTTACGCGCTCGCGCTGCTTTACGCTTTCCCGTGGCTCCGCATCCCGGACGTTGCCGGGGTAGCGCTGCCATTTCAGCGCCTACTGGCCTGGTTCGGGCTGGGGGTGGTCGTGGTAGCGGTATGTCTACGCGGCGGCTTTCGCGCCAACGCCGCGGTGCGCCTCTATCTGGGGATAGCGCTGCTCTTTTTTGTGGTGCTGGGGATTACCACCGTCACCAACGCGAGCAGCAACGCGGTGTTTTACTGGCTCCGCTACCTGAGCGAAGCGTCCAAGTACGTGGCGGTCTTTGCCACCGCGTTTATAGTCTTTTACGCGCTCGCTCACGGGCTCGTAAAGCTCAGGTGGCTCGAGCTGCTCCTCATCGTCGGCGGAGCCGCGTCCATCGTGATCGCCTACGCCTTGCTGCTTCTCTACTGGGGCGGGTTTCGCAGCACCAACGAGGTTTTGGCGCACTCGTTCGGCGGCTCCTTGGGCGTGTGGCCGACCGGCTCGTTTTTGCCCCGCCTAGCCGGAACGACGGCGGAACCGCAGCAGTTCTCGGTCGCGTTTCTGACCGCGCTGATGCTGATGTGTAGCCGCCGCTACGTCCGCTTTTGCTGGCCCTTCGCGCTGGCCGGAATTTTTGCGCTGCTCTTGTCGCAGTCGAAGTTCGCGCTTTTTTCGATTGTCGCCGTGGCGGTATATCTGGACGCTATCTATAAACAGCACCGCCTCATCTTCGGGGCGCTGTTGCTGCTCTTGATCCCGCCGGGTGTCGCGTTTATCACCACCTTGCCGGTTTTCGAGACGACCCTGCGACAAGGCTTTGAGGCGCAAGCGTTTACCGACCGCCTCGAGAACCTGGGCATCCTCACCACAATCATCGAGGACGAACCGTTCGACGGGATCGGCGTCGGGCAGTACGGCGTCTACCGCGGCGCGCTGCTTTTTAACGACCCTTTCGACAGCCCCAACTACAACGCGGGAAACGACATCATCACCATCTTCGCCGAAACCGGCGTCTTCGGCTTTGTTCTTATCGCAACCCTTTTTAGCGTCCTCTTTAGCAAATTCGTCGGGGTGCTGCCGCGGCTTCTAAAGCGTGAGCGCGAACACTACCTCCCCTTTTTGATCGGCGCGCTGACGATATTCCTAAACATGTTTATCGGCTACGAGTTTTTGCACGCTTTTTTCTGGGTCAACATCGGCGTGCTGCTGCACCTTTACCGCGCGTGGGGTTTCCGCGCTCAAACCTCGGCGTGACCCAGCTTTTCGTCAACGCCCGCTTTCTGACGCAGGACGTGACCGGCGTGCAGCGTCATGCGGTAGAGGTTTCCAAGCGCCTCAAGACCCTGCGCCCGGAGACGCGTTTTTTGACGCCCAAAGGCGTTAAACATCCGGGGCTCTCCGAACAGTTGGGGGCCGTGGTCGTCGGGCGACTTACAGGGCACGCCTGGGAGCAGTTAGAGCTGCCCGCGCTCACCCGCGGTGGCCCGCTTCTGAGCCTCTGCAACACCGGGCCGCTCGCCCATCCCCGGCAGGTTCTCACGCTCCACGACGCTGCAACCTTCGCCGTGCCGGAGGCGTACTCGAGGGCCTTTAGGGGTTGGTACCGGGTGCTCTTCACTGGCCTCGGTCGCAGCGCCAAGGGCATCTTGACGGATTCAGAGTTTTCTCGGCGAGACCTGGTTCGCCGCGCAGGGATTCCCGAGCGCAAGCTTAGCGTCGTCTATCTGGGGCGAGAGCACGCGCTTGAAGCGCAGAGCGACCCCGGCATCTTAGCTAAGCACGCGCTTTACGAGCGCCCCTTTTTACTGGCCGTCGGCAGCAGCAGCCCGCACAAAAACTTCGCTACTCTGGTGCGCGCCCTCGAGACGTTGGGCGAGACCCCTTTCGGCGTGGTAATTGCGGGCGGCAACAACCCGCGGGTTCACGCCGCGACCGGCGACCTGCCGGAGAGCGTCAAGCACGTCGGCTACGTTTCCGACGGCGAACTGCGCGCGTTATACGAACACGCCGCGGGCTTTGTGCATCCGGCCTACTACGAGGGTTTCGGCATCCCGCCTTTAGAGGCGATGACGCTTGGGTGTCCGGTGCTGGTCTCGCACGCGGCGTCGCTGCCTGAGGTCTGCGGTGACGCCGCCCTCTACTTCGACCCTTTCAGCGAGGACGATATTGCTGGTAAGATTCAGCAGTTTATGGGGGACAAAACCCTACAAACCCGCCTGCGCGCCCTTGGCAGCGCGCAAGCCGAACGCTTTAGTTGGGACACCACGGCCCGCGAGGTGCTGAGGTTTACCGAGCACGCGCTAAGCCTCCGCTAAAGCACTTGATAAGACGCCACAAGGAGACACCATGGGAAAAACAGCGCTGATTACCGGTATCACCGGGCAGGATGGGGCGTATCTGGCCGAACTGCTCCTCAATAAAGGCTACACCGTCGTCGGGGCCGAGCGCCGCGCCAGCACCCGTAACCGAATGCGCCTAGACGAACTCGGTATCACCGAAAAGCTCACCTTTACAGACTTCGATCTGGCCGATCAGGGCAACATGATGCGGGTTCTGGACAAACACCAGCCCGACGAGGTTTACAATTTAGCGGCGCAGAGCTTCGTCGCGCTCTCCTTCGAGCAGCCGCTGATGACGGGCGACG
This sequence comes from uncultured Truepera sp., assembly GCA_902806425.1. Lineage (GTDB taxonomy): Bacteria > Deinococcota > Deinococci > Deinococcales > Trueperaceae > Truepera. The sequence continues at coordinate 15,231 of CADCWP010000366.1, forward strand.
TGACCGGCCTGGGCGTGGCGCGACTTTTAGAGGCCATTCGCAGCGTAAACCCTGCTATCCGCTTTTACCAAGCGTCCACCAGCGAGATGTTCGGCAAGGTGCAGGCGGTGCCACAAGACGAAGAGACGCCCTTTTACCCGCGCAGCCCATACGGTGTCGCCAAACTCTACGGTCACTGGCTGACGGTCAACTACCGCGAGTCCTACAATATGTACGCCTGCTCGGGGATTCTTTTCAACCATGAATCCCCGCTGCGCGGCCCCGAGTTCGTCACCCGTAAGATCACGCTGGCCGTCGCCCGCATCGCTAAGGGCGTGCAAAAAGAATTGCGGCTCGGCAACCTGGACGCCAAACGCGACTGGGGCTTCGCCAAAGAGTACGTCGAGGGGATGTACCTGATGCTCCAGCAGGATGCGCCCGATGATTTTGTCTTGGCAACTGGAGAGACACATACGGTCGAGGAGTTTGTCGAGGCGGCGTTTTCGGCGGCGGGCCTCGAGTGGCGCGACTTCGTGGTCATCGATCCGGCTTTCGTGCGCCCTGCCGAGGTCGATCTGCTCCTGGGAGATCCGGAAAAGGCCAAGGTAAAGCTCGGCTGGGAACCGCGCACGACGTTTAAGGAACTTGTAGCGCTGATGGTCCAGGCTGACCTCGCCCGCGTCGGTGCGGCTGTTGACGGGGCGCTCCCGACCGTCCCCAGCTATGCCTGAAGGAGAACCCATCAGGGTCCTCATCACCGGTGCAGGCGGGTTCGTGGGGCCGTATCTGGCGCGGCATCTGACCGACTTGGGGGCGAAGGTCTGGGGGGGCGGCCTCTCCGAGGACACCGCTGAGAACTACCGTGCCATGACCCTCGACGTAACAGACGCCGCTCAGGTGGCGAGGGTCATGCAGGAGGTTCGGCCGGGCGAGGTGTATCACCTGGCCGGAGTGACGCGTCCGGCGTCGGGAGACACAGCAGCGTTTTACGCGGTCAACCTGCACGGCACGCTAAACGTCTTGGAGGCAGCGCAGGAGACCGGAGCAGCTGTGCTGGTCGTCGGCAGCGCCTACGTCTACGGCGCGCAGACGGGGACGCTGACTGAGCGCGCCGAGCTAAAACCGGTCAACCACTACGGCGCTTCCAAAGCCGCCGCCGACCTCGCGGGGCTTCCCTACGCGCTCGCTGGCAACCGGGTCGTGCGGGTGCGCCCCTTTAATCACGTCGGGCCGGGGCAGTCGCCCGACTTCTTGCTGCCGACCCTGGTACAGCAGCTCGCACGCATCGAAGTGGGGGCGCTCGAGCCCGTTATAAAGCTTGGCAACCTCGACTCGGTCCGCGACTTCACCGACGTACGCGACATCGTGCGGGCGTATCCGAAACTGCTACGGGAAGGAAAAAACGGCGATGTCTACAACCTCGCCTCGGGGCGCGGGGTGAGCGTCCGGGAACTCGCCGAGATGGTGCTGGCCCGCGCGCGTCGGGAGATTCGGCTCCAAACCGAACCAGCTCGCGTCCGCGCGACCGACATCCCTGAACTCGTCGGCGACGCAGGCCACGCCCGTGAAGCAGTTGGCTGGACCCCGGAGATTCCGCTGGAAACGACGCTGGACGAGATGCTGACGTTTGAACGGGCTAAGTATGTCTGAGACCAGTATGCCTGAGTCCTTGTACCAGAATGCAAGGGTCGCCGTCGTTCACGACTGGCTCACCGTCTACGCCGGGGCCGAACGGGTTTTGGAACAGATGCTTAACGTCCTGCCGCAGGCCGACCTCTACAGCCTGGTGGACTTTTTGCCGTCCGAGGGGCGCGGCTTTATCCACAACAAACCGGTCACGACCTCATTTTTACAGAGGTTACCCCGTGCGAGGACGCAGTACCGTAACTATCTACCGCTGATGCCGCTGGCTATCGAGCAGTTCGACCTGTCGGGCTACGACCTGGTGATCTCGAGTTCGCACGCCGTCGCCAAAGGTGTCCTGACCGGCCCCGATCAGCTCCACTTGTGCATGTGCTACTCGCCGATCCGTTACGCCTGGGACTTGCAGGGGCAGTATCTCGAGGAGGCCGGCCTCACGCGCGGCCTCAAAGGGGCCGCTGCTCGCACGCTCCTGCACCGCATCCGCCTCTGGGACGCCCGCACCCCCAACGGCGTGGACGAGTTTATCGCCATCTCGCGTTTTATCGCGCGGCGCATCCTCAAGGTCTACCGTCGGGGCTCGACGGTCATCTACCCGCCGGTCGATACGGGGGGCTTCGAGCTGCGCGCCGACAAAGAGGACTTCTACCTGACCGCCTCGCGGATGGTGCCGTACAAAAAGATCGACCTCATCGTCGAAGCGTTTTCCAAAATGCCGGACAAAAAGCTCACCGTCATCGGTACCGGCCCGGATTTCGAGAAGATAAAGGCCAAAGCTGGGCCGAACGTGCAGATGCTGGGCTATCAGCCCTTCAGCGTGCTTAGGGACCATATGCAGCGCGCGCGTGCGTTTGTCTTCGCGGCCGAAGAGGACTTCGGTATCGTGCCGCTGGAGGCGCAGGCGTGCGGGACGCCGGTCATCGCCTACGGCAAAGGGGGGAGCCTCGAGACAGTGCGCGGCTCAGGGGAAGGGCCTACCGGCGTGCATTTCGACGCGCAGACGGTAGAGAGCTTGCGGGAGGCGGTGCGCCGTTTTGAGGGCTTGACGTTCGACCCGGCCGCGCTAAGGGCACACGCCGAGACGTTTTCCGTCCCGCGCTTTAGGGGCGAGTTCAGCCGTTTTGTGGACGAACGCTACCAAGCCTTCATGGAGGCGCGCCTCTGAAACGCCGAGCGCTCTACCGCGCGGCACCGCTCGGCTGGTGGCTCGCCACCGTGCTGCCGCTTCTTCTCTACGCGCTGCTCACCGGGCGCTCAGTCGCGGTGATCTTGGGGCTGGCCGCGCAGCTGGCGCTGGGGGCGCTGCTGATGGTTCTGCCGGTGCCCCGTGGGGCGCTGCTGGGCGTTTATTCGGGAGTGCTGCTGCTGCTGCTGGCGGGCGGCGTCGCCGAACGCGAACTCTCCAGGTACGGCTGGCAAACCTCGGACAAGGCGGGACTCTGGCGCGCGCTGCGGCCCTCCGACGAGGTGTCGGGGTACGGGTTTGGCAGCTGGAACGCGCGCGGTGTAGACGCCGCCACGCTCAGTTTAGATGTGCGGCTCGCCTCCGGCACCCCCGGCTGGGACTGGTTTCGCTCGGACCCACGTTACATTTTGGAGAGGCAACCCGGTTCCGATTACCCGCATACGCGGGTCTGGGTCCCTACCCCGTCCGGCGACGCGCCGCCCTACCTGATGCGGACCTTTGACTTTAGAGAACCCCTCGGCGGGCGTATTTTCCGGGTGTTGCTCGAGCTGCGGCGGGCGGACCGGGCGAATACAAAGGGGACATCAGCCGCCGCCCCGCAAGATCAGGTCTCACTAGTCGGGCCGGGCGACCCCATCGGTGGACGGGACTGTGAAGGCGTCTCCCTGCAAGCGTGGACGTACCGGGGGGGCGGGCGCTGCCTGCCGATTACGCTTACGAACAGCTGGAGGCGTTACAGCCTCTCGTGGCGGGTTCCGGACGAGGTCGAGGCGTCGGTCGTCCGGGTCGTGCTGAGTGGTTTCGCCGGTCAGACGCTCGATGTAAGGCGCGTCAAGCTTATCGGAGCGCGGCGCAAACTCGGACCGTTTATGCCGCAGGGCGGGGCGCTGACGGCTGTTTGGGGCGCACGCCCCGAAGCGCAGTCGGGCCGCACGTTTATACCGGCCTCCGAATGGCGAACCGTCACGGCCAACGCCGTCCGGGGTGCGAACGCGGGCGACACCTTGACCGCGTCTCTACAAACGGCGAGCGGGTTGATGCTTACCACCCGGAACGTTACCGCGACTGCGCCGGACGGCACGCCGCTGCCCCGAGCGCTCAGCAGCACCCGGCAGACGATCCTCTTCGGCGACCCCAACTTGGCCGGTCACACCCTGGGGACGCTCGGGCTGGCACTGGTCGCGCTGGCGGGGCCGCTCGCAGGGGGCTTCGGGGCTGCACTGACGCTTTTCGGGGTGGCGCTGACCGGCAGCCGCGCCGCGCTCATCGGGGTCGCGTTCGGTGTGGTGTGGCTTTTCTGGCTGCGGCTCCCGCGAGGGGGTAGACGCGTGGGTTCTACCTTGTTGGGCCTCTGCGTAGTGGGCCTGGGGGCCGTGAGACTCGGTCTGGTCTGGCCGGAGGGGTCGGCGCTGCGGCTCCTTAGCTTGAGCGAGACTACACCCCGGAGCGACATCTGGGGCGCGGCGTGGGGGGCGTTTCTCACCCACCCTTGGCAGGGGCTCGGGGCGGGCGGCTTTCCGGCGTACTGGAGTGAGGTGCATAACGGTGAAGCCGTGCAGCACGCGCACAACTTGTGGCTCGAGTTCGCCACCTCATACGGGATTTTAGGGCTTTTGTCGGCATTCGCTTTGACGCTGGGACTCAGCTTTCTAGCTTGGCAGCGGGGCGGCGCGCGGGCGCTCGCGCTCGTCGGCGGAACCCTGGTCATGAACGTTTTCGATACGACGTTCTTCTACTCCGGGGTGCTGTTCACGCTCATGTTGGCCCTGGGTGCCCTCAAATCGCCTTCAGGTCTGGTTCATCTCCTTTTGGGGCGGGGCGCGCATAATGCAGGGGTGGCTGCACGTTTCCCCCAGGTTCCGCCTAAATGACCCTACCGGCCCCCATCACCAAAGGCTTGACCTTTATGCTGGGGCTCAGCTTCGCCTTTTTGCCCGCCTACGGCCCCTTTGTCGGCCTGCTTATGCTCGTCGTAAGCCGCTGGACGTTGCGGCGTTCCGACCTGCTGTGGTGGGGCGCGGCGTTTTTTCTGGCCCTGCCGCTAGGTGCTCATCAGGGTCTGCGGGGCTTTGTCTTCGGCGCAGTGCAGGTGCTCGCGCCGTGGCTCGTCTACCGAGCCTTCGCCAAACTGCACGTCTCGAGCGTCCGGCTCGAGTCCTCGTGGACCGGGACCGGGCTGCTGACCGGGCTGGCGCTCATCGTAGCGCTCGGCGCTTACCGCGCCCTGGGCGGCCCCCCCGAAGGGTTCGGGCAGGGAGGGCTCAGCGGCGAACCGCAGGGGAGCCTTTTCGGCCACACCGTCTTGACCTTGGGGGCGCTTGTCGCGGTGCTTTTGCCCCGCCTGCGCTGGCAACTCCTCAGCCTGACGCTCGCGGCGCTCGGCGTCCTCGTTTCGGGCAGCCGCGAGGCGGCTATCGCCTGGATCGTCGTGGCGGTCGCCCTGAGCGTCATCGGCAAAACCCGCGCCCCACGTAAACGTTTCGTGACCGGCGCGTCTATTGTCACCATCTTGGTCGGGGTCGCACTCTTGGGGCCAGTGTTCGGCTGGGGTAACGCGGGCTTTCTCATTGACGTCGCCCCGGCACCGGCGGAAGGCCCGAACCTCTTACAGGGCACCGAGGTCGTGCGGGGAGATTGGTGGAGCACGGTCGGGGTGAGCGTAGAGGAACGTCCCGTCACCTTTAAGGGTGCCCCTCTGACCGGGTACTTGGTGAGCAAAACGCAACCCGGCGCGAACGCCCGTTTGCAACAGGTCGTGACCCTAAACCGCGGAGAGCCCTATACGGTCAGCGTCTGGCTGTGGGCTGAGAGTAACCTTCTCGAGCCCGGGGTTCAGGCGCGGGTGCAGACGCCCGGTGGTGAGGAGACCTTCGCGTTTAAGGGCTCGCTCGTAAGCACCACGCCGGAACCCCGCTGGCAGACGGCGGTCAGCGGACCGGGACGGGTGCTCGACGCCGGAGTGATGGAGACCCGTGGGCTCTGGCGACGCGTCTACGTGACCTTCGCTTACGAGGGCACGGCCCCGGAACTGAGCGGCTGGCTCGGCCTGGCCCCCGACCAGCGTGGGGAGGCGGGCTCGGAAGCGGTCTTCGCCGGGTTTCAGCTCGAGCGCGGCCTCACCCCGACGCCCTACGCGCCGGGTGCCGTGACGCGGGGCCTGAGCCTTCAGCGCACCCGCGCCGCGCTCTGGCAGACCGCTTGGCAGGGATTTGCCGAGTCGCCGCTCTGGGGGCAGGCGGTCCCCTTCGCCGACTTTTTCCGCGACGCCCGCCCCGATCAGGAGGCTCCGTCACACGCCCACTCGCTGCCCCTACAGATTTTGTTCGCGCGCGGCACCTTCGGGCTGGTCGGGTTGCTGCTCTTTTTGGTGGCCCTGGGTCATGTGGCCGTGCGTAAGGGAGACGCGGCCTTTTTGGCCGTTTTGACCGCGCTCTTGGCCGCCAACTTGTTCGACGTGACGCTTTTTTCCGGCCAGATCCTCTACCCGCTCGCGGCTGTGGCGGGCTGGCGGGCAGCGGCCTACCGCTACGCCCGCACCGGGGAGCGCGACAGCGCTACGCGGCAGCTCGGCGTCCGGGTCGCGCTGATGCTGACCGACTTCGTGATGGTGCTCTTGGCCTTTAACTTGGCGATCTGGGCGCGTGGGCTGGGCGGGACACTGCTCGGCCTCACGCCCATCGACCCGCTGGCCGATTCTCTCTCTGTCGCCCGCTACGCGCTTCTGCTGTGGCCGGTGATGGCGTGGCGCGAGGGGCTCTACCCCGGCTACGGCTTTACCGAACCCCAGGAGCTGCGCAAACAGATCGTCAGCGCCGCCTACGCTGGGCTTATCCTGGCTGTCGGGACAGTGCTCTTTACCCGCGAGCTGATCATTCCGCGGTCGATCTTGCTGCTCACCATCGTTTTTAGCATGGTTTTGACTCCGGTCGGGCGCGCCCTGATGAAGCGGCTTCTCTACCGGCTGCGCTTGTGGGGTCGGGCCGTCGTTATCTTAGGCGCAGGGCAGGCGGGGGCGCGTATCGCCCGCGCGCTCAGCAAAAGTCCGCTAGACGGCCTTCACCCCATTGCCTTTTTTGATGACGACCCGCTCAAGCAGGGGCAGCTGCTAGAGGGGCTGCGCGTTCGTGGCAAGCTCGCCGACGCCGACCTGTTCGCCCTGCGGCGCGGCGTGCAGCACGCTATCGTTGCTATCCCGACGGCGACGCCGCAGCTCCTGAGCGGGCTGATCAACACCCGTGGGCGCATCTTCCGGCGGGTGCAGTTTATCCCCGACCTGGTCAACTTGCCGTCGCAGGGCGTGTTCGCCAGCGACCTAGACGGGATGCTGGCCCTCGAGGTCCGGCTGGGCCTCTACTCCAAAGTCAACCAAACCTTAAAGCGCGCCGTCGACCTGTTTGGCGGCGTCGTCGGGGGCGTTCTCATCTCGCCTGTACTCTTGGCGCTGACACTGTGGGTGCGGCTCGACAGCCCCGGTTCGGCGTTTTATTGGAGTACCCGCATCGGGCAAAAGGGCAAACCCTTTAAGTGCCTGAAGTTTCGCAGCATGTATGGGGACGCCGACGAACGCCTTCAGCAGATGATGCGCGACGACAGAAAAGTGCGTGACGAATACGAACGCTTTCACAAACTCGAAAACGACCCGCGCATAACCCGCGCGGGGGCCTTTATCCGCCGCTACAGCCTAGACGAGCTGACGCAGCTTTTTAACGTCGTTCGGGGCGAGATGAGCTTAGTCGGACCACGCCCGTACTTGGTGCAGGAGCTGCCCGACATGCGCGGCCTGCAAGACGTGATCTTGGAGGCCAAGCCGGGGATGACGGGGCTGTGGCAGGTTTCGGGGCGGAGCGACGTCACCTTTGGAGAGCGGCTCGAGATGGAGTCGCAGTACGTCCGCAACTGGTCGCTGTGGTGGGACATCATCCTGCTTGTAAAGACCGTGACCGTAGTTTTGGCGCGGCGCGGCGCGCGCTGAACTCGGGCCAAGATGTTCCTTCACGGTTCAACCCGTCTAAAGCGCTTACCATCGCCTACGTGGCCCGCCTACGCTGCTTGCGCGTGGTCGTTTGTCTTCGCTGCACTGAGTTTTTACTGGGCGCTCGGCGGGGGCTTCCTTAGCACCACCCAGTCCCCACAGACTTTAGCTCTTGCCGCAGAGCCTTGGTTTATAACGGTGGTCTGGCTGACCGGGCTTCGCAAGGTATTGGCCGGTCTTTTCGTCCTCTCGCTGGCGCAGCGGTGGGGTGAACGGTTTCCGGTGTGGCTGCGGCGCATGGGTGTCTGGAGCATCGGCCTCGTCCTGACGCTTTACGGCGGGGCCAACTTAGCCGCGCGCGGTCTGATGGCGCTTGGTGTCCTCGAGACCCCGGCGTCAATGCGCTCAGCCGCGGCGACTTGGCATCTCGTCCTCTGGGACCCGTGGTTTTTGCTGGGCGGCGTGCTTTTTCTGACGGCGGCGTGGCGTTACGACCCCGGTGTACCTGCCTGACGCTAACAGCCGGATTTAGGCGCAGTGGTATGTTGACGCTATGAAAGGCATCGTTCTCGCCGGGGGCTCCGGCACGCGCCTCTACCCCGCAACGCGGGGGGTCAGTAAACAGCTCATCCCCATCTTCGACAAACCGATGATCTACTATCCCCTCTCGGTTCTGATGTTGGCTGGCGTCCGCGAGATTTTAGTCATCTCAACGCCGTTTGACCTGCCGAGCTTCAGGCGGCTTTTGGGGGACGGGACACAGTGGGGGCTACGCTTCAGCTACGCCGAACAACCCGAGCCACAGGGCTTGGCGCAGGCGCTGACCATCGGTAAGGCTTTTGTCGGGGACGAGACCGTATGTCTGGTTCTAGGCGACAACATCTTTTTCGGTCAGAGCTTTTCGCAGCAGCTAACAAGGGCCGCCAAGGGGGTTGAAACCTCGGGCGGGGCGACGGTCTTCGGCTACTACGTGCGCGACCCCGAACGTTACGGGGTGGTCGAGTTTGACGACCAGGGTCAGGCTGTGAGCCTCGAGGAGAAACCCGCACGGCCCAAGTCCAACTACGCGGTCACCGGTCTCTATTTCTACGACAACCGAGCGTTAGAAATGGCGGCGGGGCTGGGGCTCTCCCCGAGAGGCGAATATGAGATCACCGACGTCAATAGGGCGTACCTAGAACGGGGCGAACTCCGCGTCGAACTCTTGGGCCGCGGCATGGCGTGGTTAGACACCGGCACCCACGAGTCCCTGCTGCAAGCCTGCAATTTCGTCGAGACCATCGAAGCGCGGCAGGGCCTCAAGGTGGCCTGTTTAGAAGAGATCGCCTACCGCCGGGGTTGGATAGACGCCGCCGAAGTCGAGGCGTTGGCCCGGCCGATGGCGAAGACCGGCTACGGTCAGTACCTTTTAGACTTAATTCGCACCAAACCGGGGCAACCGTGATCTTGCTCACCGGCGGCAGCGGACGGTTGGGACGCGAGCTCAAGGCGCTTTTGCCCGACGTTATCGCGCCCTCTAGCGCCGAACTCGACCTCACCCGACCCGAGACTATCGCAGCAGCCCTCGCCACCCACACCCCCGACGCCGTCGTCCACACCGCCGCCTACACCGACGTCAAAGGAGCCGAGACCAACAAGGCGCATTGTTGGGCGGTCAACGTAGGCGGTACCCGCAACTTGGTCTGCGCGCTCGGGAGCACGCCGCTGGTCCACATCTCGACCGACTACGTTTTTTACGGTGACCGCGGTAATTATGCCGAGGATGACCCGGTAGGTCCGCCCAGAAACTACTACGCGCTCTCAAAACTCGTCGCCGAGGAGGTCGCCCGCACGGCAGAGCGTCACCTCGTCATCCGGACGAGTTTCCGGCCCCGTGAATGGCCGTACCCGAGCGCGTTTAGGGACGTACACACGAGTCAGGATTATGTCGACGTGATCGCGCCCGAAATCGCCCTGGCTATCCGACATCTAGACGCCATTTCCTACAGGACGCTGCACGTCGCCACCGAGCGCAAGAGCGTGCTCGAGCTGGCCAAGCGGCGGAGCAGCACGGTACAACCGGGGTCGAAAGCCGACGCAGGCGTAGACTTGCCCGACGACATCAGCCTCAACACCCAACGCTGGAGAACACTGCGGCCTCAACTCGCCGCGAAGGATGCCCTATGACCCTCTCGGACACGGCGCAGCAGGCGCTCACCTTTCAGGACTACCCCGCCGCCGCCGCTATCGAGGGCGTGTGGACGAACACCCTCAAAAAGCGCCGGAGCGACAACGGTTTCTTTATGGAGGTGGCGCGGTTTACAGGTGGGGGTTTTGAAAACCTACCCGTCCCCTTCGAGCTGCGGCAGCTGAGCGTCTCCCGCGCCGAACCGGGCCGCGTCAACGCCTTTCACATCCACCCGAACGAACCGCAAAACGAACTCTGGACGGTTCTGGAGGGTCAGCTTAAAGTGTGGCTTATAGACCTTCGCGCGGGCTCGGCGACCGAAGGTAGTAGACGGGCCGTTATCCTCTCAGGTGAGGAGCCGGTGCAACTCCACATCCCGGCGGGCGTCGCACACGGGTATCAGGCGGGACCGGCGGGAGCACTTTTACTCTACGGGATGGATCAGCAGTTTAATCTTGATAAACCCAACGAAGGCCGCTTGCCGTGGGACTTCTTCGGGACCGAACTGTGGGCGGAGGACAGAGGATGAGCTACCAAAAGCTACTCGTTACCGGCGGACTCGGGTTTATCGGCTCGAGCTACATCCGCCTGCTCTTAACCGAGCACGAGGATGTCAGCGTCGTCAACTTGGACCTGATGACCTACGCCGCCAACCCGGCGACGCTTAAAGATTTTGAGACCGACCCGCGTTACACCTTCGTCCGGGGCGACATCGCCGACCCAGAAACCGTCGCGCGGGCACTAGACGGTTGCGACGCAGTGGTCAACTTCGCCGCCGAGACGCACGTCGACCGCTCGATTCAGAACGCGAAACCTTTCGTTCACACCAACGTCGAGGGCGTGCGGGTGCTGCTCGAGGCGGTCCGTGAACGCGGCGTCCGTATGGTCCACGTCTCGACCGACGAGGTCTACGGGGAGGTGATGCAGGGTCTTAGCAAAGAGGACGACGCCTTTCGCCCGCGCAGCCCGTACAGCGCCTCCAAAGCTGGCGGCGACCTGCTCGTGCAGGCGTACGGTACGACGTACGGCGTAGACACCGTGATCACGCGCGGCAGCAACAACTACGGCCCCTACCAGTTTCCCGAAAAGGCTATCTCCTTATTTATCACCAACGCGCTCGAGGACAAGCCCTTGCCCCTCTATGGTACCGGCAAAGCCATCCGCGACTACATCTATGTGCTGGACCACGCTCGGGGTATCCATCAGGCGCTTTTAGAGGGTAAACGCGGCGAAGCGTATAACCTCGGGGGCCAGAATCAGACGGACGGCGTCGCTATCGCCACAACGATTTTGGACGCGCTCGGCAAACCGCACGCGCTGATCCAGTTCGTCAGAGACCGGCCCGGTCACGACTACCGCTACGCGCTGGACATCTCGAAAGCGCAGCGGGAACTCGGCTGGAGCCCGCAGGTAACGTTTGCCGAAGGTATCGCCGAGGTGGTGCGCTGGTATGGAGAAAATCGCGCCTGGTGGCAGGGGAGTAAAGATGAGCAGGCCGCGTATTTTAGGGCTCAGTACGCGACTCAGGGCGGCTGACGTCGTGGTCGACGGTGCTGCTGTGACAAAGCGCGCGGTACACTGGAGCGCGTGACCCCGCGAGCCGTTCAACCCACCGTCAGACGCGCGCTTGACGCCTGGGAAACCCTCACCAAGCCGCTCTACTGGCTTTATGAGGGACGGCTCGAGCGGAGCGTACAGCGCGGCAGCTTGCCCAAACACATCGGGCTGATCATGGACGGCAACCGCCGGTTCGCGCGGAGCGTCGGTCTCGACGTCGCGGCGGGCCACGACTACGGCGCGGGCAAAGCGCGCGAGGTGCTCGAGTGGTGCTTCGACTTAGGTATCCGCCACGTGACCTTGTGGGGTTTTAGCAGCGACAACCGGGGCCGCGCCGAGACCGAGGTCTCGCACCTGCACAGCCTCTTTGCGCGGCAGGCCCGGTCCATGATCGAAGACCCCAAGATTCATAAAAACAGGGTGCGTGTGCGGGTCATCGGCGACGTCAAAGATTTTCCCGACGACGTGCGGGCGGCCCTCCGCGAGGTCGAGGCGGCGACGGCTGGGTACGGCGAACGGCAACTAAACGTCGCCATCGGCTACGGCGGGCGTGAGGAGATCGTGGCGGCGGTGCAGAACTTGCTGCGCGAACAGGCAGTGGGAGCTAAAAGTCTCGCCGAACTCGCGCAGAAGGTCACCGTAGACGAGATCGAGCGGCACCTCTACACGGCAGGCTCGCCCGACCCGGACTTTATCATCCGCACCTCGGGCGAGGTCCGGCTTTCGGGTTTTTTACTCTGGCAGGCTGCTTACAGCGAGTATTATTTTTGCGACGCCTTTTGGCCGAGCTTTCGCCGCGTCGATTTTTTGCGGGCTCTAAGGAGCTTTCAGGCGCGCGAACGGCGCTTCGGCAGGTGAGTGTTGTGGTATTTTAGATAAAAAAGGGGGTCAAGCATGAAATACGCTCAGGTTGTCAGCTTTAAGGAACTTGACAGCATTAGGGAGTCGCTGGGCCGAATCGTCTGCACCTCGGGCGGATTCGACCCGCTTCATCCGGGACACGCGAGCTGCATTATCGAATCGAAGCAGTATGGCGACACGCTGGTCGTGATCGTCAACGGGGACGCCTTTTTAACCGCTAAAAAAGGTAAACCGTTTATGGATCTGGCGACGCGCTCGGCGGTCGTTTCGTGCGTGCGTGAGGTAAATTACGTTATCCCCTTCGAGATCGAAGACGACCCGACTGTGTGTGCGGCGCTGCGCCGTCTTAAGCCCCACGTCTTTACCAAAGGGGGCGACCGCGTCGACTACAGCAACATTCCGGAGTGGACGGTCTGTCAAGAATTGGGCATCGAGCTTGTTTCAGGTGTTGGACTCGACAAGGCGTGGAGCAGCTCGAACTTTCTTAAAGAGTGGTCGAACTACTCGGTGGAGAGCGTGCTCACCTCATACCTGAAAGGCAAATAGCGGCTTGAGCGGTTGGGAACCTTTAGGGGGCGCGCTCGAGGCTGAACGTTCCTTCACTCGAGCGCTCGCGGTTTGGATACTCATAGACGTACCAATCACCCGCGTACTCAGTTTCTGTCATCAACCCTAACCAGTTGAAGCCGTAAGGAAAAGGGTCGGAAACAGTGGCCCGAAGCTCAGGCGGTGAAGCAGTCAATGTAAAACGCTCTCCGTTTTGATTACCGCCGTCGTAGTGTCCTGAAACGTTATAGACGGTCTTATCTACAGTAAACACACCTTCATATAAGGTCCCGTCTACTTCGGTGATTTCAGCGGTAAAGGGCTGTGTTCCCGAACTGCCGGTCACAGTCGTAAGCGTGCCCTGCCATGACCCCACCGGACTGACCGAGGGTTGCGGTTCGCGGTTGCGGTTGCACGCAGCGAGTAGAAAGACGACGACTGGTGCCGATCTTGTAAGCCATATTTTATTCACAGTGGAAGTATGCCCCGCAACCATCCGCGTGTCAAACCAGTTAGACGAGCTTCCAAAGTTTCAAAATACTCAGGGACGTCGGCAGCGGGTTTTGCCGGAGCTAAACCGTGTCCAACTTCAACCCCGGCGACACATCGCTCTCAAACACACCGTTTCTTAAGAGCATCAGCTGGTGGATGTCAACTACTTTCCGAAGATGTTCGGCAGTTCCTGAAGGTCTACCAGCACGTCGCGCGGTTTTGAACCGCTGTGTGCGCCAACGACCCCAAGGGCCTCCAAAGAGTCCATCAGCTTCCCGGCCCGTGCGTGCCCGACGCTTAAACGCCGCTGAAGCCGCGACACGCTGGCTTGGCCCTCGGTGATTACCAACTCGGCGGCCTCGCGCAATTTGTCGTCGTTCCAGTCGATGAGGCCGCTTGCCGAGGACTCGTCGGCGGGAGGTGGGTCGAAATCCGAGCCGTAGGCTTCGCCGAAGTCGTCGTCGAAGTATTGACGGCGCAAAAAGCTGGCGAGCGTGTAGATCTCCTCCTCGCTGATGAAGGGTCCTTGCAAGCGCACGGGTTTGACCAGACCCGGCTGGTAGAAAAGCATGTCGCCCATCCCGGTCAGCCGTTCGGCCCCCATGGTGTCGAGAATCGTCCTCGAGTCGTGCCCACTGCTTACCGCAAAGGCGATACGCGCTGGAACGTTGACTTTAATAAGGCTCGTCAGGATGTCCACGCTCGGGCGCTGCGTCGCCAGAACCAGGTGCATCCCGGTCGCGCGGGCCATCTGGGCAAGCCGCATGATCGCCGACTCGACCTCTTTGGGGGAGGTGATCATGAGGTCGGCCAACTCGTCAATAATAATGATGATAAAGGGCAGCTCGGGCATATCGAGCGTGCGCGCTTTTTGGTTGTACTGATCTAAGTTTTTGGCACCAATCTTGCTCATCATCTTGTAGCGGCGCTCCATGTGCGCGACTAAGCCCAGGAGCACCCCCGAGGCGTCGTTCGGGTTGGTGACGACCGGGCGCAACAGGTGCGGAATCCCGTCGAAGGGGGTTAGCTCGACCATCTTCGGGTCGATCATCAAAAACCGCAGGTCGGTCGGCAGAAAGCGGTATAAAAGTGAGCCGACGAGCGTGTTGACCGCGACCGACTTGCCCGAGCCTGTGGAACCGGCGATCAAGAGGTGCGGCATCCGGGAGAGGTCGCCGACGACCATCTCACCGTCGATGCTCTTGCCCAAGATAAGCGGCAGTCGGGCTTTGGCGCGGCGGAAGGCCGGGGCTTCGGCGGCCTCACGGAACTTGATAAGGTCGCGCACCGCGTTTGGAACCTCCAAACCGATGACGCTTTTTCCTGGAATCGGCGCTTCGATGCGGACCGAGCCGACCGCCATCGCCAGTGCCAGATCGTCGGAGAGTCCCGAAAAGCGGCTGATCTTCTCGCCAGGGGCCGGTTCGACCTCGAAGCGGGTGACGGTCGGGCCGCGCACAGAGGCCACCACACGGCCTTGGAGTCGAAAGTTGGCTAACGTCTCGTCGATCTTGGTGATGCGGTTTCTAACCTCGCGGTGCTGCGCGGCCGGGTCGTCCTGGGTTCCCTCCGGAGCCTCGAGCAGCTCTAGGGGCGGCAGTTGGATGGGGATGCCGCCGACCTCGGGGATGGGTTCGCGCGCCTCCTCCTCCTCTTCCAAACTTTGTTCGGGCTCCGGTTCGGGCTCGAGTAGCGCGAACGGCTCATCCCCCTCGTCCTCGTAAGGCGGCTCGGCTTCGGGTGGAACCAGTTGGGGCGCGGCCACGGCCTCGGCGGTGGTGACAAGACCCAGGGAGGCCTCGAGCACGTCCAGAGCTTCCGTTCGCGCGTCCGCCTCTACAAGCGCCGGACGTCCGCGTTTTAGAAGTGCGCGCAGGTCGGCCTCGAACGTCTCTAAGGCGGTCTCCCCCGGATAGGCGTCTCTCAACTCGGCAACGCGCCCGAGCAACGTGGCCCAGGGCGTGAGCCGGGCGGCGTCGGCGGACAGCGCGGCCTGGGCCTCCCCTACCCCGGCGAACTGCGCCACGCGCTCACCGTGCCCCTTCGAGGCGCGGATTAGCGCTTTGGGGTCGGCGTCCGTCAAGGACTCGGCGGACAGGTCGCGCTCGCGCAGGAGACGGTTATAGCGCTCACCCAGGGCGGTTCCCTCGAGCCCCAAAAGTTTCCGCACCCCGTCGAGCGTCCGGTCCTCTAGTGGCTCGGCGAGCGCGCCCTTCAGGTCGCCCTGCCGCGCCTCAAAACCGCGGAGACCTTCGTCGCCTATCTGCGCGGCGAGTTCGGCGGCGCGGGCGTGGGTAAACCCGGCCACCGCCTCCTCCCAAGCGGCGGCGTCGGTCTGCGTGTCGGCCAAAATTTCGGCGTCGGCCCAGCGGAGGTTGGCACGGGCGTGACCAGCCATCTCCTGCCACCTACCCAATTCGGCGGAGCCCGGATACAGGTCGCCGAGCGCGCTCAGGTTACCCGAAAGCCCCCGCAACCGCCCTTTGACGAGCGCCACGTCCGCCCCGAACGCGGCCCGGGCCTTGACCTTGCGGCGCGCCCGCACGCCGCCCCTAAACGCCCCCTGCACGCCCAGCACGCTTCCGCGCGTCCCGCGCCGCAGAAGCGTCGTCGGCGGCAACGCCATAAAGATGTCGATACCGACCAGGATGACGAGCAGCGCCACCGCTAGAGCCAGCACCCCGGTCGCTCCGCCGACCCCGTCGTGAAGCCTCCGCCCCCACACGCCGCCCAACTCCGGCAGGAGCAGCGACAGCAGCAGCCATACCCCCAGCCCGGTGACCACGTAGCCGAGAAGCCAGCGCGGCCAGCCTTTGGGTTGTTGCCGGAGCAAAAAAAGGCCACCCAACACCAGCAGCGGCCACGGCAGCAAGTACGCCCCGACCCCGACGCGCTGGACGAAAAGCTCTCGGAGCAGCGCGCCCAGCGCGCCGGTCGGGAGGGGAAGCAGCAGTCCCAGCAGCAGCGCGCCCAGAGCCAGCAGGATCAGCCCCGGAACCTCGAGGTCGGTGGACGACCCTTTTGCCCGGGCTGCCTTCGCGCTGACGACCTTGACTCGGCCCGTACCTGTACGTTTTGTTACTTCTCTAGCCACGCCTCTAGTCTACCAACGTGCCCGCGTCCAGCTCACGCCTTCGTGCCTCCAGCTCACGCCTTTGTCTCGGCTTCGTCGGAAACGGGAACCGCCAGCACGACGTCTCGGCCCTCGCCGGTATAGGCGGGCCTTTTAAGCAAATAGGTCTCCAACATCACCTTGATAAGCGCCGCTGTCGGCACCGCGAAGATCGCCCCGACCAGACCGAACGCGCCCAAGCCGAAGGTGATGGCGATCAGCACCGTGACCGGGTGCAGATTGGTGGACTTCGACAAGATAAAAGGCGAGAGCAGATTGCCCTCCAGCTGATTGGCGACGACGAACAAAATGACCACGAAGAGCGCCGAGGTAAAGGGCGTGCTGGTCGTAAGCGCCAACAGAACAGCCGGAACCGCCCCCACGATAGGCCCCAGATACGGCACCAGATTGAGCACCGCCGCCAGAAAGGAGATGGCGAGCGCAAGATTTATACCTATCAGCCTCAGCCCGAGATAGAGAAACACGCCCAAAATCACCGCGATAAGAAGCTGTCCGCGCAGGTAGCCGCCGACCGCCAAATCGAGCTGCTTACCCGTGTCCTTGTAGACCGGACGGTAACGGAGGGGGACGAAGCGCTTGAAGTTGGCGATAAACTTGGGAAAATCGTTGAGGAAGTAGGCGCTGGCGACCAGGATCAGAAATACTTGCAGCGTCGTCGAAAAGATGCCGGTCGCGCTCGAGAGCAAAAAGCCCGGACCACGGTTGAGGATGTTCTCGAGCAGGTTTGTAAGCCCGTCCGCCGCCTGCGTAAACACCGCCAAGATGCGCGCTTCAACCTCCTGCGAGACGTCCGTACTGCCCGCGCGAACTCCAAAACGGTCGGCTAAAAAGCCCGGCAGCGACTCCTGCCAGCTCGCAAAAAAGTTCGACGCGTTGGTGATAACCGGCCCCAGGGCGTCGAGCGCCCGTGGCAAGGCGTTGACAAAGCGGCCGAGTTCGGTTACGACCTGCGTTAACAGGTACGTTCCAAAGACGAGCAGCAGCACCACCAAAATGTAGACGATAACTGTCGCCAGCGCCCGCCGTATCCCTACGCGCCTGAGGCCGTTCACGACCGGGTTCAGAACGTAGGCGATGACAAAACCGACGATGGCCGTTTGCAGCGCGAACGCGTACCTATCCCAAAAAAAGATCAGCAGCCAGACAACCCCGATAAGCAGCACCAGCTGCACCGCGGCCCGCACCCAGACGTTGCGCCAGACGACCTCGAAGGCGGTCGGGTTTCTTACGGCTTCGCGCTCCGCGCGCGCCTTTTCGGTGCTCACGTGCTGAGTCTAGCATGGGCCTGCATAGGTACCCCAGCCGGTAAGCGCCTCTGGTCTAGGTAGTCTTCGGCGCAAACGTCTTAACACCTGTGACCCGCTCCTTTCAAAGAGAAGCTGAGCGTCGCCTGCACTTGGGGCTGTCGCCGCTGCTCGCACACACTTTTACGCGACGTTTTCACGGCACAAGCAAGACCTATGTTAGACAGGCAAAAAATAAAAAAGGCTCCGAAGAGCCCTTGGCGCAACTTAACGATCTCTAAAGGCCGACTGTCTTACCCGCGCGTATGCACGACGTACAGACGCGCGCGCCGCGGGCGTTGCCGCCGCTATGTATTTTGACGCGCTGCAAGTTAGGGAGTTTCCACACCTTGGTGATGCCGGTCGTTTTTTTACCGACGCCACCTTCGCGCTTCGCCTTACCACTCTGCACGACCTTGTTACCGACTACGGGGTGTTTCCCGCAGATTGCACATACTTTTGCCATCACGTCACCTTTCGCCCGAGTCGGGCTCAAAACCTTGTGATTTTAGCACACTCAGCGTTTTATAAGCAAATACACGTGGGGGTGGTGGCCGCCGTGAAAAACCCTGAACTGCTGCAAGACTTCCCAGCTGCTCTGGGCAGCGAGCACCCGTTCCAAGAGCCTGAGTTCATGTGTGAGCAGGACCAAGCGCCCACCCGACGTGGCGACACGCGCGAACTCACCTAAGAGTGCCGGGTAAAGGGCAGCGTTGCCCGTATGCGACCCGACCGCGTCGCCCCACGGTGGGTCGGTGACGATAACGTCGACGCTTTCCGACTCGAGCCCCGTAGCGGTAGCGTCGGCCTCGAACAGTTCAACGCTGGTCAAGCCAGCAGCCTGAGCATTTTGAAGGCTGCACGCCAGCGCCGCCGGGTTGAGGTCGCAGCCCACAAGCCGCGCCGGAGAGACCAGCCCCTGCTCGATCAGCAGCGTCCCGGAGCCGCACATGGGGTTAAAGACGCGTTCACCCTCCCTCACGTCGGCAAGCCGCAGCATCACCGCCGCGAGCGCCGCGTTAAGGCCGCCCGCGAGGTTACATACACGCCAGGGCCTCGAGGAAAGGGGGCGCGGCGTGAGGCGGAGCAGAACTTCCCAGCCCGCGCCGGTCTGCGCCCGCCGGACCCGCACGAGCAGCTCGCCCTCGTCCGGAACGTGAGGCAAACCCGTCTCCTGCGATAGCACCTCGGTAAGCCGGACAAAGACCGCCGAATCGCTCCCCGCCGCGCTCAGCCTAAAACTCTTGAACGCCTGCCGACTTCCAAGCGTGGCGACGGCCTCTCGGAGCCGTGACAGATGTTCGTGGCCCAGGAGGGCTCTAGGGCGCGGCACCGCGAAGTGCAGCGTCTGATAGACCGCGACCACGGTACGCAGATGGACGAGTTTGGCGGGGTTCCCGACGAAGCGAAACCCCACCGCGCCCTCCTCTACCCGGACCTGCTGCACGCCCGCAACGCCTTTGAGCTCAGCTACGGCGAAGGGCTCGAGCCCTGGCAGCACCTCGGCCTCGAAGTCCGTCACGGTATGCGTGTGCGTCTGCGCTTGGGGACGCCCATCGTCCGGACGTGTGGTGCCCGGTTTAGGGTCGAGGGGTCGTCTGCGTGAAGGCACGCCTTTAAGTCTACCGGACGGGGCGCACCCGGCACCACACAACGCCCCGGCGCGCGCAGCCCCCGTAAGCTTAAGGGGATGCCCCGCGCCCTCTACCTGCACGTTCCCTTCTGTCCCAAAGTGTGTCCTTACTGCGACTTTCACAAGATGCGGCGGAGCGAAGGGTTGGTCGCGGCGTATCTGAAACGGTTGCGCTCGGAGGCCGGAGCACTTTACGCCGAGTTTCCAGGTGAGCTGGATACGGTCTATTTCGGCGGCGGCACCCCGTCTCACCTGAAAGACGACGAGCTGGCCTTCGTGGTAGAAACGTTGCGGCGGACCTGGGGATTTCCGGGGAAACTCGAGACGACGCTCGAGGCCGACCCGCTGACCTTTGACAAGGCCCGCCTGGAGACCTTTAAGGCGCTCGGCTTCAACCGGCTTTCCATCGGCTTGCAATCGACGCAGGACGAGGTTTTGCGGTTTTTAGGGCGGCAGCATAACGGCCAAGAAGGTTTGGCGGCGGTCAAGCTGGCTCTGGCGGCTGGCTTCACCGTCTCCGCCGACCTGATCACCGCAGTACCCGGTCAGGATGCTGCGCGCGACCTCCACACGCTCGCACAGACCGGCGTGCCGCACATGAGTGTCTACAACCTGACGGTTGAACCGAACACACCCTTTGCGCGGCGGGGTATCCGGGTGGACGAGGACAGAGAGGCCGACGACTACGCCCTTGCCGACGCGGTGCTCTCACGCTACGGGCTGGCGCGCTACGAGGTCTCGAGCCACGCCCAACCCGGTTTCGAGACCAAGCACAACGGGGTCTACTGGTCGGGCGAGCACTTTCTGGCGTTAGGGCCGTCAGCAGCGAGTTTCGTCCCGGCACCCACGGGATTAGGTGAGCGCCGCACGAACCCGCACATCAGGGGCTGGTTGACGGGAGAAGCGCCGGAAGTGCTGAGCGTAGGGCCGCTCGAGTTCGTCCAAGACGTGCTGATGACTGGACTCAGGACGCGGCGCGGGGTCGATTTAGCTCGCCTTGATGAGCGTGCGGGCTTCGATGTAAGCGCGCATTACGCCGCCGAGTTGCAAAGGCTGATGGAGGCCGGGCTGCTCGAGTGCTCTGGCCCCTACCTGCGCGCAACCGAAAAGGGGTTGACGCAGCTTAACAGTGTGGTTGCCGCCTTTTTTTAGGGCTCGAGCCTGCTTTGCAAGTTGGTCTACTATATGCGCGGCAACAATTGACAGCGCCGTCGCCGTCCTTTCCGGACGTACCGAAAAGAGCATGGGCTCACAGCTCATCTGGCTGCCCGGACCTTTAACGGGCGTCTTGGTATGGGCTCTGTTGCGACGCCCACACCGGCGAAAATCGGAGACAAGGCAAGTTTAAGCAGCTCTCAGCATCCCCTGCAACAACCCCCTGAGCACCCCACCACTTGCCAAGCCCACCTCACCCGCACGTAGCACCTCGGAGAGCGTGGCATCGTAGCGCCTGAGGAGCTGCGGGTACTGAGCTAGAAAGACTTCAGGATCAGCCGTGCCGCTGCGGATAAAGCGGACGCTGAGCCCGACCTGTACCTGCCGCAGCTCCATGACGAGAGCGCTGAGCGCGATTTTTTCCCACTTGCTCTGTGTCCTGAGAGCGGCGAGCGTACCCTGCACGAGGCCGAGCGATAGGCGTTCGCCGAGCGCGTAGAGGTGCCGCGCCGCGTTCTCGGTAGTGGTCTCGGTCTCGTTGGCCACGTCGACGACGCCCATCGCGCTCGGCAGATACGGAAGACTCGAGAGGTCGGCGGCAAGTTCCGGCGTGAACCCGGCCTCCTCCAAGGCGTGCTGTCGGGCCTTGTAACGCTCGCGTTCGGGCTCGCTCAGCAGCCCGCTCAAGCTGCGGCGTAGCGCAGTAAGCGGTGCCCCGTACCGGGCCATAAACGCCGGTACCGATATGTCGGTGCCGCCCAGAAGAGGCCACGCTACGACCTCCCCAACCACGCGCACGAAGACGTCGAGCTGCTCGTACTGCGCCTCGACCCCCGCAGCGCTCCCCAAGATGCTCGCCCGCAGCGTGGGCGCGTCCAGGATATCGAGGGCCAAAAGCGCGGCCCGGACGACCTCGACGGGGCTCGAGCCTGTGTCCTGGAGCGTCCTATGCACGAAGCTGACGCCTAAAAGGTCGATAGTCCCATTTGTGAACTGCGTGGCGATGATTTCGCGCCGCAACGGGTGTGACCGGATGGCCTCGGGGTAGCGCGCCTGGAGCACCTTGGGGAAATAGGAGAATAGATAGTGCTGGAACGCCGGTTCATCGGGCAAGTCGGTTTCGAGCAGGCGGCGGTAGAGGCCCATCTTGGTGTACGCCATCAAGACGGCGAGTTCAGGGCGGGTGTAGGGGTGTTCTAAAGTCTTAGCAGTCGGCAAAAACTCGACCGCCGGACGCAACCCGCCCCGTTCGGCCAGATACTCCTGCAAAGACGCGAAGAGCGCCCCTTCGCCCGCCGCCTGCCGCTCGGCCAGCGACAGTGAAAGGGCCTGCCGCGCGTTGTCCCCCAGGACGAGCGCGCCCACCTCCGGCGTCATCTCACGGAGCAGGGCGTTGCGCGCGCCAAAGTCCAGCGTGCCGTCCTTAACGAGCGGTTGCAGCAGCACCTTGAGGTTGACCTCGTGGTCGGACATGTCGACCCCGGCGGAGTTGTCTACCGCGTCGGTGTTGATGCGGCCCCCCGCGCGGGCGTACTGGGCGCGGGCGAGCTGGGTAAACCCTAGATTGCCGCCCTCCCCCACAACCCGGGCGCGCAGCTCGGAGGCGTCTACCCGCACCGCGTTGTTGCTGCTGTCACCGACCCCGGCGTGCGTCTCAGCGGTCGCCTTGACGTAGGTACCGACGCCACCGTTCCAGAACAAGTCGGCGGGCATCTTGAGAATCGCCCGGATGAGGTCCTGACCGGACAGCGCCGCCTCGGCTACGCCCAGCATGGCCCGCACGGGCGGGGTCAGCGGTATGCGTTTGGCAAAGCGCGAGTAGACGCCGCCCCCTTCGCTGATGCGCGCCTTGTCGTAGTCGTCCCAGGTCGAGCGCGGCAGCCCGAACAGCCGACGCCGTTCAGCAAAGCTGATCGCCGGGTCGGGGTCGGGGTCTAAAAAGATGTGCAGGTGGTTAAAGGCTGCCCGCAGCCGGATCGTCTTTGTGTACAGGAGTCCGTTGCCGAACACGTCGCCGGACATATCGCCGATCCCGAAAACCGTCACGGGGTCACGTATGACGTCGACGCCCAGCTCGAGGAAATGCCGCTTCACGCTCTCCCACGCTCCCCGCGCGGTGATGCCCTCGGCTTTGTGGTCGTAGCCGTACGAGCCGCCTGAGGCGAAGGCGTCACCCAGCCAGAAGTCGTACTCGGCGGCGGTCGCGTTCGCCAGGTCCGAAAACGTCGCGGTCCCCTTGTCGGCGGCGACGACCAGATACGGGTCGGGCTCGTCGTAAATCACCAGATTTGCCGGAGACACGGCCTCGCCGCCTACCAAATTGTCGGTCAGGTCTAGAAGGCCGCGCAGATAAATCTGATACTGCTCCCGGACAAAAGCCTGCAAGGCGTCACGTTCGGCGGGCGCTCTCTTGAGGACAAATCCGCCCTTGGAACCGACGGGGACGATGACAGCGTTTTTAGCCATCTGAGTTTTCATCAAACCCAAAACCTCGGTGCGGAAGTCGTCAGGGCGGTCGCTCCAGCGCAGGCCACCGCGGGCGACCCGGCCCCCGCGCAGGTGTGTTCCCTCGACGTGCGGGGCCGACACCGCGATCTCAAACAGCGGGCGTGGTTCGGGCATGTGGGTGACGCGCTCAGATTCCAACTTAAACGAGATGTAGGGCTTGTCCAGAAAGTAGTTCGTTCGCACCGCTGCGTCGACCAAGTTGCCGAGACGCCGCAACGCCTCATCTTCGGGCAACGACGACACCGCCTGCAAGCCCTCTTCAAAGGCGGCCTCGGCGGCCCCCACCTTCGCCTCGCGTTCGGCGACGCCGGGCGCGAACTTCAGCTCGAACAGTTCGGTCAGCGTTGCCGCCAGCGCCGGATGTTTAAGGAGCGTGTCGCGGATAAAGGCTCGGCTGACGCTCCCGGTGAGCTGCGCGGCGTACATCTGCAAGGCCCTGAGCAGCGCGACCTGCCGCACGCTGAGACCCGCGTAGAGCACCAGGCAGCCCAGGCGGTCGTTTTCGGCTTCCCCTTGCAGAAGTGCCCGCAGCGCTGCCCGTAGGCGGTCGCCGTCGCGCCCGACGTGTAGGGGCGCGCCGTTACTGTCTTGCACCCGGAAGATGTCCAGACCGCAGACCGACGCATCTGTGGATCCAGTGGTACCCGGTTTAAAGGTGTCCAGCTCAAAGGTGTACGAGACCTGCTCGAGTACCCGGAGACCCAAGTTCTCGAGAAGCGGCAGCACGTCGCTTAACACCAGCGTCCGACCCAGATGATAGACCTCGAGGTGACTCGCCTCCCGGCCCAGCCCCTGCTGCGACGCGTGCGCGGGCTGTTGCGGGTTGAGCAGGTTGATGACGAAGGGTGCGTGCGCCAACCCCCCTAAACTCTCCACGTCGCGCAGCGCCGTTTCGGGCGTCGTTTCGGCCCGGTAGCGTTCACCGAACGCCCCCAGGTAACGCCCCGCCAACCGCTCCCCCGCCGCCTGACCCCGGCTCCGCACCAGCAGCTCAGAAAGTGTGTCGTCCCAACTGCGGGCGAGGGCTCTGACGCCCGCCTCAAGCGCCCCCACGTCGAGCGTGCGGTAATCGGTTTCCGTCGAGAAGAAAAAGTGGAACCGGACCCCCTCCTCGTCCTCACCGAGCGCCAGCTGATAGTCAGTATGGGTCGCGCTCAGCCGCTCCGCTAAAAACGCCTGCACCTTGCGCCTGAGGGCCGTATTAAAGCGCTCGCGCGGCATGATGACCATGACCGCCAGCCCCCTTGCCAACGGGTCGGGGCGGAGCGTCAGGCGCACCCCCCCGGCCTGCGCGGTCGTCATCACGGTGCGGAGGTCGCGTTGCAGCCGCGCCGCGTCGCTCCAGAAGAGTTCGTCACGGGGCACCGAGTTAAACACCGAGACGAGCTGCTTAAAATCGTGCGAGCCGCGTTCAGCGCCGTCAAGCTCCAGCACGAGCCGCAGCTTGCGCCGCAAGATGGGCGTCTCCTCGACCGGCGTGGCGAGCGCCTTCGAGGTAAAAAGGCCGACGAAGCGGCCCTCGCCAACGAAAGCACCGCCTTGCACCTTTTTGACGCCGATGTAGTCCATCCGCACCGGGCGGTGAACGGTCGCTTCGGCGTTTGTCTTGCTGACCGTCAGCACGCGCCCGCTGAGGACGCGCTCGCGCAGCGCCTCGGGCAGCTTGGAGAGCGGCACGGGCGCCATGTAGGCGCTTGTCGGTTTGCTCAGCACCCCGAGCCCTGAACCTGGCGTAACCTGCAAACTCGGCCTGCCCGCGTGCTCCAGCACGTCGTACTCGCGGAATCCCAAAAAGACGAAATTGTCGGCGACCAGCCAGCGCAAAAAGGCGGCGTAGTCCTCCATCTCTTCGGCGCGCGCGCCCTGCATGGCCTCGGCGCGCGCGTCCAGCTCACGCGCGTGCGCCTCGGCTCGCGCCCGCATCGCGCTGTGGTCGCGGGTGGCGAGCAGCAGGTCGTTTAGAACACGCTTCACGCCTCCAGCCAGCTCCGCTTGGGCGTCCGCCCCGACGCGGGTGACAAAAAAGAGTTCGAGCGCCTCCCTACTCCCCTCGCCGCCGTCACCCAGCCCCGACGCGTCGAAAACGCTCGAGACGCGCCCGGCGGCGTCTCGCTCTACGCCCACGATGGGATGAAGCAGGTGCGCGACTTCGAGCCCCTGCCGCTTCACCTCGGCCCGCACCGAGTCGACGATAAAGGGCCGGTCGGGGAGGGTCACCTCGAGGACCGTGTAAGGCACCGTCCAGCCGTGCGTCTCCAGGGTGGGGTTGTAGGCGCGCACCTTTAACTCAGCCGCTCCCTCTAAAAAGCTGAGCGCCCCACCTCCCAGCGCCGAGAGCGCTTCGGGGCTGAAATGCTCGAGCAGACTCGGCGTAGCGCGCTCGAAAAGCAGGCCCACCAGCCTTTCGGAGGGCGACGTTCGGCTGCGGCGACTGTGTTTGACAAACTGCTGTAACTGGTTTAGGGTCGCGGGCACGGTGTACCCCTCCTTTTTAGCGGGCTCGGGACAGCCACGGGCACCCGGAGCATGAAGTTTTGAATATATACAGTATACACACCGGGTCACGCCCGCCCCGGTGCTCGTGATGACCTTTGTGCAACGCCCGTAAAGAACCCGGTACGCCCGTTTACCGGAACAGGTGTTTATACTAGGTCCATGTATCTGCTCATCGCGGCGGCCCTGATCGCCTTGGACCAACTTACGAAAGTCTGGGCCGTCAATACGTTCACATTGGACGGCCCGAGCGTCCCCATCGGGTTAGGGTTTCACTTTACCTACACTCGAAATATCGGCGCGGCCTTTGGCATCTTGCAGCGCGGCCCGACCGCGACGCTCCTTTTAGGCGTGCTGTCGGCGGTTGTGGCGCTAGGTATCCTTATCTACTTGTTGCGGCGGGCGAGCACGCTTTCCAGGTTGCAGGTCTCAGCCTTTACGCTGATCTTAGCGGGGGCGGTCGGCAATATGATCGACCGTTTTGCCCTCGGCTATGTCCGCGACTTTATCCACTTCTACTTGCCGAACTTTAACTTCCCGGTCTTTAACATCGCCGACAGCTGTGTGGTGATCGGGGCTGGACTACTTATTTTGTCGAGCTTCCTTGACCGCCCGGAGCGCGAACCGGACTATCAACCTGAGCGCTAACGCCTCAAAAATAAAAACCGCGCTCGCCCTACCAAATCAGGATAAACAGCCGCCTCAGCCCACGCTCGGCTCTCTGCGTGGGCTCGCGCTACGTTGCGCGGGTCGAGTTCTATCACGCAGACCGCGTCCGGCCTGAGAAGCCGCAGTGCCTGAGCGCTGAGCTTGCGAAAGTGCCCCAACCCATCTGCGCCCGAAAAAAGCGCCCCCGGCGGGTCCCGCCGCACCTCGGGGCTGAGCTGCGCGGCGTCGGCAGCAGGCAGATACGGTGGGTTGGTAACGAGCAGGTCGGCGCTCCGGGCAAACGCCCGCACGTCCGGCGCACTCAGTAGGTCCGAGCGGGAGAAGGTAACGCCTAAACTAAGCCGCGCCGCGTTCGCCGCCGCCACCTTTAGCGCCGCTGCTGAGAGGTCCGTACCCCACACCGACGCGTCGGGACGTTCCGCTTTGACGGCTAGGGCGACCGCTCCGCTGCCGGTGCCGACGTCGAGTACCTTGGGCGCAGGCACAGCTACAAGGGCGGTCAAACCCAGTTCGACCAAGCACTCCGTTTCGGGCCGCGGAATGAGCGTGTCCGGCGTGACCCGCACCGTCAGGCCGTAAAAGTGCGCGACGCCCAAGATGTGCTGGAGCGGTTCACGCGCCTCACGGCGCTCGAGCCACCCCCCCAACTCGGTCAGCTCGGCGGCGCTCAAGGTGCGCGTGCGGCTGAGCAGGAGGTCGCTGCGCGACGCGTTTAGTAGCGCCCCCAGCAAGGCCGACGCCTCAGCCTCGGCGCTCGTCAGACCCGCACGTTCCAACCGCTCCCCCGCTGCCTTTAGCGCTTCACCCACAGTCATGTTCAGTAAAAGACCGTTCTGGTACGGTGCCGCGGCGCCGCCTTGTACACCGCTCCCTGCCCTCGGTTCCAGAGGTACACGTCAAGCTGCCGCGCCGTCACCCCCGGCAGCAACTCTGTGAGCTTTTGGGCTGTGTGGAGGGCGACGGCGCGAATCTCGATCTCCTCGGGCGACCCGGCGGCGATCAGCTCGCCCGCGCCTATCCGCTCGGCCAGCCTGGGCGCGTAGCGGAGCACGCCGTCAACCCGCAGAACATGAGGCACCAGATTGTCAGCAAAGATGGTGAGCTTGTCCAGGTCCCTAAACGCACCCCAGCCTTGGCCATCAAACGCCAGCGCCAAGTCCGACGGCGTGATCTGGGCGCGCTTAAAGAGCGGCACCGCCAACCCGCCGTACTCGGACACGTCCTGAAAGTAGGGCATCGCAGCTAAAAGTTCGGCCAGCCGCTCCGCCGACCCCTCCGCCGCCTCGACGAGCCTTACAAAAGAACCGCCGAAGCGTTCGGAGAGGTAGCTGCCGAGCTGCCCGAGCGCCTCTGCAAAGTGCCGCATCAGCTCGGCGCGTACCGGCTCACGCAGGTCTTGACCGAATACGGCGGCGGTACGCTCCGGCGTCAGCGCGCACAGCTCGTCCGCTGACAGGGGGCCGTGCGCCTCAAAGTAGTCCTTAAGGGCCGAGGCGACGGTGAAGTAGCCCGACATACCGGGGCGCTTGAGGAGGTGCGGGAAGTATCCGGAACCGAAATTAACCGTATCTAGCGTGATGTTAAAGGCCAGCACCGCTTCCGGGTCGCCGGTGAGGTGATGCGCGGCGTCATACCCGGGGGTGCTTAAGGCGGACGTGTCGAGGTTGGCGGCGTAAGCCACGAGGGCGTCGGGCTCGAGGCTTACAAACCGCGCCCGCTCCGCTACGAGCGCACACGCTTGTTTGATCTCAGAGAACACAGGCTAGTCTAGCCGTTTTGCTCAGTCAAGGTTCGTCGTAGTGCGGGTTTATCAGAGAGCTGTTGGTTAAGAATCTTAACCAGCCCCGCTCACAGTAGAATAAGGGCTACGCGTGAAGGCGTTCCAAAGTAGTTGTTGAAAATGGAGCAAGCATTTGTCACCGAATGCCGTGACCTGCTGCGTGAACAGTATCTGCCCAAGATCGAGCGTTGCTTGGAGCGCCTCGACGATAAAGCTATCTGGTGGTGTCCTAACCCGGAGGTCAACAGTGTCGGCAACCTGGTTTTCCACCACTCTGACACCTTGCGGCACTGGATGGTTAGCGGTGTAGACGGAGCACCCAGTCAGCGCGACCGTGACGCCGAGTTCGACGCGGACGTATGATGACGCGGCTCGAGCTAATTACAACTCTTAAGCAAGCCGTTCAGGACGCCGACGAGGTGTTAACAAACTCGAGCCTGATACGCCGATGACTAAAAAGGAAATCAGGGGACGGAGCGTCAACCTGCTCTACGCGATTATGCACGTCCCCGAACACTTTTCGGTGCATACGGGTCAGATCATCTTACTCACCAAGCTTATCCGGGCCGAAAGCCTGGACTTTTACGACTTTTCGTTTGGCGCGCCACTTCACAACTTGCGCGCGCCTTTCAGGATAGATTAGAAGCTACACCCGAGCCAAAACTACTCTGCGCCGGACCAAGAAAAAGAGGCCGTCGTAACGCCCCTTTCAGTACCGGACAAGGCCCTTAACGCGGCTTGACGACTACCCGGCGGTTTTTGCCCTCACCCGACGACTCACTCTCGACTGCCGCGTCGTCGGCTAAGGTCATATGGACGACGCGACGTTCGGCGGCGCTCATGGGCTCCAGCTCGACTGCAAAGCCGGTTTTACGCGCCCTCGCCGCGGCTTTTAACGCGACGCCGCGCAACCGCTCGTCACGCCGCTCTTTGTACCCGCCAACATCGACCGAGACGCGCACATGCGGCACCGACTCGTCTTTATTGACAACCGCGTTGGTCAGGTACTCGAGAGCGGCCAGCGTCCGCCCGCCCCGCCCGATAATCTTGCCCGCGTCGCCGCCGTAGATGTTGGCCTCTAAGCCGCCCTCGACCTCACGCACTTCGGTAGCGTAGCCGGGGTCTAAGTTAAGAAGCAGGGTGACCAGAAACGATTCACAACGCTCGGTGTAGTCGCCACTGACTGTAGAAACGGGGGCGTCGTAGCTAAGGCGCTCCCCCTTGTCCTCGCGCGCGAACGATTCAGCCTCCACATAAGGGGTCGGTGCGAGCGGACTACTCTCGTCCTCGTGGGTGTCGATGCCGAGGTCGCTTAGGTACTTGTCGAGGTCGTTGTCCGCCACGGGTCCCCCTACTTGGCTTTCGCCTTGGTTTTCGGTTTGGCTTTGGCGGGCGCTTTGGTGCCCTTGTCGGACCTCATGGCTGGCTTGACGGCGGGCGTCGACACCGGCGTCACGCCTGTCGCCAGCGCCGGGGCGGCGGGGGTAAGGTTGCGCTGAATAAGCCACTGCTGCAAGACCTGCACCAGCATCGAGGTGATGAGATACAAGGTGACCCCAGCTGGAAAGGTAAAGGCGAAAAAGACGAAAACCCCGCTTATAAGGAGCTGTTGCTGCAACGTCTGCCGGTTTCCTTTGGACGACACCACAGCCTGCGCGACCATGATGGCGACGTATAGGATCGGCAGCAGGAAAAGGGGATCGTTCAGGCCGAGGTCGGGAATCCAGAGGAACCCTTCGTTAAACTCGAAGTTGATGAATACGCGCCATAGAATGATAAAGATCGGCATCTGGATAAGCGCTGGGAGGCAGCCGCCCGCCGGGTTGACACCCGCCTCCTGATACATCTTCATCGTCTCCTGCGTCAGTTTTTCACGGTCGTCCTTATACTTCTTTTGCAGCTCCTGAAGTTTGGGCTGAATCGTCTGCATCCCGACCATCGACTTCATCTGGATGTGGATAAGCGGCCACACCAGGAGGCGGAAAAGCAGCGTCAGGAAGATGATAGCAAGTCCCCAACTCCCGACAAAACCG
>CADCWP010000367.1 GCA_902806425.1 uncultured Truepera sp.
CGCGACCGGGCGGAGACCGCCGGAGGCCTTCCGGTCTCGGGCACCTTCACCCGCCGGCAGATGATCGACGACGACCTAGAAGTCATCCCCACCCCCGGTCACACACCCGGCACGACCTCGTACCTCTGGGACAGCGGCACGCACCGCTTTCTGTTCACCGGCGACTTTCTCTGGGTCGAGTACGGTAAGTGGAAGGCCGTCGTGCTAGGCAGCAGTGACCGCGCCGCCTCGCTCGACAGCCTCCGGCTGATCAGCGACCTCGACTTCGACGTGCTGGTCCCGTGGGCGGCGATGAAGGGAGAGCCCTCCGTAAACGTCGTCGACCATGACGACGCCCGAAAGCGGATCGACGCCGTCATCGCTCGCGCCGAAGCTGGCGGCGGGTACTGATCCTTACCGAATCACACAGCTACACGAACTCGGCTTACCTCCTCATTTCTTCCACACCCGCTCGGCACGTCAGGTGCGACGGTCATCGATGTGGGATCGGGACTCGCACTTGTACCTCCGGCGGTACTTTCCACCCATTCACAGTATCTCAGGTATTCGGTTGTGATAACACTTAGGTCCAAAGTTGAAAACAACTTGTAACGACTTTTGTGCTAATAGCTAAAAACTGCGTGCTACCGTAGTTACATGCCGCACGACCTGCTCAACAAACGCGTTCTCATCACGGGTGCTTCACGCGGAGTAGGCGCGGCCTTGGCAAAGATCATGGCGCAGCGAGGCGCGGACATCGTGCTCAACTACAGGAGCAAGCGCCCTCGCGCCGAGGCGGTAGCCCAACAGGTGCGCGGATTTGGTCGCCGCGCGGTGCTCGTGCAGGCAGATATCACCGTCCAGGAAGATGTCGCGCGCACTATGCGAGAAGCCGGTGCTGCTCTAGGGGGCCTGGACATTCTTGTTCTAAACGCTTCGGGCGGTCTCGAGAGGGGCCAAGCCGCAGACTACGCTACGCGCCTCAATAGGGACGCCCAGATCAACCTTGCCGAACGTGCCCTGCCGCTCATGCCGAGAGGTAGCCGGATCGTTTTCGTCACGAGCCATCTCGCTCATTTTTACGGAGAAAAGCCGGGACTCCCCGGGTACGAGCCGGTGGCAAAAAGCAAGCGCGCGGGTGAGGACGAGCTGCGGGCGCGTATCCCGAGGTTAAGCGAGCGGGGCGTCGACCTCGTGGTGGTAAGCGGCGACCTCATCGAAGGCACGATTACGCCCAAACTTCTACAACGCGCGAGCCCGAGACTTATCGAAGCGAGGCGCGAAGAAGCGGGCGGTCTGCCGACGACGGAAGCGTTTGCCGGAGCTATTGCCGACGCCGCCGGTGATCCCACTTTAGAAAGCGGTGCTACCGTCTATGTCGGGAGCACAGACTAGGCGGACCGACAGTTTTCAAAGACCAAACCAGCCTGCCTTTTAGGTACGCTGCTCGAGGGTTACACGTACAGTGCATTAGATGTAGCGTGCTTCAGAGAACGTTACACTGCTACAGACCTGTTTTTTCTCCGCCGACGCTTTTGCCGATTCGATTTTATAACGTCTTATCAGGCAATGGGGGTGGTAAAGGCGAACTCCCTAGCGAGTACCTCAAAGCGAATACGTGAACCGCCCTATTTCGGCGTAGCGTGAAGCCATAAGGTGACGGGGTAGGTCTTTCCAGGAGGCAAAGCATGACGGGTGGACACACGGACGAGCGACGCCGCATCTTGTGGGGCGGCATCTTGGCGGGTTTGGGTATCGGCGGTTTTTTTGACGGGATTGTGCTACACCAGATTCTTCAGTGGCATCACATGGTTAGCAGCGTCTACCCTGTTACTACGGTAGCTGGCCTTGAAATCAACACCCTCGGCGACGGTTTTTTTCATGCCGGTGCCTATGTGTTTACGGTGACCGGGCTGTTTTTGTTGTGGAGCGTAGCGAGGCGTCGCCACGCGGTATGGCCTGCGGGGTTACTTGTTGGCACCCTGCTCACAGGTTGGGGACTTTTTAACGTCGTTGAGGGCGTCATTGACCATCACATCTTGCAACTCCACCATGTTCGCGGTGGCCCAAATCAGCTCGCCTACGATCTAGCTTTCCTCATCTGGGGCGCGCTCATGCTCAGCGGCGGCTGGGCGCTTGTCCACAGAGGGCTGCGCAGACTGTCCGCCGAGCAGACGACCGCTCGAGACGAAACTGCTGGGTAACAGCGCCGCTTTGGGGGAGACATTCAGGTAAAGAGTCGCTTGGCACACGTCGACCTATATCACGCGTGCAATCGCCTCGATCTCGACCCGCACATCTCTCGGCAACCGCGCCACTTCCACCGCACTTCTCGCAGGCGGTTCGCTGCTAAAGAAGCCGCCGTAGACCTCGTTCATAACGGCGAAGTCGTTCATGTCCGCCAAAAAGCATGTGCATTTGACAACGTTCTCGAGGCTCGAGCCCCCCGCCTCTAAAACCGCCCGGAGATTTTTTAAGGCCTGCTCGGTCTGTGCCCGGACGTCGCCCTCTAGAAGTGTTCCGTCGGGCTTAAGCGGTATCTGACCGGAGGTAAAGAGCAGATCGCCGACGCGGATCGCTTGAGCATAGGGGCCGATAGCAGCGGGGGCGTTTTCGGTTGAGATGGTTTCGCGCATGGCTCAGAATACCGTTTTAGCACCGTAAGACCCTAGCGCAAACCAAAAAAGAGAAAAAGCATGAACAGATACACGCACCCCAAGAGCCACCACCGGTACGGGAACAGCGGATGACGGCGCAGTTTGGCCGAGCGACCCCCGTACCCAAACGCCGCCTCAACCGCTCCCAATCCTTCGGCGTCCTCACCCAACGTTACGGAGATGGGCATCTCGGCGGGAAGCGTATACGCTTTGGGCCGCGCCACGACCTCGTTTACGGCGAGCAGCACCGCGGTGACGTTGTCGGGACCCCCGCGCTCGTTTGCGCGGCGAAGAAGTTCTACTACCGCATCTTCGGGCGGCGCGGCGCGCGTGACCTGCAACAGCAGGTCGTCGGGTAGGAGCAGGCTGAGGCCGTCGCTGCACACCAAGAGGTGGTCGCCGGGACGCAGGGTGAAAGCAGAAAGCTCGAGCCTGACGCTCGGACCCGTCCCGAGCGCGTTGGTAATGATGTTGCGCCACTGATGCCGTTTAGCTTCGTCCTCGTTTAGAAGCCCTTGCCGCACCCGGTCGGCGACCCATGAGTGGTCACGGGTCAGCTGCGTGATCGCGCTGTCCCGGATGAGGTACGCCCTCGAGTCCCCGACGTGACCGACGAGCGCCAACTGGTCGTCGATTAGAACAAGCGTCAGCGTCGTGCCCATGCCGCGGCTTTCGGGGTGCGCTTCGGCGTAATCGAAGATGTCCAAATTAGCCCGCTGCACGGCCTTGGCGAGCGCCAGCGGCGGATGGTTGTGGCCGCGGCTGAGCGCCCCAACGAGCGCGTCTCGAGCCTTTTGGCTGGCCAACTCGCCGCTCACGTGACCACCCATGCCGTCGGCGACCAAAGCGAGCGCGCCCTGCGGGGTGAGGCCGACGAAAAAGCTGTCCTGATTTGCCGTTCGCACCATTCCGGGGGTGCTGTCACCGGCTAGCAGGATGCGCGAAGCGGACGCGGGGTTCATCGAGGCGAGTATATCGCGCCCCACGGCCCCCTGATATGCTGAGCCTATGAGGTCGGCTTCTGAAGTTGCAGCGGCGGTAAGGGCGGGTGCGCTCAGCGCGGAGGCCACTGTGCGGGAGGCGCTCGCGCGTGCGGAGGCCGCAGAGGGACTGGGTGCCTTCATCACACTTGTGCCGGAAGCATTGGAAAAAGCCAGGACGTTAGACGTGCGGCGGGCCGCAGGCGAGACGCTCGGCCCGCTTGCCGGGGTGCCGGTCGCGGTCAAGGACAACCTCTGCACGGCGGGCGTCCTTACGACGGCGGGGTCAAAAAGCCTGACCGGGTTCGTTCCGCCCTACAGCGCGACCGTGGTGGAGCGGCTCGAGGCTGCGGGCGCAATCGTTATCGGCAAAACCAACCTGGACGAGTTCGGCATGGGCAGCTCGAACGAGAATTCGGCCTTCGGTCCGGCGCGCAACCCCCACAACCCTGATTTTGTACCGGGCGGCTCGTCGGGCGGGTCGGCAGCGGCGGTCGCGGCGGGGATTACACCGCTCGCCCTCGGTACCGACACCGGCGGCTCGGTGCGGCAGCCCGCGAGTTTTACCGGCGTGTTGGGCTTTAAGCCGACCTACGGTGCCCTGTCGCGTTACGGCGTGATCGCTTTTGCCAGCTCGCTCGAGCAAGTAGGCGTCCTGGCGCGCAGCACCCGCGACCTCGAACTCGCGCTCTCGGTGATGTTCGGGCACGACCCGCACGACGCGACGAGCCTCGCCTCGCCCCCCGACCTGACGGGCGCGCACGGCGACCTGACGGGTGTTCGTGTCGGCAAGGTGCGTGAACTCTGCGGCGACGGCAACAGTGAGGGCGTGCTCGGGGCACTTGCTCGGACCGAGGCAACTTTAAAGGCGCTCGGCGCGACCGTCGGGGAGGTCTCGCTGCCCCACGCGCCCTACGGCACGGCGGCCTACTACCTGGTCGCGCCCGCCGAGGCGTCGTCTAACCTGGCGCGCTTTGACGGCATGGTTTACAGCTACCGCAGCGGCGAGGACCGTTTAGGTCAGGCCGAGGTGATGCGGCGCTCGCGTGGGGAGAGCTTCGGCCCCGAGGTGCGCCGCCGCATCCTGACGGGCACCTACGCGCTCTCGGCAGGCTACTACGACGCTTACTACGGCAAAGCTCTCAAGGTGCGCCGCCTGATCGCGGGCGATATGGCGCGCGCGTTCACGTCTTACGATCTGCTCCTGACCCCGACGGCCCCGACAGCGGCCTACCGTTTGAGCGAGAAGGGCGACCCGCTCGCTGTATATATGGGGGATGTAGACACGGTGCTGGCGAACCTGGCGGGCGTCCCGGCGGTGAGCGTTCCGGCGGGTACGGCTGAGGAAGGGTTGCCGTGCGGGATGCAGTTTATGGCTCCGGCGCTCCAAGACGCGCGGCTGCTGAGGGTAGCGGGGGCGCTTGAGGCTGCCGCCGGGAAGAGCTTCGCGCCCGTAGCAGCGGATTTTTTGTAAACCCCTGCACAAAACGCGCTAAAATAGACCATGCTTACGCGGATGACGACGACAGGTTGGGGGTAGGATTTAAAAACGCGCTTATCTGTGGCGTCGGCGTTTTTGCCGTTTGGGGTGTTCTTGTTGTAAGCATTGCTCTCTCTACTGGTTGGACGCTACGAGCTTCATTCGACCCCGCTTTTCCCTACTTTGGGTTTTTCTTCTTCTGCAATTTACAGCGTTTTGGTTTTACGGAAGGCGCGTTGGCGGTTGGGTCCTGTTAGATTGTGGTCCTCATCCAGGTAAAAAGCTCTTTTTGTTTATGGCTGCGCTTTTACTTGTTCAATTAGGCATTTCACCGTCAAAGGAAGTGTCCTTTGTAAATAGCGTTGGGTTTAGAACTTCATTTACGGCATTCTGGCTTTTTATGGCGTTTAGTCGGCTGCAAATCAGGGAAAACGGCATCTGGGAGTACGGCAGCTTGCTCCGCTGGCACAGAATCGTCTCCTACCGCTGGGCGGACGACGGCACTCTGGTGCTGCGTGCAAAGGGCTACCTGACGATGCCGCGCGGTGCCTTACCCGTACCGCCCCAACATAAGGAGGCCGTGAACGCGTTTTTACTCGAGCGCGCCCCTCAAGCTCGTGAGCTCTAACTTCTGGTGCGGCGAAAAGGTGCGGCTGCGCGCTGTGGAGGAGCACGACCCTGAGGCCGCCTCTATTCAAGAGCCGGACACCGACCTCGAGCGCTTCGAGGATTTTATCTACTTCCCGGTTTCCAAACGGCAACACCGTGAAACTTGGGAACATTTGGGACGTAAGCGGGACGATGATACCTTCTTCTGGGTGATCGAGAACGCCGAGGGGGAGCGCGTCGGCAACATCGGCACCTTCGACTGCGACCAGCGGGTTGGGGCCTTTAAGTACGGCGTCGTCATCCTCCGGCCCTTTTGGCGGCGGGGCTACGCCCGCGAAGCCATCTCCATCGTCCTGCGCTACTACTTCCACGAACTGCGCTACCAAAAGGTTACAGCCATCGTCTACGTGTTTAACAAACGCTCGCAGCGGCTGCACGAAGGGCTGGGCTTTACGCTCGAGGGTCGGCTGCGGCGCACCGTCTACACGAATGGGACGCTCTACGACGAGCTGTTTTTCGGGCTGACCCGAGAAGAGTTCGACGACCACCACCCTACCGCTGCGGTGTAGTTTCTCACCGGCGTGCCTCGAGCTTTAAAGGGTACCGAGTAGTGCCCGCGCCCGCGCCTGTTCATCGCGGTCGGCGGCAGTCTCGGCGGGAAGGGCAAGGGCAGCCTCGAGCTGCACCCTTGCCGCCGCGGGGTCCCCCAGGGTCAGGAGCGACTCGGCGTACTCGAGGTGATGCAAGACCGTCGGCTCGATAGCGATGGCCTGCTCGAACAGAGGCCGCGTCGCCTCGCTGCGCCCGCCGAAAATCCAGGGCACGTTGAGGTGCCAGAGCGCGAGCGCGTGCAGCGCCCCGTGATTTTTTGGCTCGAGCTCTAAGATTGTGTCCAGTTCGTCTCTAATCAGCGTTGCCAGGTTGAGCGACTCGAGCACCCCTCGGTACTGTCCCAACCGCCCCCAGGCCCGCGCCAGCGCCAAGTGCGCCTCGGGATCGTCGGGAAGGAGTTTGACGGCCTCCTTAGCCGCCCCTACCGCCTCGTCGTAGAGCGCCTCGGCGGCGTCTCCCTCGGTCCGCCCGGCCTGATACGTTTTGGCGTTGGCGAGCCGGTAGAGCGCGACGCCGTTTCCGTCCGCGTCGAAACTTTGCTGATAGGCCGTAGCGGCGGCGGCGTAGTCGCCCGCGTCGAAGAGGCGGTCACCCGTCGCTATGTCCTGCGCGGACGCGGCGCTGTGTAGGGTGACGAGCACCAGCCAGAGAAGCAGACGAACAGCGGTGTGGGGCATCGACGGGCCTCCTCAAGGGTTTGGCTCAGCATGCCACACCGTTCGCCGAATTTCTACCGAATGAGCCGTTCGGTCAGGTTCGGCAACAGCTCGCCCAAACGCCCTTCAAGCTTCACCGAGGCGGCGGCGTCCCCGCGCGTCTCGCCCTGATTCAAAATAACCACCGGCTTGCCCTCTTTAACCGCCTGTACCACGAAGCGGTAGCCTGAGAATACCGTCAGCGACGACCCGACGACGAGCAACACCTCGGCTTGACCCAGCAGTTCGTAGGCGCGCAGAACACGGGCCTTAGGGACGTTCTCGCCGAAAAAAACCACATCGGGTTTGAGGACGCCGCCGCACATGGGGCAGGGCGGCACCCGGAAGCCAGCTTCGAGGTCCCCGGCTTCCGCGTCCCCGTCCGGCGCAAGCTCCAGCGGGTAGGCCGTTACCTCCGGGTTGAGCTCGAGAAGCCGCCGCTGCAAAAGTCTGCGAGAACTCAGCGCGCGGCACCCGAGACAACGAACCGCCGCCAAACTGCCGTGCAGTTCCAGAACCCGCCGACTCCCCGCCGCTTGATGCAGCCCGTCGACATTTTGGGTAACGAGCCCGGTCAGCTGACCCCCCGTAGTCGAGCTGACCGTCTCGAGCCGCGCGAGTGCCCGGTGCGCGGCGTTGGGCCTGGCGTCCGCGACCCGCCCCCAACCGACAAAAGAGCGCGCCCAGTAGCGCCGCCTCGCCCCTTCGCTGCCGACGAACTGCTGAAAGCGCATCGGGTTGCGCGGCGTTTTACTGCTCTTGGGTCCCCGGTAGTCCGGGATGCCCGACTCTGTGCTGACGCCCGCCCCGCCCAAGACCAACACCCGTTTTCCGACCAGGCAGGCCGCCACGTCAGCCACAGAAACCGCGTCTATTACGGGAGTGCTCACATCTATAAGCGTAAGCCCAGAAGGGACTTCGGACAAGCGTTCGCTACACTATTTTGGTGACCTGCTTGGTCACACTACCTGTCAGGCCTGCGTGATGGCGTCGACTTCAGCCAGTTCGTCCTCCGAGAGCCGCCACGACGCGGCCCGCGCGTTCGCCGCGATCTGCTCCGGTTTGGTCGCCCCGGCGATCACGCTCCCGACCTCCTGTTTGCTTAGGAGCCAGCTGAAGGCCAGCTCTAAAAGGGTGCGGTCCCTAGCCTCGGCAAAGTCGCGCAGCGCCTCGACCGTCCTCAGGTGGGCGTCGTTGAGATACTTGTCACTCTTGCTCTCACTAAGCCGCGCACCTTCGGGATGGGCCTCACCGGCGCGGTACTTGCCGGTCAGGAGGCCGTTGGCGAGCGGAAAGTAGGGCAGCAAACCGAGCTTGTGCTCCCTAAGCGTCGGGAGCAGCGACGCTTCCAACTCGCGGACCAGCAGGCTGTACTCGTCCTGGCTCGAGACGAACCCCGGCACCCCTAGCCGCTCGGCCTCCGCCTGCGCTTCACGAACACCTTCAGAGGAAAAGTTCGACAGGCCGACAAAGCGCACCATGCCCTGCTGGATGAGGTCGGAGAGCGCCAGAAGCGTTTCCTCTATGGGCGTGTCGGGGTCGGGCTGGTGAATCTGATAGAGGTCGAGGTAGTCGGTGCGGAGCCGCCGCAGGCTTCCTTCGGCGGCGCGCATGATGTAGTCGCGCGCCGCCCCCTGCTGCGACCCGTCGTCACTCATCTTCATACCGAACTTGCTCGCCAGCACGATACGCTGCCGCTCACGCCCCAAAATCTCGCCGAGCTGCGTTTCCGAGCCGCCTCGGCCCCCGTAGATGTCCGCGGTGTCGAAAAAGTTTACACCGGCGTCGAGCGCTCCGTGAACGACCGCGCGGGTCGCTGACAGCTCGAGCCGCCCCCCAAAGTTGTTACACCCCAAACCAACCACCGAAACCTGCAAGTCAGACGTGCCGAGCGTGCGCGTATCCATAACGTATCCCTTCTCGTGCCCCTAGCCAAATGTCATAGTGCGTGCCGCACCCGAACACAAATGAGCTTCTCGCTTACAATAGCTCCACACAGGTCCTGCGCGAAGCGGACACCTGGAAAGGGGAACATATAACGTGGACTGGTTTGGTTGGGTCTCCGACCCGCAGGCGTGGATCGCCCTAGCGACGCTTCTCGCCCTCGAGATCGTTCTAGGAATCGACAACATCGTGTTTATCTCTATCTTGGCGGGCAAGCTGCCTAAAAATCAGCAGCCGCGCGCCATCCGCACCGGCCTGCTGCTGGCGATGCTGACCCGTATCGGGCTACTCTTCTCGATCTCGTGGCTTGTGGGCCTGACCGCGCCGCTCTTTACGGTGTTGGGTCTGGACATCTCCGGGCGCGACCTGATCTTGCTGGCGGGTGGGCTGTTTCTAATCTATAAAGCGGTCACCGAAATTCACGACAAGCTCGAGGGCGAAGAGGGCCACGAGAGTAACCGGGTCGCCGCGTCGTTCGCCGCGGTTATTGTCCAGATTCTAATTATCGACATCGTTTTTTCGCTCGACTCGGTAATTACCGCCGTCGGCATGGCCGACGACATCGCGGTGATGGTCATCGCGGTCGTTGTCGCCGTCCTGATCATGTTGGTCGCCGCGCAGCCGCTCGCCGCATTTGTCGACCAGCACCCGACCGTCAAAATGCTGGCGCTCTCATTTCTCATCCTTATCG
Organism: uncultured Truepera sp.; assembly: GCA_902806425.1. GTDB lineage: Bacteria > Deinococcota > Deinococci > Deinococcales > Trueperaceae > Truepera. The sequence continues at coordinate 9,648 of CADCWP010000367.1, forward strand.
GCGTCTCGCTCGTCGCCGAAGGGCTGCACCAGCACATTCCCAAAGGCTACATCTACTTCTCGATGGGCTTTGCGGTGCTCGTCGAGTTCTTAAATCTCCGTTCCAAGGGGAGCCATCCGGTTACGTTTAATCAGACGTACAAGCCGGAAGGTCCGAACGTCAGCGTGCATAAGACGAAGTAGTGGCGCAGAGCGCGCCGAGCAGCCTGTCCGCGCAAACTGCCGTGACAACCCGCGCGCTGCAAGACCTCTCTCTATGTGGGGTTCTTGCAGCTGCTGCCGGGAATAGTCCTCGGCTTGCTCGTGTGGGGGTGTTCTACCTGCTGTTCGGGCTCACGCAGCGGGCCATCCTGCGGGCCACGCGCGGTTCAGGCTACGGGCAGGCCATCAGCCGCCTGGCGCGACTCGGGACCTTGCTGCTGGGGCTGCTCGTCGGCATGGCGGTAGCTTTTCCTACGGTCAACGGCAGCATCTTGAGCGCGCTGGGCGTCAGCGGGATCGCCATCGGCTTTGCCTTTAGAGATATTTTGCAAAATTACTTCGCCGGTATCTTGCTCTTGTGGCGCGAGCCGTTTCGCATCGGCGGCCAAATCATCACCAGCAGGGACTTCGAGGGCACGGTCGAAGCGATTGAGACGCGCGCGACCTTTATCCGCACCCACGACGGACGGCGCGTGGTCATCCCCAACGCTTCGCTTTTTATCGACTCGGTGAAGGTTAACACCGCCTTTGCGGCGAGAAGGCTCGAGTACGACCTCGGCGTCGGCTACGGCGACGACCTTGAAAGCGCGCGGCGCACTATTTTAGAAACGCTCACAGAGGTCGAGGGGGTGCTTCCGGAACCGGCTCCGGACATGCTGGTGGTGGCCTTCGGCGACTTCGGCATTGCGCTCAGGGTGCGCTGGTGGACACGGCCCCAGCGCGCCGACACCCTTAAAGCGCAGGACAAGGTGCTGCGCCATTAAAAAGAAGCTCTACGACCGGGCGCGACAGCGTGAACGGAACACCCGCGATGCGTAAGCAGCTGAGCAGCACCGCTCAGGCACTGCGCTCGAGCTACTGGTTTATCCCGACGCTTATGACCCTGGGCTCGGTGCTGCTCGCTATGGTTATGATCCGCCTCGATCAAAATCTCGAATTTACAACCCTCCGCAGCTTGGGATTTGTCTACTTCAACGAGCCGGACGGGGCGCGCGCTTGTATCAACGGTTGCCAGCTCGATGATCACGGTTGCGGGCACCACCTTTTCGATCACCCTGGCCGTCTTGTCACTCACCTCGGGACAGTTCGGCTCGCGGTTGTTAAGCAACTTTATGCGCGACCTCGGCAACCAGGTCGTGCTGGGAACCTTTGTCTCAACCTATGTGTACTGCTTGCTGATACTGCGCACCATCCACGGCGACGGCACCTCGGTAGGCGAAGCGTTTGTACCGCACCTCGCGGTCGTTGCCGCTATTTTGTTCGCACTTGCAAGCCTGGGCGTGTTCATCTATTTCATTCACCATACCGCCTTTTCGGTTCAAGCGAGCACCATCACCACGCGAATCGCCAACGATCTAGAGAGGCTCGTCACCAAGCTCTACGCTGAAGCGAGGGACAGAGACGCGCCGCTGCCCCTGCCTAAGGGCAAAGAAACGCTCGTCTTCGCTAAGGGGACAGGGTACCTGCAAAATATCGACGAGTTGGCCCTTTTAGATGCCGCCAAACAGGGGGTGGTGCTCGAGGTGCTCCCGGCGTTCGGTACCTTTTTACTCGCCGGTGAGCCGCTGCTGCGGGTGTTCGGCGACGCCGAGGAGCCGGAGAGCATTACGGCTTTAGGACGTCACTTTACGCTCGGCCCGCGCCGCAACCCGGGCCGCGACGTCGACTTTTTATTTGCACAACTTACCGAGATGGCGCTGCGGGCACTTTCCCCCTCCACGAACGACGCGGTGACCGCGACGCGCTGCGCCGACCGTGTCGCTCAGGGGCTGCTGCTGCTCGACCGGCGCGCGTTAACGGGCCAGCAGCAGCGGGACGGCACGTTGCGGCTGCTGCTCCCCGAGCTCGAGCCCGCCGCCATCATGCGCTATTCGTTCGGGGAGACGCGGCGCTTTAGCACCGACAACATGCTCTACTCGCGGCACCTGCTCTTAACTATCGGCAAGCTGCTTTCGCTCAGCAAAGGAGAACGACTGCGTCAGGCTCTTTTGGCTGAGGCCGACCTGCTCCTCGAGGGGGCCAGACCCGAGCTGTTACCCGAAGATTTCAGGCAGCTCGAGGCGTGCTATAGGGAGAGCGTCAGTCCTAACCACGCAGCGCCAGACGCGCCAGCTTGACCAGCGTAGCCGGAGGCGCGCGGAGGAGCCGACCGGCCTGCGGCTGACGGGCGGCCCCCTCGAGCCGCCTGAAAAGGTCGTCGAACACGGGCTCCGGCATGTTGAGCGCCGGGGTCAGGCGCACGGTGCGGCTCGAGTTGAGCGTGTAGCAGGCGTGAATTCCAGCGCGGTCGAGCGCCCGCAGCCCGAGCGCGCTGCCGAGCTGCGAGACGAGTTCAGGGCTGAGCCCAATAGGGGGCAATACCGGGCGGAGCTGCAAGGCGAACAGCATCCCGGCCCCGCGCACCGCCTCGAAGAAGTCGGGGTAGCGCGCCGCGAGCGCCTGCAAGCGCTCCAACCCGCGCTGCCCGAACACCCGCGCACGCTCGGACAACCCTTCAGCTTCGATGATCTCCAGTGATTTAAGCCCCACTGCCATAGCCAGCGAGCCGCCACCGAAGGTGCTCGAGTGGCGTTTGCTGCCGAGCCCGCCCAGCATCTGCCGCATAAGGTCCCGCCGCGCGATGGTCGCCCCGATGGGGACGAGCCCGCCGCCCAGCGGTTTGGCGAGCGTGACGATGTCGGGCTCTAAACCCAAGGCTAAGCTGGCGAAGTCGTAGCCGCAGCGCCCCAGCCCGGTCTGAATCTCGTCGGCTACGACTAAAAAGCCGTATCGCCGGGCCAACAGGCCGATTCTGGGTAAAAACTCCGGTGGCGGCGTCACCACGCCGCCCTCGCCTTGAATAGGTTCGACAATCACCGCCGCGACCTTTTTGCCATATTTTCTAAGCGCGTCTGTGAGCGCCTGAGCGTCTCCGTAGGGCAGCGTCAGCACGTCGGGCAGGAGGGGCCGAAACATCGCCTGATACTCCTCGTTGGGCGTCAGGGAAAGCGCTCCCAAGGTCTTGCCGTGATAGCCGCGCGTGAAGTTGACGATATAGGGCACGCCCGGTCGGGCGGCGCGGACAAGTTTAAGCGCCGTTTCGATGGCCTCCGCCCCGCTGTTGGAGAAAAACACCTGTGAATCGGCGTGGCTCGGCGCGTGCCGGGCAAGGAGCGCCACCAAGTTCGTCTCCAGGGCCGCCCGCCACGCCGACGCCGACTGCTGCGGCAGGCTTATGGCGCGGCCCTCACGCAAGTACCGCTGAACGAACGCGACCAGCGGCGGGTAGCCTTCGCCGAAGGGCAGCGCCGCGTAGCCGCCCGCGTTGATAAGCCCACGACCGTCCGGGGCGCGCAGCTCCCACGGGCTCAGCACTTCGAACGGTCCGGCGATCTCGAGCGCCTCTAAAACGCGGATCAGGTCACCGTTGCCGTAACGGGCCTCGAGCGCCCTCACCTTAGCGGCGGCGGACGGTCCGAACAGCTCTTCCGTACAGATGGGCAGGCTCAAGGGTAGGTCGTGACGTTGCCCGCTACGTCGGCAACGTTCAGGGTGACGTCGCCGGTAGTCTCGAAAGTGTAGGGGACCTCCGCGGCCGGGGTAAATGACAGCTCATTGCCCTCCGCCAAGGGACCTACGGTGATGCGGCCCACCGCGTCGTCGTCGCGCACAATGATCGAGACGCGGCTGCGGCCCCCTTCAAGACCCTCGACGCCGGTGATCTCGACTGTCGGCGGCGACCCGTCTATCGTCAGAGGAAAGGTAAGCGCCGTCACACGACCGTCTACGTCGCTGACCGTGATCTGTGAGCGCCAGAGTCCCGCGCGCACCTGCCGGGGCCGAAAGCCAAAGTTGATGAGCTTGTTTCCCCGCTCCCCGGCGAGTGCCGGAGCGTCCAAGAGCTCCGCCCCGTCGACCTTGATGCTGACGACGCCCACATCGTCCATCGCGTACCCAACGATCTGTAGCGGGCTGCCCGCCCTGACCGCGCTGCTCTGCGGCTCGGTGATGGTGACAACCGGGGCCAGCGCGTCACCCCGCCCCACACAACCCGGCAATAGTCCTAAGAGCGTCATCCATCTACGTTTCACCCACGTAGTTTACGCCGCAGATATGAACTACAGGTATGACCG
>CADCWP010000368.1 GCA_902806425.1 uncultured Truepera sp.
AGGGCGCTCGGTCGGGTGAAACACGAAGTCGGTGTAGTACTGAATGAACTGATCATCGAACAGCACCAGCGCCGCAACCTCGGAGCTTACATAGTTAAAGGCAGCCCGCGTCCGCTCAGCACGCTCTTCTCGTGAGATAGGCCCGATCACACCACCCCTTACAGGGCGACGTGGCGCGCCAGAAACTCCCGCACCACCCCCAGGTAGCGGTCGGTCTCCTCGAGCTGTGGGGAGTGCCCACTGTTCTCAAACACCACCAGTTCGCCCTTCGGCAACACCGCAGCCAACTCCTCGCTGGCCTCTAAAGGCGTGATCCAGTCGTGCCGCCCAACCGTCACGAGCACCGGCGTTTGGACGCCTCGCAACGCTTCGGTAATATCAAAGTCGGTTTGGTTGCGGCTGAACGCCCAGTTATGCGTTTGGTAGCGAAAGGGTATCTGAGCAAGCCGCTCGGCCTCCGCCACAGGATCGCGGGTGACGTTATAAAGCGGCTGGATCATGGCAAAGCTCACGCGGAAGTCCTCGTCGCTCTCGACCCGGCCCGCAAACAGGCGCTCGAGCCGCGCTTCATCCATCGGAAACTCACTAGCCAAAGCACGTTCCATGCTCGTGTCCTTATAGCGGTTGTTGGCTGCGGTGTCGCGCAAGATGAGCGCGTGCAGGTTTTCCTGGTGCCGCAGGGCGTACTCGAGCGCGATGTAGCCGCCGTACGAGCCGCCCAAGAGGATAATCTTGCCTAAATCAAGCTTTTGCCGCAGACCCTCGAGGTCGGCCACGAACTGCTCGTGCGAATACGGCTCGCCTCCCTCCGACTCGCCGTTGCCCCTTTGGTCATAGCTGATCAGCCGGTAGCTGTCGGTCAGCGGCCCAAAGGTAGTCCAGTCCCCCTTGCGGCTCCCCATCCCCGGCCCGCCATGAAGCGTCACAAACGCTACACCCGTACCCGCATCGTCATAGGTGAGGGTGACGCCGTTGACCCTAAGCGTTTTACTCACCGGACCCACACCTCTTTAAGGACTCGCATGACGTTGCCGCCGACCACCTTGGCGATGTCCTCGTCGCTGTAGCCGTGGGTAACGAGCCAGCGGACGATGTTGGGAAACGTCTCGGCCGGGCTTTCCAGCCCGTCGACCCACTCGACCTCGGGATACTCGAGCGTCCCCCGCGACGCCCCAATCGACAGTGCGTCGGAGAGCGCGTGGTGCAGCCCAACATGATCGCCGAAGAGCGCGTCCGGCCCGAACGTCACGTGATCGATGCCGACCAGTTCGGCGCAGTATTCGAAGTGCTCCATAAACGACTCGATGGAGTGGCGGGGGTTTTTTTCGGAGATGGTCGTGTGCGGCGCGGCCTCGATACCGATGACACCGCCCCTTTCGGCGCAGGCACGGATCACCTCATCCGGTTTGAGGCGATTTGAGTTCCACAAGGCCCGCGCCCCCGCATGCGTGATAAAGATCGGCTTGTCGCTGACCTCAATTGTATCCAGCGAGGTGCGGTCGCCCGAGTGCGAAATGTCGATGGCCATGCCCAGCTTGTTCATGCGCTTGACTGCCTGACGCCCGAACGACGTCAACCCACCGTCGCGCGGCTCTTTAAGACCGCTTCCGAGCGCGTTGGCCTCGCTGTAGGCGATGCCCAGACAACGCACACCGAGACCGTAAAGGATATCGATCCGGTCGAGTTCGTTCTCGATCATGGCCGCGCCCTCCAAGGACACGATGAAGGCGACCTGACCCTTCTCCTTGGCGCGAACGATGTCCTCAGTTTTCAAAGCTAGGACGACCATCTCCTGATGGGCAATGTCGGAAAGCCGGATACCGAGGTCATAAATGATGTCGTCCCACTTCCAGCCGCCACGTGAGGTGATCATGGCCGTGCCGTTCATCAGGTTGTCGAACACCGCGTCGAGCCCGCTGACGCTTAAACCCTCATAGGCTGTCGCGTCGCGCCCCCAGCGGCGGAACTCGAGAAACTCGGACAAGTTATCCGGGGCTACGAAACAGTGGTCGTGCAGGGAGATCATCAGCGTGCTTTCGAAAAGCCCTTTGACGCGAGTCTCTTGTTCGGGCGTGGTGGGTACCTGTGTACTCGGCACGCGGCCCAGTTCGGGAGCGAGCTTGAACACCTTGTAGTCCAGGCCGGGCTCGAGGTAGTCAAACGATTTGTAGCCGCTGTAACGTTTTTTCTGCATGACTAGTCTCCTGAAGTCAGTGGGATGGGAAGAGAGAAGGGAAGGTCGTTTAGCGAAGTAAATGCGGTCACCTGTAAAGCAGCGGCGGCGATCATGCCGCACGCGCTCAGATAGCTGCTGGCAAGCAGATGGTAGGGATGGGTCGCCAGCTGGTCGTACGCGCCGGTAAACGTGGGCCACTCGGCCGAAGGGTCGGTGGCTTTTAGGACCATCTCGTGGGCGCGCCCTAGCAGCTGGCGCGCCCCCATAAAGCCGACGTCCTGACCGGATTTAGGCGCGCAGTCTAAGAGGTGGAGGCCGCACACCGTCCCCCCTGCCGGGCACGCTTCCAGCCAATGTTTCAGCGAAGCCAGAAGACCTTGTGCTTCACCGAGCGCGGCGTCCCAGAGGTCCGGACCCAGCAACCCCAGAAAGGCCGGGGTCGAGGCGGGCAGCCGGGCTTTTAGGGAGGCTGCCCGCACAAGTCCGGACTCGAGCGCCGCTGCACTCTGGCGCATCTCTAAAAGCAACCCCTCAGAGAGCACGTCCGTTGCGGACGGTGGCGCAGGTACCGCACCGGGGCGGACGAGGTGAAGCGCGTTGCTCAGCAGCCGCACAGCGGGCAGCCAGCCGAGTTGCAGGGGGCCCCCGCCAAACTCCGGGTGCGACCCGAACACGGTGACCTGGCCCGCGCCAACCCGCTGGTGATAGGCGACGCGGGCCCCTTGAGCGAGGGCGCGCTCCAGCACCGTCGGCCCAGTCACCGCCCCCTGGCTCACCTCGAAGGGAGTGAAGTGGTCCGTGCTCCCCAGCACCCGACCGGCAGCACCCGGAATGGCGGGAAACAGCGGCCCGTTGTAATGCACGATCTCGAACGGCTCCGCCAAGCCCTCGAACAGCGGCTGCGGCTCGGGCATAACACGGATTCGCCCGGTACCGGGCGAATCCAACCCCCACACACCCGCTGCTGCGTTAAGTGGGGTGACGTCACAGACCTGAAACGCGGCAGCATCAGGATACGCGTCGTTGTACGCGTCACTCATCCGCAGCGGGTGACACGACCCCGCGCAGCTTCCGAGATAGCTCCCACCCGCCTCGACCCAGCAGCGCAGCGCGGTCATGCCTTTCGCCCCTAAAGGCTCTAACTGACCTGCCATCGCTGCCAGCCCGCCGCCGGGAAAGATCACGGCGTCGTATTCAGAAAGCTTTCCAGAGACGATCTCGCCTGCGTAGATGACCTCGGGGGTGCCGCCCCAGAGCGCCAGCAGCGCGAGGTGGTGCGACGGAGCACCGCCCGAGCCGTAGACAGCAACGCGGAGCCTTAAGAGGTGAGGCTCGAGCGTAGTTCGAATGTTTAGGATCATGCTCTAGGGTCCAAAATGTCTCTGAGCGCGTTACCGGTCAGGTTAAAGACCAAAACGGCCACCGCGATGCAGAGACCCGGATAGATAGCGAGCATCGGGTTGACATAGAGGTACGCTTGGGCGTTCTGGAGCATGTTGCCCCAGGAAGCTAAAGGCGGCTGAATGCCCAAACCGATGTAGCTGAGCGCAGCTTCGCTCAGGATGGCCCAGCCCACGCCCAGGGTCGCTAGCACGACTGCCTGCGGCACGACCTGCGGCAGAATGTGCCGCACCATGATACGCAGGTGCGACGCTCCTAGCGAGTGCATCGCCTCGATAAAGTCTCGGCCCCGGTAGCTGCTGAATTCGGCGTAGACCACTCGCGCCATCTGTGCCCAGAAGCCCAGCCCCACCGTTACGATGATGGTCAGCGGGTGGCTGCCGAAGACCGTCACGATCACCAGCAGCAGGAAAAAGCTGGGGATCGCCATAAAGACGTCGACCAGGCGCATGAGCACCCCCTCGACGCGCCCCCGGAAGTATCCGGCCGTTCCGCCGACGACGAGGCCTAAGGTGAGCCCCACCAGCATCGACAGCAGGCCGACACTTAACGAGATGCGTCCGCCATAGATGAGCCTGGCGGTGATGTCGCGGCCCAACTCGTCGGTGCCGAGGGGGTGCGCGCCGCCTGGCGCAGCGAGAATGTTGAGCGGATCGGTCGCTTCGGGCGAAACCGGGTACAAAAGCGGCCCCGCGATGACGGTTAGATAAAGGAGACAGAGAACAGCAAAGGCAGCAACGCCGACCGGGTGACGGCGAACCTTGCGCCAGAAGCGGCCCCTCCGCACCGGGGGCGCGGCAACGGCACTAGTCATAGCTGATCCTGGGGTCGACGGCAGCGTACAAGACGTCGACGAGCAGATTGACGACCACCACGATAGTGCCCGCCACGAGCGTGACGCCCAAGATGACCGGATAGTCGCGCCCGTTGGCGGCCTCGATGGCCAGCCGCCCGAGACCCGGCCAGCTGAAGACGCTCTCGATCACCACCGAGCCTGAGAAAAGCACGGTGGTGATGAGGCCGAGAATAGCGATCACGGGAACCAGAGCGTTTTTGAAGGTGTGCTTGAGGAGCACCGCACGGTTAGGCAAGCCTTTGGCCTTGGCAGTCCGCACGTAATCCGAACTGAGCACCTCGAGCATCGCCGAGCGCGCGACCCGCACTACGTTGGGCAGGAGCGTAAAGGCCAGCACGCTGGCGGGCATCACCAGGTGCTGCGCCCGGTCGAGCAGTGAAAATGACTGGCCGACGCTGGCCACGCCCGACGACGGCAGCCACCCGAGCTTGACCGAAAACAGGATGATGCTCACGATTCCGAGCCAAAAGCCCGGCACCGACATACCGAGCGTCGCCACGCTGCTGATGAGGTGATCGGGCAGACGATTCTGCGTTACGGCGGCCACCACGCCCAGGGTCACGCCGAGCAGGGCGGTCAGCACCAATGCGGTTAGAGCGAGTTGCAATGTGTTGCCGAGACGCTGCCAGAGCAGGCCACTGACCGGCAAGCCCTGAGTGAGCGAGGTGCCGAGGTCGCCCCGCACGACCCCGCTCAACCACTGCATATAGCGCACGGCCACAGGCTTATCGAGGCCGTACTGGCGGTACAGTGCCTCGCGTTCGGCGGCGGTGCGCTCCAAACTTACCGCCGCCGAGGGGCCGCCGGGGGCCAGGTTGACGAGGAAAAAGGTGAACGCTGAGACCAGCAGCAGCACCAAGATCCCTTGTAACAACCTGCGAAAAACAAACACGCCCATCCTCGTCCCCCCTTTTTAGGGTGTTAACGCGACGTACCATTCGGAAGCGTACTGGAAGGCGGCCGGGTTGTTGATGTCGAGCATCCCCTCGATCCGGACGTTTCGGACTGTGACGATGTCGGGATACCAGAGGTAGAGGTACGGCAGCTCTCGAGCGAGAAATTCCTGCATCTCGCGGTAGGTCTCGATCTGCGCTTCCTCGCTGGTCGCGCCGCGCCCGGCAGCCATAATTTCGTCTAGTTCAGCGTTTTTATAGCCGGGGATGTTCTGACCGGCTTCGGCAGCCGAGGACGCGTAGTACGGCGAGACGTCGGGGGTCGGCGGGGTGCTCCACCACGCCAGTGTAGCCTCGTACTGGCGGTTGACGAACATCTGCTGGATGTAGGCGTTCCACTCGAGCACCTGCACGTCCGCCTGGACGCCGATGTCCTTCCAGTACTGCTGTACGAGGAGTGTGGCAGGCACCAGATAGCCGAACTGGCCCGTAGGCATCTCTATGGTCAGGGGCACGCCGTCTTTGGCGAGGATACCGTCAGGTCCGGGCGTCCACCCCGCTTCGGCAAGGAGTTCTTTCGCTTTTTCAGGGTCGAACGGGTAGTTCGGCACGTCACTCTCGTAGAGGGCCTGCTGCAACGGTGCAATGGGGCCGGTGGCGATTTCGCCGTAGCCCTTCAGCACCGAATCGATGATGGCGGGCCGGTTGATGGCGTACAGGAGCGCCTGACGCACCCGTACGTCCTGAAAGCGTGGGTCGTTCTGGTTGAGCGCCACGAAGTAGTAGACGTTCTGGCTCTGCTCGACAATTTCTAGATTGGGGTTATTTGCAACACCCGCCAGCAAAGCCGGATCGCTGACCGTCACCATGTCGAGTTCGCCTGCCAGAACCTGTGCGAGCTGGGTGTTGGGGTCGGGCACGATGCTAAAGACGACGCCCGCGACTTTCGGCTCGCCGCCCCAGTAGGAAGGGTTGCGCTCGAGCCGCACGTATGATCCCGGCACGAACTCGGCGACCTGGAACGCCCCGGTGCCCACAGGCGTTTGTTTGTTAAAGGACGCCACTGACAGCGGGTTCTCGGCGTCGCCCAAGAGGTGCTCGGGCAAAATTCCGGCGTAGTAGGCGAGGTAGTACGGAAGCGATGAGAACGGTTCGCTCAGCACAAAGCGCACGGTGGTTGGGTTTATAACTTCGACAGCCTCCACCGGCCCAAAGCTGCTGCCGTTGTTTGCAGCCAGCTCCTCTACCAGCACAACGTCGTTAAACGTAAAGGCCACGTCGTCGGCAGTGAAGGGTTCGCCATCTTGCCACGTCACATCGTCACGCAACGTAAACGTCCAGGAAAGGCCGTCTTCTGCGACCTCCCAGCTGCTGGCCAGGGCGGGCGCAGGCGTCAGGTCTTCTTTGTCGTAGCGCACGAGCTGGTCGAAAACAAGCGTGTTGATCAAGTTCGACTCGACGACCGCGCCGGGCGTCCACGGGTTGAGCGTCGGGTCGGCGTTGGTCGCCAGCGTCAGCGTGGCGTCCGGATCGAAGTCCGCCGTCTGGGCGTGGGCCGTCCCAAACACTCCCATCAGCAGAAAAAACGAAACGGTACTGTACAGCTTCCTGGTCATCCTGAGCCTCTCTTCTCTCACCTGGAATACCCAAGCTGTCTTGATATAGCTTGAGCACTCTGGACAATGAGTGTGCTAAAGGTGTGGAGCCGGCCGTCGTCCACGCGGTACGACGGCCCCCCCACACTGATCGCCCCGACCACCTTGCCGGTCAGGTCAAAAATCGGCGCACCGACGCCTTTGGCCCCGGCATCGACGTCCTCATCGCTGACGGCGTACCCCTGAGTACGGGTACGCACCAAATCGTCGCGCAGCATTTCGGCGTCCGTCAGGGTTCGGTTGGTGTACGCAGGGTAGCTGGAAACTTTGGACAAGATGCGCTCCTGTTCAGCTGTCGACAGGTGAGCGAGCATTGCTTTTGGTGACGCGCCTGCATGGAGCGGCGCGGCGGCACCCAGCGCGGCGCTTAGACGCACAGGATGCTTGCTCTCCCTGAGTCCCACACAGACGGCGTGGTCGCCAACCCGTGCGAAGAGGTGAACAGATTCGCCTGTCTCGTCAGAGAGACGATTTAGGTGAGGAGCGGCAACCTCGGCGAGCGACGCGCTCTGGCCGCTGCTGGCAGCTACGCTCAAGACGTTCAGGAGCGGCGTGAGACTAAAGCGCCCATCTTCGTCAGCGCGGATGAACCCGGCTTCCTCGAGGGTTTTGAGGGAGCGATAGGTCTGGCCTTTATCCATCTCCAGTGCCGCAGTAACTTCCGCCAGCGAAAAACGGTGCGGGGGAGCACCGAACGCTCTCAAGATTGCGAGCGTTCGGTACGCCGAAGTGATGACGTATTGGTTCTGGCCGGATTCTGGAGGAGGAACCTTAAGGGTGTTTGACATAGTGATATTGTGTTGTACTGTAATACATGCATTTTATCCCGTCAAGGTCTGTAAGTATTCAGCTGCTTCTCTAACGCTTGGTGTTGCTCCGGTACGGAAGCGACGCGAATCAGAGCCAAGATGCCGAACCGTCCGGCTAAAAACGACCGGTCGTCCGCAACCAAAGGTCAACGTATCGCTGTGGACGACTGCGCAAGATTGCAGTAGCATCCTCTTATCGTGACGTCAGGAGCGCAAACCCCCGACATGAAAACGGAAGCTCGGACATCTCGAGGCACCCGCTACCGGGAGGTGGAATAAGGCAACAGAACGGGCGTTGGAGGACCTTTTTGGCACGGAAAATCTGGAGGAGCGGTGGTTAGGTGGTCCCTCCATCGACCTGATAGCTTGGTACTACCTGCGCTCACGATTTGGCTCAAATTGAGAGGTGTGTGATGAGACGAAGCTCGGTGTTTTTCTTTCTGTTTTTTGCAATTGGCTGGGGACTGGCTCAAAACGAGTCTCGCATCGTGATCGGCTTGCAAGCCGAACCCGTCGCCCTCGACCCCGCACAGCTTTCCGACTACAACTCCTCGAGGGCCGCCATGCCGATGTTCGAGGGGCTCGTTCGCTTTAAGGACGGCAGCACCGAGCTCGAGCCTGCCCTTGCCGAAAGCTGGGAGGTCTCCGAGGATGGCCTCACCTACACCTTCACGATGCGTGAAGGCGTCACCTTTCACGATGGCACACCTGTAGACGCCGAAGCGGCCAAATTCTCGTTCGAGCGTCAGATCGACCCGGAGCACCCGTACCACGACACCGGCGAGTTCGCCTACGCCGAATTTACCCTCGGCATGATTGACTCGGTCGAGGTGCAGGACCCGATGACGCTCCAAGTTACGCTCGAGAACCCTTTCGCGCCCTTTTTGTCGAACCTGGCGATGCACGCTGCCAGCCTCGTGAGCCCGGCCGCCCTGGAGCAGTATGGCCGCGACTTCGCACAAAATCCCGTCGGCACCGGTCCCTACCGTTTCGTTTCGTGGCAGCGTGGGACTGAACTTGTGCTCGAGCGTAACCCCGACTATTGGCGCGGCGCACCCGAGGTCGAGCGCCTCGTCTACCGTCCCATCGTCGAGGACCAGGCCCGCTTGGCGGCGCTCGAGTCGGGCGAGATTGACTTCACCGTCAACCTGCCCGTGGACGACCTTCCCCGGTTGCGCGAGGACCCCGCCTTCCGCTTCGAGGAACAGGCGGGCATGCACACCTGGTACCTGGTCTTTAACGTCAAAAAGGAACCCTTCGACGATCCTTTAGTGCGGAAAGCTGTGGCGCACGCCATCGACCGCCAGGCGATTGTCGAGGCGCTTCTTGGCGGCACAGGAGAACTCGCTCAGAATCTCCTGCCGCCCGTGGTCTGGAGTTACACCGAGGACGTCGAGCAGTATCCTTACGACCCCGAGCGGGCACAGGAACTCCTCGCCGAGGCGGGGTATCCGGACGGCTTCGAGGTGGAGTTCTGGATCCCGCAGTCGGGCTCGGGGATGCAGCAGCCCGTAGCGATGGGTACCGTGATCCAGGATTTCCTGAGCCGCGTGGGCATCACCGCGAACATCCAGCAGTTCGAGTGGGGCACCTACTTGGACCGCGTGATCGTGCCCGAAGACCAAGCCGAGAGCGTGCCCGCGATGTTCGAGATGTCGTGGGTGGGTGACAACGGCGACCCAGACAACTTCCTCTATATCCTGCTCTCGGGCGACCAGTTCCCCGCCAACGGCTTTAACCTCGGCTACTACAACAATCCGGAGGTAGACGAGATTTTGCGCACCGCCCGGCAGACGACAGATCAAGAGGCGCGAATCCCGCTCTACGAAGAAGCGCAGCGCCTTCTCATGGCCGACCTACCCATCGTGCCGGTCGATCACGAGGCGCAGATCGTCGTCATGGACAGTTCTATCGAAGGCTTCACCCCGCACCCGACGGGCGTCTTCCGCTTCGAGACGGTCCGACTCGCGCAGTAGCGCGTCATGGGTCCCTACCTCCTTCAGCGCCTCCTCGTCACCGTCCCGACCCTTTTCGGGGTGAGCGTGCTCGTCTTTTTGACCCTGCACCTCGCCCCAGGGGACCCGGCGCAGGTCATCTTAGGACCGAAAGCGACCGAGACATCCCTGGCAGATCTCCGGCGCGACCTCGGCCTCGACCGGCCTATCCCCGTGCAGTACGGTCGCTGGCTGGCTGGCGTCGTTACGGGTGACTGGGGTCGGAGCATCCAGCTAAAAACGGCGGTGCTGCCGCTCGTGTGGACCCACTTCAAGGCGACACTTATCCTCTCGGCTGCCGCGATGCTCTTTGCGGCCGGCAGCGGCATCCTGCTGGGCGTCTTGTCAGCGGTACGGGCTGGCAAGCTGCTCGACCGCGCCGCCATCGTCACCACACTCGTCGGCTACTCGCTGCCCGCATTTTTTCTCGGACTGCTTCTGCAACTCGCGTTCGGCTTGTGGCTGGGCTGGTTTCCCGTGACCGGCATGTATCAGCCCGAGGGGGGCGGCGTGCTCGACCTTCTCGCGCACCTCGTACTGCCCGCCGTGACGCTCGCCGCTGGCATCGGGGCGCTGATTGCCCGCATGACGCGCGCCACCATGATGGAGGTGCTCTCGCAAGACTACGTGCGCACCGCCAACGCCAAAGGGCTGAAAAGGGTGTCCGTCGTGTTTCGCCACGCCTTCCGCAACGCGTTCATCCCCATCTTGACCATTCTGGGGCTACAGGTCGGCTACATTCTGGGAGGCGCGGTGCTGGTCGAGGAGGTTTTCGGTTGGCCCGGCGTCGGCACGCTCGCGGTCAACGCGATTCTGGCTCGGGACTTTCCCCTCGTGCAAGGGGTCACCCTGCTGGTTGCGCTCGCCTACGTCCTCGCCAATCTCGTCACCGACCTTCTCTACACGCTCGTGGACCCGCGCATCTCCTACGCATGACCGCCGACACCGCCTCCCAAACCTCACGCCGCCCCTCGTTCCAGCGGCTCTTTTTGCGCGAGCCCGTCACGCTCGTCGCCTCCCTCCTGCTGCTGGCGGTTATCCTCAGCGCCCTCCTCGCACCCTACCTGGGTCTTCCGAATCCGGCGGAGGGAAGCCTCATCGACCGCCTCCAGCCGCCGGGAACCGCCGGGCACATTCTCGGGACGGACGAGTTGGGCCGCGACATGCTCTCCCGCCTCGTCTGGGGGGGCCGCGTCTCCCTCGTCGTGGGCTTTGCAGCAGTTGGCTTCGCCGCCCTTTTGGGCGTCACGCTCGGCATCCTAAGCGGCTATCTGGCTGGCAGATTCGACTTCTGGGTGCAGCGCCTCATCGACGTGCTGATGGCGTTCCCGTACATCCTGCTCGCTCTCATCGTCGTGGCGATTTTAGGTCCGGGGCTTGTGAACACGATGGTCGCCATCGCTATCGCGGGCATCCCCTACTATGTGCGGATTGCCCGGGGGAGCGCCCTGGCGCTGCGCGAAAGCGAGTTTGTAACGGCCGCACAAGCGGCGGGCGCGCCGACCTGGCGGATTTTGGTGCGCCATGTGCTCTCAAACTCTCTCAGCCCTATCGTCGTAGCGGCCACGCTGGACGTCGGGTTCATGATCATGGCGGCGGCGGGGATGAGCTTTCTCGGCCTCGGCGCGCAGCCCCCCATATCCGAGTGGGGCGTTATGCTCTCGGACGGTCGCCAATACCTGCGCGTCGCCCCCTGGGTATCGCTGCTACCTGGCCTGATGATTTTTTTGGTCGTCCTCACCCTCAACCTGCTGGGCGACAGGCTGCGGGACATGCTTGACCCAAGGACACTCGGTCGCTGAGGGGCTTACAGTCTCATGGCTTAACGTTACAGGGGCGGGGGCTCAGCTGTAAATCATGTGCTGAACCCACTTTTGAGGTTAAGCTTCGACCAGAAGCAGCGGCTCATCGTCCCGACGGTACCTTGCCTGTGCGCCCACCGGTGAGTCCGGTCGTCACGACGTCTACCTGTCTCGTCCTTACCGCTAAGATGGGTTGGTTCAAAAGAGGATGCCCATATGCGATTAGACTTTCTGCTGTACGGCGCCACCGGTTTTGTGGGTGACGCCATCACGCGTCTAGCCGTGCGGCAAGGTCTAAGGCCTGTCATCGCTGGACGGGACGCCGGTAAGGTTGCGCAGCTTGCCGCCGAGTTGGGTGTAGAGTTTCGCGTTTTTAGTCTCGACAACCCGACTGCGATAGACGCGGCCCTTGCCGACGCACCCGCCGTGCTGCACTGCGCCGGTCCCTATCTGTACACGTCTAGACCGGTGGCTGATGCTTGTCTGCGTACCGGCGCACATTACCTGGACTTGACAGGCGAAATCCCCGTCTATGAGGCCTTGGCCGCGCGCGACGACGAAGCGAGGGCGCGCGGCGTTATGCTTTTGCCAGGGGTTGGCTTCGACGTGGTGCCGACCGATTGCCTCGCCCTACATCTCAAGCAGCGGTTGCCGACCGCCAACCGCCTGACGCTCGCCTTTTACAGCGAAGGGCCAGCGGGTCTGCCACCGGGAACTCAGCGGACCCTGATCGAGCTGCTCCCCTACGGCGACCGCGTAAGGCGTGATGGAAGGCTCGAGGTTCCCGAGCGGGGAGCGAAAACCCACAGCATCGACTTCGGCGGCGGTTCGGTCGAGGCGACGCGGTTGACGTGGGGTGACGTCTTTACCGCCTACTACAGCACGGGCATCCCCAACATCGAGGATTACGCGGTTCTGCCCAAAGCGACACGCCGACAGATGGCGGCTCTCGACTACCTACGCCCCCTGTTCAAGTCGGCTGCGGTGCGCGGCTTTTTAAAGTGTGGGGTGAAGGACGGGTCAACGGCTGGGGAGCGCGCCGAAACCTTCACGCACGTGTGGGGTGAGGTCGAAGACCCGCAGGGGCGCAGGGCTGTGTCGCGGTTGCACGGCCCGGAGGCGGGGGTAATCTGGACAGCACGGGCCGCCCTGCAAGCGGTCAAAAGGGTGTTGGCGGGAGACACCTCACCAGGTTTTCAGACCTCGGCACGAGCTTATGGCGCGGACTTCGTTTTGGAATGCGAAGGGGTCACACGCGAGGACGTCCTCTAAAGGACGACGCGCCGTATAGAGCCGGTGGAGTTGAAAACCACCTCTTCGCAAAAGCTCCCGGATCAGAACAGGATTGTCCCCGAGTACTTGCGAAGATCGGGATGCCTACGTACACCGCGAACCATCTCGACGAAACTTTTTGAAGACTGCCTTGGTACACATCATCAACTATTCTCACAGCCTGGGACAGCGCCACTTTAAGGAGGTGTTACGAGAGCCTTTCGGATACGCGCCGTTTTTGCTTTGTTAGAGGAATCGTTGGTGAAAAGCGAAGCCTCAGGGTTAGGACGGGGGCTTTCTCTTTTAGGGAGCAGCTCATCATCCGAGTACGTTCAAGGCTGCCCTATCCGATACGGGCTCGAGCCGCTTGGAGAGGTCGGTGGGCTTAGGGGGCCTAGTCTCGCCGAGCCTCACAGGTTGTAAACCGCGCCGAACGCCCTGACCTCTTCAACGTGCAGCTCTACCAACCGATCCTTCTAGGCCCGGTAGGTCACAGCCAGACAGAGCAGTATGAACGCCGCTAAGAGAAGCCATGAGCGTACCCCCTGAAACGCTTCCCAGCGCCGCCTCGTGCGTTCCCAGTCGGGGGCAGGTTGTTAGCATCCCACTGCGCCGTAGCACTGTTGATCGGGACTGCGCCGTAGCACTGTTGATCGGGACGTTGAAGACGAGTGTCGTGACAACCGAGACGAGCATGGCGGGTACAGCAGCCCAGCGCAAGATATGGGCTGCTGATCCGTGTTCCGGTTCGAACACCGCATAGGCCAGCACCAGGAGGCTCGACACCGGCATAAGTACCGGCATGGCTCTACCGACCGTTTTGAGAAGTCCTTGCTCGACGTGGATCCGCGAGGTGGGAGGCATCTGCCACAGGACCGGGTGAAAGAAGGCGTATGACCCGAACTAGACACAAGCA
>CADCWP010000369.1:0-5645 GCA_902806425.1 uncultured Truepera sp.
ACCGAATTGCGGCTCGAGCATCGGTCCGCTGAAGTCTTCGGGGGTGCTACAAGCAGAAATGAGGAACGCGAGAGCTGAGACGGTGAGTAGAAGCGGACGGGTGTTTTTCATGGCTGACTCCTAGTGAAAGATGAGAAGGTTTGGTGCGCGGGCAATTTTTACAAAGGACGACCTATAGCGTCCTAGGCAGCTTTTCTCCTTTCAGGTTGTTTTGCTTCTTGTTGGGCAGTATGCCGAGAGAACCTTAAGCTAACCTTAAGCTCATGACATGCACATGTATGGGCTCGAGCGGGGGTAGAATGTTCCGTATCTTTGTTTTTGAGAGGGGTCTACGATGAGCGAAAAAGGTCTTTTTCAAAAGATCATAGACGGCGAGATTCCAGCCGAGCGCGTCTACGAGGACGACGATTTCGTAGCCTTTAAGGACGTCGCTCCTAAAGCGCCGGTGCATCTGCTGGTCGTCCCCAAAACCTTCAGCCCGCGCTTAGACGAGATGTTGGACGCGCAAGGCCCAGCGGATGTAGGCGCGCTTTTAGAGGCCGCAATCAAAACCGCTCGCGCGAACGGGTTACACGACTACCGTTTAGTCATCAACGTCGGGCCGGGCGCGGGGCAGGAGGTCTTTCACACCCACGTTCACATCATGGCTGGCTGGGAGGAGGCTGCGCCGCTCGGCTAAAGCGTCTTTTTAAGCCGCAGCCAAGCAGGTTCCTTAACGAAGCCGAGCGCCTCATTGATGGCGAGCATGGCCCGGTTGCCGGTGTGGTTTTGGGTCGTTACAACCCGCACGCCCACCGCTTTGGCGTATTGCGCCGCCCGCAGTTTGAGGGCGAACGCGACGTCCCGTCCCTGGTAGGCACGCTTCACGCCGGTCAGCCCCGTACCGAGTCAGTCGGGGCGCGGCCCCTCACGCAGTTCGCTCACGCCGACGAGTTCTGCACCGTGAAACGCCAGAAAAAAGCCCTCCGGCCTGCGCGCCGACCTCTGCCAGAAGCGCCCCTGCCACACCGTGAACGGCCAGATGTTTAGCGGTTCGCTGAACGCTACGTCGCCCAAAAGCTTTACGACTGTTCCGTAGAGCAGGCGCTGGGTGGCTTCGCCGTCGGGTAGGTTGGCCAAGGTTATGAGGGTGACACCAGCCGAAGACACCCGTTCCAGCGCCCCCGCAAACGGTTCGGCGTCAAAGGCGGCCAGCTCGAGCCGCGATTCCCACATCCGCTCTTGTTCACCAAATTCACGCAGGTGGTAAAAGTCTACCCAGTACGGCCAGTCCTCACGCACCCGGACGACGAGCGCGGTGGGCTGGTGGGGCTCGAGCCGCTCCCAAGCAGTTTTATAGAGTGTTCCAGAAAGACCAGCTACGTCCGGGTGGGCTACCATATCGAGCCGCACCTGCCGCTCACCCGACCCGTCAATGTGCGCCCAGACAGCACCGACGAGTTCGCCTTCGGCCTCCGCCACTAAGTTCAGCAGCACGTCACCCTTGTAGGCTTCGTCAAACGCCCGCAGCGCCACCTCGGTTTGCGCCACCACGGGGCGGCAGCGGTTGTAGAGTTTCGTAAAGGTAAGGTAGTCCGTTTCGCTAAAGGGCCGTAGGATGACCGCCATGCCCCCATTAAACGGTGCCGGTGCGCCGAGCGCTAGCCGGGTGATGAGGCCGCGCGGTACGCTTACAAGCGTGAAGCTCGCCCCCCCCGAAGGCACCCGCTACGCGCACGCAACGGAGAGTGCGG
Source organism: uncultured Truepera sp. (assembly GCA_902806425.1). GTDB lineage: Bacteria > Deinococcota > Deinococci > Deinococcales > Trueperaceae > Truepera. The sequence continues at coordinate 1,734 of CADCWP010000369.1, forward strand.
CGCGCACACGCACTATCAGCACGCTGCGAGCGCTGTTCGTAAGCTGGGGCTACGAGAGCGTCGACGTGCCCGTTTTAGAGCGCTTCGACCCCACGCATCCGGTCGCCGAGCGCTCGTTTAAACTGACCGGGCCGGAGGGTGAGCTGCTCTCGCTGCGCGCCGACTACACCTTCGCGCTCGCCAAGCTTGTGCGCTTTAACTATAACGACCCGGGGCCGGGCGGACTGCCGGGACCGCTCAGGCTCCAGTACAGTGGCAAGCTCTGGCGCACCGTCGTGCCGGACATTGCCCGGACGCGCGAGTTTACGCAGGTAGGTTTGGAACTCGTCGGTGTCAGCGGTGCTAGGGCCGACGCCGAGCTGATTCACCTGGCGCGCGAAGCGGTGCGCGCGGTGGGCCTCGTGCCCCGCGTCGAGATCGGCAATCCGGGGTTTGTGCGGCGGCTTTTTAAACTCGCCGGACTCACCCCCGAGCTTCAGGCCCGCGCCGCCGACGCCATCGACCGCAAGGATCAGGCGACGCTCGCCACCCTGCTCGCGCCGCTCAAGCTGGCTCCCGACCTTCAGCGGGCGCTCTTAGGCGTTCCCGATCTGTACGGCGACCTGCGGGCGCTCGCGGCGGCGCGGCGGCTCGCGCCCTGGCCGGAGACGGCGGCGGCGTGCGATCACCTCGAGGCCGTCTTAGCCGAGTTCGAGGACTCCAGCGAATTGCTGCTCGACCTCGGCATGGCCCGGCGTTTGTCGTACTACACGGGCGTCACCTTTCGCGCCTACACCTTCGACTTCGGCCAGCCGCTGCTGGGCGGCGGGCGCTACGACGGTGCCTTGTTACCGCTGGCTGCCGGGTTCGCCATCGGTTTAGAACGCCTTTTATCAGCGCTGCCCGAAGTCGTCGGCAACGCCCCGCCGTTAGCGGTAAGCCTGGACGACGACCGGGCGCGGCGGCTCCGGCGGGCGGGCTACCGCGTCGAGCGGGCGCTTACAGACGATGTGGAGGCGTTGCGGGCTTACGCGTCTGCACGCGAGATTCCGTACCTTCTCCTCGAGAGCGGGCTCGAGCCTCAGACCAAGGAACGGCCCTTTTTCGAACAGCTCGTCTCCCTGCTAGAGGCCGAGGATGTCTAAACCGACAAAATTAACCCTGGCGCTACCCAAAGGCCGGGTAATGCACCACAGCCTGACGCTCCTGCGCGCTGCGGGGCTCGACCTCAGCGCCCCCCCCGGAGGCCGCGCGCTGCAATACGACGCGGGTGGCGCGCGCATCATCGAAATGCGCAACACCGACGTGCCGACCTACGTCGATTTAGGCGTTGCCGACGCGGGCGTGGTCGGTAAAGACGTGCTGCTCGAGTCCGGTCGGAGCGTCTATGAACCCGTGGATTTAGGCTTCGCCCGCTGCCGCCTATCGCTCATCCGGCCTCTCGGCGCAACCGGCCCGGTGCGGCGCGTCGCCAGCAAATACCCGCGTACGACGCGCGCCTACTTGCAGCGGCGCGGCCTGAGCGCCGAGGTCATCAAGCTCGCGGGCAACGTCGAGCTGGCGTGCTTGGCGGGACTTGCCGACGCAGTCGTCGATATTGTCGAGACCGGCGGGACCTTGCGGGCTAACGACCTGGAGGAGGTCGAGGTGATCGTTATCTCCTCTGCTCGCTTCGTGGTGAACCGGGCCGCGCTCAAGCTCAAAACCGACGCTCTGCGCCCGCTGATCGACGCACTTCGCGCCCTAAACCCCGTTAAAATGGCGTGAGTCGTATCCCGGGTAGGTCACGTATCATCGCGCCCGAACTCGAGCTTCACGGCCCTACAGCTCTAAAACGATTCTCTCTGCCCGACCCACAGAACAACCCGTTCCCGCCATCCTCCCACCAAACTCAGCTGTTGGGTGTGACGATAATCCGGTCAGACTTTCGGGTCGAGTCGCGGACACTTACTGCCTGCGGCAACGCGTAGGCCAACCCGGCTGAGAGCGCCCACCACGCTAAATGACTATACTGCGCCGACTCGAACCAGGTCAGGCCGAAGGTCAGGTAGACGATTCCCAGCACCTCGAGCCCCCAGCCTTCCCCACGCGCCGTTACCCACACGAAAAAGCCAAAGAGCAGCGCGTAGAGCGTAAACCCCACCAGCCCCACCGACACGGCAGTATCTAAAATAATGTTGTGTGCCTTGTTGGTCAGGTTGCGAACACGGTAGACGTTGCCGTCTACTCCGAGGTACTCGTATGAGGAGTGGTTATTCCGCAAAATACGCGCCACCCCGATGGTTTTTTTAGGATTTTCTTTGTCGCGGGCTAAATAAGTTTTCCACTTCACGTTAAAATCGTTGACATGCGGCCACGCTAAACCGTAGCCGTTAAACCCCCAGCCGAAAAGGGGCCGCGCCCTGATACCGTCTACCGCCGACGGCCAGAGGTTGGAGCGTGTCGAGGTAAAGGCGAAGGGATCGCTGAGAATGGTTTTAAGCGGCGGTAGGGTGCGCGTCAGCCCCGCACCTACGAGCCCCGACGCCAGCAGCGCGCCGCCCAGCAAAAGCGGCGTAAAGGCGATGAGCATCACCCTGCGCCCACCCGGAACGCGCCAAAAACGGATCAGCAGATAGACCATTCCGGCCCCGAAGGCGAGCAGCACCCCGCGCGTTGAGGTAAGGTAGAGCGCAGCCAAAAACACGGCGTAGAGCGGCCAAGCGTAGCGCTTACCCAACCAACTACGTACCAAACAGACGAGCACCAGCACCGTGAGGGCGGCCAGAATAAAGCCGACGTGTCCCCGGTTCGAGGTAAAACCGATGGGCATCCAACCCTTATAGATACCGCTATGGAGTTGCCAAACGCCGCCGAAGGGAAAAACTTGGCCGGTGGTGTCGGTAAAGTCGAGCGTCCAGTTCACGCGCTGCACAAAGACCGCCAGCGCTGAGAGCACCCCACCGATCAGCAGCCCGTGGAGCTGCGCCTTAAAGAGCTGCGGAAACCGCCGCAACACGAGCGCGTTCCCGCAGACCAGAGCCGCCATCCACGCCCAATAGACCCAGCCGTCGCCCATCTCGCTGTTGGCAATGAGGGCGCTTCTAAAGGTCACTGGACTCAGGAGGATAGTCACCATGCCCGAGGTGAGAAAGGCCAGCCACAGGCACACCGCGACCGCCCAAAATGCGGGCGGCCTCAAGGGTTCAGCGTCTTGTCCGCGCTTCCGCCACAGATAGAGTGCGGCCTGAACGAGAATCACACTCCAGGTCAGCAGGGCCAGGGCGATAAGCAGATAGACCTTCGGCGTCGTCCAGATACCGCCGAAAGGGACGCCCCAAGGGTTGATGATGACAAGTGAAAGCGCGAACAGCGTGCCGTAAACGAAGCTCAGGTCGGAAAGGTCAAACTTTAGCCCAGCCCAGCCCATACTCACCTTGCGTCTCCTTTGCCTAACCTTACCAAGACCGCCGGGCGGCGGCGCAGGTGCCTACAAGATATCATCGGCACATAGTCCGCTAAACCTGAACGCCCCTACCGCGTCATCGTACTTGAAACCAGCGCGCACCGGCACCCAATTTCTGACTACCGGACCCTGGTGGGCGGCGTACGTGGGTGTTCGGGGCTCGAGCCGGTGACGCTTGTACGGTGGCTCGCAACATCCCCGCTCACCAGGGTCTAAGTGAGGGTTTCTGCCAACCGCGTAGGCAGTAATAATGTCTACATACTTAAAAAGCTTACCCTACCGTTTTGCACGCCCTCTCCGCCGTTTTTTGCGTCTGCGTCCGCTCCAACCGTGGTCGGGCTGGATACCGTCCGCCAACAGGTGCAACCACTGCGAGAGGTAGTAACCGGTCAACGCGCCTACCGCAAGTTCCGCGCCGTTTTCGCCCAGTTCGGCCTTTACGGAAAACTGGTAACCGAAATACGGCCCGACCTGAGCCGCCGCCCAGC
>CADCWP010000369.1:5655-13584 GCA_902806425.1 uncultured Truepera sp.
GGTGTGCGAGAGCCCACGGTGGCTAAAAAGCGCGCCGTAAGGAATCCAAAGCAGCCCCAAGAGCCCCCAATTATTTCGCGCCTGCATCCGGTTTTCGGCTAGGTCGAGGTCGGGTGTGACTAAAAAGGTACCGAGTAGGTAGCTGAGGCTGAAGGTTTTTAGGGTCTCGGGTGCGAGCAGGGTGTCAAGTTCTGCTGTCAGGCCCGTTTGCCGCGTGTAGGCGTAGCCGACAGCGGCGGCGGCGTAGGCCAGCAGGTTGATGGTTTCATGCGCGCGGCCGCTGGGCATACACCCATGCTACCCCTATAAACGATTACCGGAGGCAGAAAAAAAGCGCTAGGAAACCCTAGCGCTCAGCTTAAATGCTCTTGTCGAGCAGGCTTACATGCCGCCCGTCATACCGCCGGTCATCATACCGCCAGTCATACCACCCGTCATGCCGCCGGTCATACCGCCGGTCATGGTCTGGGCAGCTCCGAAGGCGAGGAGCGCACCGATGGTGAGTAGAAGAGCAAATTTTTTCATGTTTCCCCCTATGGAAGGTAGATTCGCGCATTTGTGTGATGTAACTTAAACGAACAGGATGTCCTTGCGCGGGAGGACCTCGCCCGTACGGTCGACCATACTATACCGGGTAAAGTGGCCCGGCCATATGTCTGGCCCGACACAATGTTAGCACACCGCCCTGAAAAGCGCTACCTGGCAACTTATTTGGTTAACTCTACCTAATTGATAGACAAAAAGCAAACAACTGCACCTATTTTTAGTACCGCCGTGTACGTTCAGCCTTACAGTATGTGTGCGCGTCACCCTGAGCGCGTTAGTCTGACGGTATGGAGACACTTGTTAGACGCATCCGCCAAGAGGGGCGCAGCCTCGGTCAGGGCATTCTTAAAGTCGACGGCTTTATCAATCACCGGCTTGAGCCCGCCCTTACCCTCGAGATGGGAAGGGCGTTTGCCGCGCGGTTTGGGGCGTTAGGCGTTACAGACGTAAGTAAGGTCGTCACAGCTGAGGTGAGCGGCATCGCGCCCGCCCTGGCTACCGGCGTAGCGCTCGGCGTGCCGGTCGTTTACGCGCGCAAGAAACGGCCCGTCACCATGCCGGACGCGCTCATCAGCTACGCCCCGAGCCGCACCAAAGGGGGCGTCACACCGCTTTACTTGTCGCCTGAATACGTCGGCGCGGACGACCGGGTGCTGCTTATCGACGACTTTTTGGCCTCCGGTCAGACAATTCTGGCCCTAGCTGAACTGATCGGGCGCTGCGGCGCGGCGCTTTTAGGTGTCGGCTGCGCGGTCGAAAAGACCTTCGAGCCGGGACGGGAGACGCTCTCAGGGTTGGGCGTACCGGTCGTGTCGCTCGCCGCCGTCACCGCGCTGAGTGGGGCGGGCGTTCGGGTAGAGAACGGCAGGTGACGCGCCCTAGCGGGGTGTCCGAGCGAGTAGAGTGAGGACATGACTCAGCGCAAAGTTGTTCTAGTAGACGGCCTCCGCACGCCGTTCAGGCGCTCCGGTACGGACTATTTAGGGTTGACGTCATACGACGTGGCGCGGGCGGCGCTGCGCGGCCTTTTGAACAAAACAGGGCTCACACCCGAGCAGGTCGGCCTCGTCGTTATGGGCAACGTCGTGCAAAACGTCTCGACCAGCAACGTCGCCCGGGACGCCGCGCTGGGCGCTGGCTTCTCGCACCGGACGCCCGCCCATACCGTGACGATGGCCTGCATTTCCGCCAATCAGGCGGTTGTAAGTGCGGCCGAGGCTATCCGCTCAGGGCAAGCCGACGTTGCTATCGCCGGTGGTGTCGAGGTCTTATCGGACACACCACCGCAGTTTCCGCTCGTGGTGCGCAAACGCCTTTATGAATCGCAGCGGTACGGGTCCCCTCTGGAGTACCGGAAGCTTTTAGAGGGCGTGTCGCTGTCCGAGTTCGTACCGAAAGCGCCCAAAGTCGCCGAATACTCGACCGGCGAGACGATGGGCGAGAGCGCCGACAGACTCGCCGCCGCCTTTGGGGTGTCGCGCTCTGAACAGGACGCCTACGCGCTGCGCTCGCACACGTTGGCCGCGCAGGCGACGGAGGCCGGGAAGCTGGAGGCCGACATCCTACCGACCGCCGTTCCACCGGATTTCAACCTGCTCACACGCGACAACACCATCCGGGCGGACTCGAGCCCCGAAAAGCTCGCCTCCTTAAAACCGGTTTTCGTGAAACCGTTCGGTACCGTGACCGCCGGTAACGCTTCGCCCCTAACCGACGGCGCGTCGGCGGTGCTCCTCATGGAAGAGGGGACGGCGAAAGCGCTCGGGTTCGCGCCGCTCGCGCGGCTGGGCGCCTACACCTTCGTCGCGCAAGACCCCGGTGAAGAGCTGCTGCTCGGCCCGGCCTACGCGACACCGCAGGTTTTGGAGCGCGCGGGCGTGAAGCTTGACGACGTCGACGTCATCGAGCTTCACGAAGCCTTCGCGGGACAGGTTTTGGCCGTGCTGCGGGCCGTAGAATCGGACGCGTTCGCGCGGGCTAAACTCGGCAAGCAGACTCGTGTCGGCGACGTCGATATGGACAAACTCAACGCCTGGGGTGGCTCGCTCTCGCTCGGGCACCCGTTCGGCGCGACCGGCACGCGGCTCTTAACGATGGCGGCGCGGCGGCTCCACGACGAGGACGGGACGCTGGCGCTTGTGACCGCCTGCGCCGCCGGGGGTTTGGGGCACGCCATGCTCCTAGAGCGTGTGGTGGGTGCGCGATGACGTTTTTCGGGCTCGAGACCACAGGCGACGTGGCGGTCATCTACTTTGACCAGGAAGAAAGCCGCGTCAACACGCTCTCGACCGCCGCGCTGCGCGAGTTCGCCGAGGTCTTGGACACGTTGGAGCGCGACCCGGCGGTGCGGAGCGCGGTCCTTTACAGCCGCAAAGAGGACTCGTTCGTGGTCGGCGCGGACATAGGGGAGTTTTCAACGTTCGAGACTCCTGAGCAGGTTGTGGCGCTCATCCGTGAGGGGCACGCGCTGTTAGCGCGGCTCGAGCGCTTTCCCAAACCCGTCGTGGCGGCGGTTCACGGCGCGGCGGTCGGAGGCGGCTTGGAACTTATTTTGGCGTGTCACTACCGCCTCGCATCAGGGCATCCCAAGACCAAGTTCGCGCTGCCCGAGGTCAACTTAGGACTCCTGCCCGGACTCGGTGGGACGCAGCGGCTGCCGCGGCTGGTGGGTTTGCAGGGGGGCCTAGAGATGGCGCTGACCGGCAAATTCGTCTACGCCAAACCCGCGCTCAAGATGGGTTTAGTCGACGCGCTGATCCACCCGCAAGGGCTTTTAGAGGCGGGCAAGGCGGCGGCGAGGGGGCTGGCTGACGCGAGCTTAAAGCGCCGTGAACCCAAACATGACTGGCGCAGCAGGGTCACGAGCACCGTTCTCGAGCGTACCCCTTTAAGCCGCGTCGTCTACGCTCAGGCCGAGGAGACGGCGCGGAAGAGAACGCGCGGCAACTACCCGGCTCCGGCGAAGATCATCGACGCTGTTCGCACGGGGCAGGAGCGCGGTATGGAGGCAGGGCTGGAGGCCGAAGCCCGCAATTTTGCTGAACTCGTCTTCACCCCGCAGTCGAAGGCGCTCGTTCACCTTTTTTTCGCCAAGAACGCCAGCGAGAAAAACCCCTACAGCGAGGCCCGACCCGTCACGCGCGTCGGGGTGTTAGGGGCCGGGCTGATGGGCGCGGGCATCGCGCAGGTCAGCGCCGAGGGCGGCCACGCGGTCAAACTCAAAGACCGGTCGCTCGAGATCGCCGCCAAAGGTAAGGGCAGCATCTGGAAAGATTTGAGCAAACGGGTCGGTAAGGACCGGAGCAGCTTCGAGCGCGACCTCATCGACGCGCGCATACAGCCTGTTGAGGACTACGGCGCGCTCGCCGACGCGGACTTGGTCATCGAGGCGGTTTTGGAAGATGTCGTGCTCAAGCAACAGGTCGTTCGGGACGTTGAAGCGGTCGCCAAAGAAGACCTGGTGTTCGCCTCGAACACCTCGTCGATTCCGATTCACGAGATCGCTAGCGCGTCGAAGCGTTCGGGTCAGGTCGTCGGGATGCACTACTTCTCGCCGGTACCGAAGCTACCGCTCTTGGAAATCGTTGCCACTGAAGAGAATCCGGAGTGGGTACTGGCGACGGCGTTCGCGGCGGGCCGCGCGCAGGGAAAAACGCCCATCGTCGTCGGCGATGCACCCGGTTTTTACACGACCCGCATCGTGTCGCTATACATGAACGAGGCGCTGCTGCTGGTCGAAGAGGGCGTCGGTGTCCGTGAGATCGACGGGGCAGTGCGTGACTTCGGCTTTCCGGTCGGGCCGCTTACGCTTTTAGATGAGGTCGGGATCGACGTCGGCGCGAAGATCAACGGGGTGCTTAAGCGACCCTTCGCCGCGCGTGGTATCACGCTGAGCAGCCGGGGTGAGGCGCTCGTAGAGGCGGGCTTTTTGGGACGCAAGAGCGGTAAGGGCTTTTACGTCTATGACAAAAGCGGCAAAAAGGGCGAAAAAGAGGTCAACGAAGCGTTGGCCCGCTTTGTTGGGGCCACTAAGCGGGACGCTTCACCCCATGAGATTCAGGAGCGGCTGGGGCTGATCATGGTCAACGAAGCTATTTTATGTCTCGAGGAAGGCGTGCTGCGTTCTCCTAGGGACGGGGACGTGGGCGCGGTTTTCGGTCTTGGGTTCCCGCCGTTTCTTGGGGGGCCGTTCTGGTATGTGGACACCCTCGGCGCGCCCGAGGTCGTGAGGCGGTTGGAGGGGCTCGAGCGTCAGTACGGGCCGCGCTTTAGACCCGCTGCGTTGCTGCGAGAACACGCCAAGCAGGAAAAACTGTTTTACAGCTGAGTTCTCTATTTCGGCTCCGAGGTTGAGTATTTCCGCAAGCTTAGTCGCTCGAGACGCTGACTACGCGTTCCCGTGTTCGAACATTATGCGATGGCCGAACCGGACGATTAGGTGTTTGTACGTACCTTGAGAGAACGTGCTTTCTTAGCGGTGGCGACACCATAAAGACGTGTATCTTAAGCTGCTCGCTCAGGTCCCAAGCAGCATTTCAGATGGTAGATGGGCGGGGCAAAGCTTACTGGGGCACACCCTCGCCTCATGACCCGTCCGCCGCCCTAATCCCGACCCCTAGCGCCACAAACGGCTGGGAGAAGAAACGTCACCTCTTACAGTGCGTCAGCCCCGCCGCCCCGTCTGTGCGGCGTAGGTACTCTCAAAAATCTTGTCGGCGTTGCCCGCTTCAAACCCCTCACGGCGCTCCGCACGCTTTAGCTCCCCTTTGCTCTTGCCCTGATGCTCGGACAGCGGACGCCGTTCGGCGAACTCGATGTAGGAGCCGGAAATCTGGTGCGTGTCGCCCCCGGCGAAGGTCGCGTCAATCATCTCCGCGACGGTAGAGCTTTGAATCAGGAGCCCGTCCGGGCTCTTTTTGGCCTTGCCGCCCGAATCGTTGAGCTTAAAGCCGTGAAGTTCTAAAAACGTGTTAAACGCCTCCACGGTGTCGTACTCTTCCGGTAGGTTGTGTACTGAGATTGTAAAATGGTTTAGGTAATAGCGGTTATAGATCACCCACGCCGCGTACTCGCTCTCACTCGCTAAACGCTCGAAATCTTCGTAGCTGGGCAAACGCCACAAAGCCCGGTGCAAAAAGGCGTCGATCTCGGCGGCGTTATCTAGGTCGAGGGCGTCGACCGGGTCGCTCGTCACTTCGCCTGTATAGCTGTGAATAACCCGCTGCGCTTCGTCCGAAAGTTCCGCGACGCGCAGCTCACTGATAAAGATGCGTGGGTAGCGCGGCTCGGGCGGGCTGTACCAGAAGGCGTCGAGCTTTTTACCCGGGAAGGTATAGGGGTCGCGGCGCTCGTAGCCGAGGTGCAGAAATATCTTTTCCAGCGAGGCGACGCCTAGGTGAGGCACGCCCATCGTGCGGAAGGCGATGTGGTCGTTTTCGATGTCTCCTGGCGCACCGATAAGGCCGCCCGCGACCATCGCCTGAATGATGGCGTGAACGTCCGGGACGCGCTCTTGGTAGCGACGCATAAGGCCGTCCAGTACACCGTCCAGAGTCCCCAGTTTGCGCGTGTCTAGCGGTTGGGTTGTCACAGCTGTCCTCCTTCTTTTGTTCACCATACACCCATGCCGAAGGCCGATAGAGCTGTCTACCCACGAATGTATCGCCTTAACCCGTAACACCTTAACCTTTAGAGGTTTTTTACCGACTCAGCGCCGGATTCAAAAGTCGGTGGTGGCCCGAGAAACGTCTTGAGTTCGGGCAGCGCGCTCCCAGGGAACTGTTCTCTAAGCGTAGTTAAAAAAACGCGCACCGCCGGAACCTTGAGGCTTTGGGGGAGGATGGCAACGCCGAGGGTGCGCTCTAGAGGCTCGATCAGCGGTGCGCGGGCGACGCTGTCGGGAAGGTCCCTAAAGGCTAGTTCGGGCACGACGCTAACGCCCAGACCCTGCGCGACCAAGCTGAAGATGGTCGAGTCTTCGCGGACATTGTAGGTTGCGGGCCGCAGGGGAAGCGGGGCGTCTCCTAGGTAGCGCTGCACGATGAGCCCACACTGGTCGTCGTTGTCGTAGAGGATGAGCGGCGACCCCAGCAGGTCGGCGCGGCCTACCGTAGACCGCGCGAGCGGATGGTCTTTGGGCAGCAGGGCGATGTAGGGGTCACGAATGATGTCCCAGGTGAGCGCATATTTCGGATAAGGAGCCTGTAAAAAGGCGACCTCGGCGCGCCCCTCCAGGAGGAGTCGCTCGAGTTCCGGCACGTCGCCATCGGCCTCGAGCAGCCTCACCTGAAGCTCCGGATAACGGCGCGCAAGCCCTGCTATCGCTTTAGGGAGAACATGGCTGGCGACGCTGCGGAATGTTGCAATCCTCAACGTACCCTGTAGAACGCCGCGCGCCGCGCCCGCCTCCTGACGGATGGCAGCCTCGAGCCCCAAAAGCTGCCGCGCGTGGGCCGCTACGCGCGACCCCGTTTCGGTAGGTCGCGCCCCGAAGCGCCCCCGCTCGAGCAGTTTGACGCCGAGTTCGCGCTCCAGTTCGGCGACCGCGTAGCTCACCGCCGACTGCGCGCCACCCAGCTCGAGGGCCGCCGCCGAAAAGCTGCCGGTCTCCAGGACCATCAGCAGGGCGCGAAGTTGGGTCAGGGTCATCTTTAGAGCTTAACGGGGCAGCACGGTTTCGTCTATCAGAAATTTAGATATAAGAAACGGCATCCATCGTCTAAGCGCGTTGTACAGCGCGTTCCATACGTCTAGCATCGGGGATACAGGAGGCACTTTATGAAAGCCGCCGACATCCGCTCGTCTCCCCGCCGTTCTAGCTACACGCCCCGGTTCGGCCAGCCCAAGTTGCCGCCGCAGGGGGTCGAAAACGCCTTGGCTATCGTTTTCACGCTCATCATCCTCGGTATGGCGCTCTCGTACGCCCTCCTTACTCCCCGAAACGCCGCAACCCCTGTGGTCAACCCGGGGGTGGGGCTCGAGCTGGTTCTCTCCGGTGCGGTGACGAGCACCCTCAGCTTGGACACGGATGAGCTAAAAACGGTGCGCTGTAGCCCCACGGGATTCCATCTGGAAAGCGCTCGGGCAACAGCCTTTCCGCTTGGGCTCAGCTTCTCCGGCGCACCGGGAGGAGTTTCAACGAACGGTGCTTTTTACGCACTTGGCTCGAGGGGCGACTTTACGCTGAAGCTAAATGGCACGCCCTACACCCTGCTCAGCGGCACCGTGACGACCTCACCCAGGCTCCACACCTTTAACGCCTCACTGGTGGACGCGCAGAGTCAGCCTTTGCAAGTTAGTGGGCGTCTGGTCTGCCCCTAAGACGTTGAAGTTTTACCCCGTCCAACAAGCCGCGGAGGAATATAGCGTGAGATACCCCGACCC
>CADCWP010000370.1 GCA_902806425.1 uncultured Truepera sp.
CCTACCTAGCCTGTCACCGGCTTTAAGCCGCCTATGCGGACCCTTCACACTCGCGTCACGCCCGCCTCATACGCTGTTCTATGTGAAGCGCTATCAGATACTTTCCAGCTTTATCGTCCAGGTCAGACAGATTAGAGACGAGCTGCACATCACCGTTCAAAACATCAAGACTCTGGAAACGTATAACGCGCGCTCGTGGGGTGATGTTTTATCAATAATGCAAAATTGTGTGGTAGACGAGCAAAAAAAGCAATTCTGACATTCTCTATAAGAACTCGCTGTACCCACGAGAGCGCCTCCCGAGCCGACTTCCGTCGCTCAGGCGAAGCCCGACACCGCCGCCGAGTTGGTTGCTGGTGCCGGGAACCTCTTGCGAGCAGACCGGTTTTATAACGGCACGATAACTTCACGCTCGAAAGGGATGATGGCGGTATGAGAAAGCACACCGCGTTATCGACCTAGCCACCGCCCAGTTCCGTCTCCGCCAAGGTGCCAACCGACAAGCCCCCTCATCTGCAAAAGAACCCGTAAAGCACCTCTTAACACCGTAGAGCGAATGGAGAGTTTAATGCTGTACGCAGAGATCGCGCGCCCACCCAATCCGACGGTCAGTGTCATCATTCCCACCTTAAACGAAGCGGAGAACCTGGCGTTGGTTTTGCCGAGACTTCCGCGCTGGGTCCACGAAGTCATCATTGTAGACGGTCATTCAACAGACGGCACCGTCGAGGCCGCGCGGCTGCTCAGGCCCGACGTCCGGGTCGTTATGGACAGTGTGCGGGGTAAAGGAGCTGCGCTGCGGGCAGGATTCGCAGCTGCTAAAGGTGACATCATCGTCATGATCGATGCGGACGGCTCTACCGAACCCGAAGAGATAGGGCTTTTCGTCCGTTATCTGATGGACGGAGCCGATTTTGTAAAAGGGTCCCGTTTTATGCAGGGCGGAGGGACCGAGGACATCTCCCCGCTTCGCTCGCTCGGAAACGGCTTTTTCACAGCGGCTGTGCGCTTTTGTTTCGGGGGGCGGTTTACCGACCTGTGCTACGGCTACAGCGCCTTTTGGTCTGGCATCGTGCCCCTGTTAGAGCTCGACAGCACGGGTTTCGAGATCGAGACCCTGCTCAACATCCGCGCGCTGCGTGCTGGCTGCCGCATCGTGGAGTTACCCAGCTTCGAGGCCAAACGGGTTTACGGAAAAAGCAACCTGCGCACCTTCCCCGACGGCTACCGGGTGCTTAAAACAATCTTAAGAGAGCGTTTGCGCCCGGAGCCAGCCCTTAAGCTCGCCCCCAAGAGCAATTTGCCGTACCGCAACCGCCTCTCGCTACAAGCCGGGCTGCCCGCTCACGACGTTACACCCTCGGGTTTAGGTGCAGCCACCCGTTCGCCGCTCGCACCTTCGGGGGACTAGCGTGCCTAACGTGATCCCCGCTACAACGGAGCTGAGGGGTGACACCTCGGTTTGTGATGTGAGCAAGCTCACCGTCTCGGTGGTCATATGCGCGTACACCTCCTCACGCTGGGCGCAGTTGCAGGCGGCGGTAGCGTCCTTAACCAAGCAGACCCGGCCTGCCGACGAGATAGTCGTCGTCATCGACCATAACGAAACGTTGTTTCGGGAGGCGCATACAGCGCTACACGGGGCGCGTGTCCTCGAAAACAGTCACGCTCAAGGGCTGTCCGGGGCCAGAAACTCCGGGGTAGCCGTCGCCGAGGGTTCAGTCATCGCGTTTATAGATGATGATGCGGTAGCCGAACCCGACTGGCTCGAACAGCTCCTTAAAAATTACTGGAACCCGCAGGTGTTGGGCGTAGGTGGTGGGATCGGGCCTTTATGGCCTGCCCGCAAAGCGACCTGGTTTCCGGCGGAGTTTTTGTGGGTTTTAGGTTGCTCCTACGTGGGTATGCCCACGACAACCGGACCCGTACGCAACCTTATCGGGTGCAACATGTCGTTTCGCCGCTCCGTCTTTAACCGTATAGGCGGCTTCAGCACCGAGCTCGGACGCCTAGGCAACTACCCCGCCGGTTGTGAAGAGACCGAACTCTGTATACGCCTTAGTCAGCAACTGCCCGGCCACCTTCTCTATGATCCACAGGCGCAGGTCAGCCACGAAGTGACAAACAAACGTTTGACGTTTAACTATTTTATCACCCGGTGTTACGCCGAGGGGCTGTCGAAAGCGCGGGTTTCGCGGGCCGTAGGCGCTGCCGACGGTTTGACCTCCGAACGCACCTATACGCTTCAAACTTTGCCGCGTGGGGTCGTGCGCGAGGGAATGTCGGCTCTACGTGAGCGTAACCCTGCGGGCTTGACGCGCGCCGGAAGCATCGTGATCGGCTTTTGCGCCACGGCGGTCGGCTATCTCAAAGGACTAGTCGTAGCCCCTGTAGCCCGCAAGCGTCTAGACGATAGCCTTCCGCCTTTCTCTCCAGCACGTGTCGTCGAACTCAATATTGATGAACCCTTACCCGATATCGCCAACATAGACGCAGAGACGGGAGCAACCTATACTCGGGCGTTCGCGCTGGTGCGTTCTAAGGGCCGACCACTAGATTTAATCGAGATCGAACTTGGCGAAAAGGGCGTCGCCGCATCGGACCTCGCAACCTTGCTTGACGGCAGGTTCGCCAGCAGCGTTCACTCGACCCCCGAAGACGTCACGGCGTCCTCTACGCTAAGGTCGGCCACATTAAGGTCAGCCGTACTGGACTCAAAGGGGTCGGCCATGACGCCAGAAAACGACGCTCAGAAGCCCTTCGTGAGCGTCATCATTGCGACCCATAATCGGACCCAGGGTCTCGCTACCTGCCTTGAGTCACTGGGGCGGCAGAACTACCCGAACTTTGAGATTATCGTCGTGGACAACGCTCCTGACACGGATGAAACGTTTAGGTTCATGCAGCGTTATACAGCGCAGCAGGTCCGCTACGTGCGTGAGGATACGCCCGGGCTGGCCCGCGCACATAACCGCGGTCTAATCGACGCGAAGGGAAGCGTCGTGGCCTTTACCGACGACGACGTACGGGTAGACCCTCACTGGCTGGGCCACCTTGTCGAGAGTTTCGACCTGACCACCAACGTGGGTTGTGTAACGGGCATGATCGTGCCTGCGGAGATGGAAACCTCGGCGCAAGCGTGGCTCGAGCAGTACGGCGGGTTTAGCAAAGGCTTCAGGGTAAAGTTTTTTAACCTTACCAATCACAGACCCAAAGATCCCCTCTATCCGTATACCGCGGGCGTGTTCGGGTCGGGTGCCAACATGGCGTTTACGCGGGAGGCGCTCGGCGCTATCGGGGGGTTTGACCCCGCGCTGGGAGCGGGCAGTAAAGGCGTGGGTGGAGATGACCTGGCGGCATTTTTCGACGTCGTGGCCTCCGGCTATACCCTGGTCTATCAACCTGCCGCAGTCGTTCATCACTGGCATCACCGGGAGTATGGGGCTCTTCAAAGGCAAGCGTATGGCTACGGCGTGGGACTGACCGCTTTTTTGACCAGGGTAATCCTCAACCAACCAAAGCGTCTCCTTGAGATTGCGCCACTGGTCCCTCGGGCCGTTATCTACGCCCTCAGCCCCGCTTCACCTAAAAACACAAAAAAGCGCACGGACTACCCAAGGGAGCTGAGCACCCTCGAGCGCAGAGGGATGCTTTACGGCCCCCTAGCCTATGTCAAAAGTCATCTGTCCGTCCGCCGCTTGGGCGCCGCGGGTGAGAACTTGTTGCCAGCCCGTGTCGCAGAAAAAGCCGGTTTATGACCCCAACGACAGTGCCTATTCTTCTCTATCACAGCGTTGCCGAGGAGGTCGCCGCACCTTTTCGGCCCTGGGCGGTGAGCCCCGCGCACTTCGCGGCGCAGCTCGGGTACCTGCGCGAACACCGCTACACGCCGCTTAGCATCTCCCAACTCATCTCGCTAAGGGGCGCGCGTCTTCCTGAACGCCCGGTAGCGGTGACCTTCGACGACGGCTTCGCCGACTTTTACACGGACGCGCTCCCGCTTCTAGAGCGTTACGGCTGCCCTGCGACGCTCTACATCACGACCGCGTACGTTGGCCAGACGAGTCGCTGGCTGAGCGCTGAGGGTGAGGGCGAGCGGCCTATGCTCAGCTGGGCGCAGGTCAGAAGTCTTCCGGGGCGCGGCGTCGAGTGTGGTGCCCACACCTGCACCCACCCGCAGCTCGACCTCCTCAGCTCGGCCCAGGCGCGGGCGGAGGTCGCGGGCTCGAAGGGGGCGCTCGAGCAGCAGCTCGGCCGAAGCGTGGACAGTTTCGCCTACCCGCACGGCTATCACAGCGGCCTGGTAAAGCGGCTTGTTCAAGAGTCGGGGTTCAACTCGGCTTGCGCCGTCAAGCACGCCATGAGCACCCCCGAGGACGACACCTTTGCACTCTCACGCATCATCGTGTCGGCGGACACCGAAATAGGCACGTTTGCCCGGTTGCTGGCGGGCTATGACCTGCCCACCGCGCCCCGGCACGAGGGCTGGCGTACCAAGGGGTGGCGCTTGGCGCGCCGGACCGCCCGGCTGCTGAAGCACCCCAAAATTGAGGAGGAACACCTATGAACCCTAGCGAGCGCCCTCTCAGCCGCGACCTATACGGCGGCCTGAACACGCCGAGCACGCGCGGCGTGCAGGTCACGAGCCCCGCTCCCCGGAAGCCGTGGCTTGAACTCACCCGCCAAGACCCCGAGGTGCTGCCTACCCAGACCCCCGCGTGGCTCGACTGCCTCTGCGCGCTGGGCAGTCACCGAGACGCCAGCCGCCTGTACACGTTTCCCGATGGGCAACAGCTCGTGGTGCCCATCGTCAGACGCCGCGGGCTACCGGGGCCTCTGGCCGTGCAGGCCTCACTGCCCCACGCGTGGGGGATGGGCGGGGTTGTCGCGCGGCGCAGCCTGCGCCCTCAGGACCTGCGGGCGGTCTTCGACGACCTCGCTCACAGCCCCTCTTTAAGCGTGAGCTTGGTACCCAACCCGCGTCAGGGAGAGCTCTGGCGAGCGGCCCAGCCCGAGGGGGCCGTAACTGTTCCCCGCCGCGCTCACGTCATCGACCTGGGGGGCGGCTTCGACCGGGTTTGGCAAGATCGCTTCGCCTCGGGGACGCGCAACAAGGTGCGTAAAGCGGAGAAGTCCGGCCTGGTGATCGAATCGGACACGTCGGGGCGGCTGGTCGGGGTTTTTTACGAGCTTTTTCGGCGCTCCATTGACCGCTGGGCCGAGCAGCAGCGTGAACCGCGCTGGCTGGCGCACCGGCGCGCCGAGCAGCGCGATCCGCTGGCGAAGCTCGAGCATATAGCCCACTTTATGGGGAGCACCTGCCGCGTCTGGGTCGCTTGGCAGGGCGACCGACCCGCAGCGGCCAGCCTGGTCATGTACGGCGTTAACGCCGACTACATGATGGGCGCTATGGACAAAGAGGTGGCCGCGCGCACGCACGCCAGCACCTTGCTCCAAAAGCACGCCATCGAAGAGGCCTGTCGCCTGGGCTGCCGCTACTACCATATGGGGGAGTCGGGGGAGTCGGTGGGGATTGGGCAGTTTAAGGAACGTTTGGGCGCGCGCGCCTATCCCTACCACGAGTACCGGCTCGAGCGCCTGCCTCTAAGCCGACTCGATAGGGGTTTAAGGGGCCTTGTAAAGCGCGCAATCGGGTTTAAGGATGTTTAGGTTCTACACGCCCACCCGCAAGGTTATCTGCGCGCTGATCCTGTGCGCTCTGGCGACGTTTGGGTGCCGGTCTCAAGGTCAGGTCGAAGCGAGTGAACCACGCCCCCCGAAGGGGTCCACGAGACCCACGCAGCCTACCGCGCCGCTCGGACAGACCGGCAACTGGCACCTCGTTTTCAGCGATGAGTTCACAGGTGAGACGCCGGACGGGAACAAGTGGGTTACCTGTTACTGGTGGGACGACGAGGGCTGCACCATCGCCAGCAACAATGAGCTCGAGTGGTACCAGCCCGACAATGTCTTTGTGCGGGACGGAAAGCTCGTCTTAAGAGCACAGGAGGAGGCGGTCACCGCGCCCGACGGCCGAAGGTTCGACTACACCTCGGGCATGGTGAGTACCGGCACCGACACCCATGATGGCGAAGATCATGGGTTCACCTTCAAGCACGCCTATGTAGAAATGCGGGCTCGAGTTCCGGCTGGTAAAGGACTATGGCCTGCTCTCTGGATGCTACCTGCCGACCACGAGTCGCTGCCCGAAATCGACGTTATGGAGGTTCTCGGTGACGCGCCCAGTGAACTGCACATGAACTTTCACTACCTCGACGACGAGGGCAACCGGAACCGGGAAGGCCACACCTGGACGAGTCCCGAGCCGCTCACGGACTGGCATGTATTCGCGCTCGACTGGCAACCTCGTGGGATCACCTGGTACCTAGACGGCGTCAAGCGCAACCACTACTCCGCGGACGAGAAGTACATCCCCGACGAGCCGATGTACCTGATTGCAAATCTGGCCGTCGGGGGCGACTGGCCCGGCGCGCCGGGCGACGACACCCCCTTCCCGAGCGACTTCGAGATCGACTACATCAGGATCTGGATGCGCGATTAAAAGCGGCGTAAGGGAAAGTTCGGACTGGACGCGCGCAGCTTAAACCAGTTTGGGACAAGTTCTAGGTCTAACACGTCTCACGGTTCATGGTTGGGGAGATTATTGGTGGGACAGGCGGGCTGCGCCCTCAGTAGGGTTTAACCGCGTGACGTCCGGGGCGACGTGAGAAGGGGTTATAAGAACCGGACGCCCGCAGTCCGCAAGCGCTATCTTTGAAATAACCTCCAAACGCGGTGACATGTTTGTGCATACTTTAGAAGGGTTATGGTCGCTAAACTTTTAGGTCAGTTCAAATCTCCCCTCGTTCTTAACGGCTACGCGCTGGTGTTTAGCTCGGGGGCTACCTCCGTGCTCGGTTTCGGCTACTGGATTTTGGTCGCTAGGCTCTACACCGAAGAGGCGGTCGGCCTCAGCTCGGCGGTGCTCTCCGCGATGTTTTTTTTAGCCAACGTGTCGCAGTTCAACCTTGCGCACGCCCTCAACCGCTTTATACCCGCGGCGGGTTCGCAGACCGCGGGCCTCGTGCTCAGGTCGTATCTGCTGAGCGTCGTGATGGCGGTCCTGGCAAGCGCGGTTTTTCTCGTGGGGTTGGAGGTGTGGGCGCCGAGCCTGAGCGGCCTGCGTTCGAGCCCCGCTGAAAGTATCTGGTTCGTCTTTGCTACCGTGAGCTGGTGTCTTTTCGTGCTGCAAGACAGCGTGTTGGTGGGGCTGAGGCAGGCGAAGTGGGTGCCCCTTGAAAATATTCTCTACGCGCTCGTTAAGCTTGGGCTGGTCGTTATGTTCGCTACAGCGCTCCCCGAAAACGGCGTCTTCGTGTCGTGGACAGCGCCCGTGCTGCTCCTCACGCTGCCGGTCAACGCGCTTATCTTTTTCCGGCTCATCCCGGCGCACGTCCGCGCCGCCACGCCGCGCGCCCAAGAGGTCGGCACAAAGGCCATGATCCGTTACGTCGCTGGCGACTACATGAGTTCTCTGGTGTGGACAGCGACCGTTGCGCTGGTGCCCCTTTTAATCCTAGAGCGCTTAGGTGCCTCGGCGAGCGCCCACTTTTACCTGGCTTGGAACATCGCTTACGCCCTCTACCTGGTAAGCGTCAACATGGGCATGGCCCTGGTCGCCGAAGGGTCGCGGGACGAGGCGAACCTCGACCTGTACAGTTACCAGACCCTCAAACAAATTCTGCGTCTGGTTGTACCCAGCGCCCTTTTGATCGTGGCGGGCGCGCCCCTTATCCTGCGGCTTTACGGCGAGAGTTATGCGGACGGAGGGTCCGCGCTGCTCAGGCTGCTGAGTCTCTCGGCGATCCCCTACGCCTTCGTATTCGTCTATATCAGCGTGGCCCGGGTGCGGCGGCGCGTCCAGAAGATTTTTTTCGTGTTCACGGCCCTTTGTGCGGTGGTGCTAGTGTCCGCCTACCTTTTCTCGAGTGCCTACGGCGTCACGGGGGTGGGCTTGGCGTGGCTGGTCGGCCAAAGTGTCGTGGCGCTAACGCTCCTCCTGACCGACCTGCGCCGGGCGTGGCTGCCGCATCTCGAAGTGCCAGGACCAGCCCGCGCAGTGCTGAGATTTGCACGAAACGGACCTGCGCAGCTTCACCTGAGGCGGGCGAGAAAACTTCTGCCCGCCGCGACCGAGGCGCTGGTCAAAAGCGGCTACGCGGGCGCCCACACTTGGGAGCTGCACCGCCTCCTCCCCACCTTGGGTGATACCAAGGTGATGACGTTGGGTCCCGCCGGACGAGAGGTCGCCGTATTTAAACTGCCGGTAAGCCGTGAGGCCGCTGCCAGTCTTGCCCAACAGGTCGAGGTGCTGAGCGCGCTGCGTAGGGCGGTGCGTCGAGCTGACTGGCGTACGCCGCGCCCCCCCATACTGGCCGAGGCACGGTCATTCCCCCACGCCTACCTGGTCGAGGCTAAACTACCGGGTAGGCGCGCCGAAGTGTTTCTTCTAGATCCCGCCACCCGTGGCCTCGCCCTAAAAAACGCCGCGCAGGCCATTGGCGGGTTGCACCGCTGCACCGCCGAGTTTGCACGGGTGGACGAGGCTCTGGTAGCGCACTGGGTGGACGCGCCGCTGCGCACCATAGCCGACCTTTTAGGGAACGGTGCCCAGAGGAGCCGTACAGAAGAGCTGGCCTTAGAGCTGCGGGGGGCGCTGCTAGGCCGGACGGTAGCCCTTAGCTGGGTCCACGGCGATTATTCGCCTCAGAACGTCCTCATGGGTGAGGGCGCGGGAGTCACCGGGATCGTAGATTGGGAACTCGCAGCGCCTCGGCAGCTGCCTGTTCTCGACGTCGTGCACTTTATCGTAGCGACGCGTATGCTTGTCGAGCGCAGGGAGCTAGGCAGCGTTTTATGCACGCTTCTCAGCGAGGCTTCGCTGTCGGCGGCTGAGGGTTTATTGATTGAGGCCAGTACCCCCCCGGAGCACCCCCCGCTCGAGCTACGAACCGTCCTCCTGCTGAGTTGGCTCGGGCACGTCCAGGGCAGTGTTAACCGGAACCGGCACACGCACGCCGCAAACAACCCCCTGTGGCTCGCTAAAAACGTCGAGAGCGTCATGAACGCGGCTGCGCCGCCTCGCCGATGATAGGGCGCACCCACGCGGCCACGCGCACCTCTAGACGCCACGCGCGCTTAGGGGCGCTGCCCTGGGTGGTGCTGCCCCTCGTAGCCGTTCTCTGGGGCGTCTCGCTGCCCGGCATCGACCCCGAGAGGCTCGGTGAACTCGGTTTGGTCACCTTGCTTCCCATCACGTTCTACGCAGCACTCGCCCTGCTCGCCGCCAGCTTCAGCGTAGCTATCTGTTCGCCCCGGCCTCACACGTGGCTTTTGTTAGGCCACCTCGTTTTGTTCATCGCCCTGTTTCACGCGACGCCCGCGCTCAGCTACGGCGCGCTCCGCTACTCGTGGGCTTGGAAACACGTCGGTATCGTTGACTACATCTTGCGGCACGGGGTCGTCGACCGCACTATCGCCAACCTAAACGTCTATCACAACTGGCCCGGGTTCTTCGCTGCGAGCGCCTTGCTGAGCCGCACCGCAGGTTTTGAGAGTGCGCTCGATTTTGCCTCTTGGGGGCCGGTATTTTTTAACCTGCTCAACTTGGGGGCGCTTCTCGTTCTCTTCCGGGCGCTTGTCAAAGATGAGGGGCTCGTCTGGCTGGCACTTTGGCTCGTCTTTATTACCAGTTGGGTCGGTCAGGACTATTTTTCTCCACAGGCGCTCGCCTATTTTCTCTATCTGAGCGTGCTCGCGGTTGTCGCCCTGTGGTTTGCCGACAGGCGGGGGGTTGCGCTCACCCAAAGTACCGCCGTCCCCCGCCGTCCGGAAAGGCCGACGCGTGGGGTGGTGATGACCGCGCTTTTTACGCTACTCGCGCTGTTCGCTGCGATCTCGAGCAGTCACCAGCTCACGCCTGTCGTCACGGTGCTTAGTTTGGGGGCGCTCACGCTCTTTTCTCGAAACCGTGCCCTCGGTCTGTGCGTCCTCATGGCGGTACTTGCCGTGAGCTGGCTTGTCTACGGCGCGACCCCGTTTTTCCGCGTAGAGGTCGGCGACCTCGTCAAATCGTTTGGCAACGTGGCGAACAACGTAGATGGAACCCTTATCGACGTTTCTAATTTGAGTAGAGAACAGCGGGGTGTCGCTGTAGCAGCACGGGCGCTGACCCTAGGAGTTTGGGCCCTGGCTTTTTTAGGTGTGCTTAAACATCTGCACAAGCGGCTCACGGTAGCCAAGCGCCCCGACTGGGGCCTTATCTGCCTCGCGGGCGCGCCGTTTTTGCTGCTCGCGGGCAACGCCTACGGGGGCGAGGTGCTCTTCCGTATCTACCTCTTTACCCTACCCTTTATGGCGCTCTGGGCGGCGTACCTGCTACGCGCCCTTACGCGCGGACGTCGCTTCTGGCTACGCGTTACAGCCACCTTTACCCTTAGCACCGTGCTCTTGGCGGGTTTCACGGTAGCCTACTTCGGCAAGGAACAGCAGTTTTACTTTTCGCCGAGCGAGGTCGAGGCGGCGCAGGTGATGTACAGCGCCGCACCTCAAGGTTCTTTGATCGTCGAAGGGGCACCCAATTATCCTTCCAGGTACCGGAACTATGAATTCTATACGCACGTCGCCATTTCACGCGAACCGCTCGCTTCACGCCAACGTGTGCTAAACAACCCGGTGGAGAACATGAAAAGGTGGATGAGTAACGACGCGTACGCGGACGCCTACCTCATCCTCACACGCAGCCAAGAGGCGGCCAGCGAACCGCTCGGTGCCCTGCCACCCGGCTCTATGGACGCTATGAGGCGCGCCCTGCTAAAGGCTCCAGAGTTTAGGGCTATCTACGAAAGTGACGCTGCCGTCGTGTTTACCCTCCGAGACCGCTCGCGCCGAGGAACGCCTTGACGTGGGCGCTCTGGCGGCCACGGGTGATCGTGCTGGTGTCCGTGCTTGCGGCGGCGACGCAGTTTGGGCTGCCGCTCCTACGGCCCGCCGCGGCGTTTACGTTTTTACTGGTTTGCCCAGGGGCGGCGCTTTTAGGGTTTGTTCGCCTGGGGTCGGCTGTAACGGACCTGGTGGTATCCGTTGCCCTCAGCGTTGCGCTTACGGTGCTGGTTGCGGGCGTCACGGTGCTGCTAGGCAGCTGGCCGCTCGAGGCGGGTTTCTGGTTTCTCTTGGTGATAACCCTGCTGTGCACGGCCGTTCAGATGGTGGGGCGTAACTACAAAACAGGAGGGGCGTCCTGAGCGGCATAGAAACCTTTTCCCCCAACACTACGCTTTCAGGCATAGAGCTGGTGGTGGGACTGATTCTAGTCGTGCTGCTCGTTCGTTACGAGTACTTGAGGCGGGTAGCCGACGTTCGTACGGGAAGGCAAGTCGCCGTCACGGGGGTTTTAGCCGCCGTTATGTTGGTAGTTTTCACCGGCCTCGTTGTAGGGCGAGTCCTAAGCTTTCTTGTCTTCTAGCTTAAGACGCTGCGAGGTTGCCTTGCTTTACACGGGGGGGCTGGCGTGGTGTCTGGGCGCGATGAACGGCCTGAGGGTTACCGCTTCCGCTTCCCAAAGCTGCGCAACCCCCACTCGGTCTATCTTTACCGCCGCTTCCTGCTTTCTTACAGGGACGTGCAGGACTAGCTGTTTAGGCGTGGATGGGCTTGGCTTGTGGGCCGAACTGTCGCTTGCCGTTCCTCAAGCCTGCCTAAGCGACCACACCGCGCCGTCTTACTGCTCGGCGCTGCTACACCCATAAATTGATGCAATCGTCTGCAAGACCCTTGTAAGGACCCGGCAGTAGACTTGCGGGAATGCCACCGGCACCCCATCATGACGTTGTAGAAAATGACGCAATTGGTGACCGGATGGTTGTAGCAGATAACCTTACGCTAAAGCTCCCGGTCGTTGGTCCGCAACTTCTCGCCACCGAAAGCTAGCCCCTTCAAGAAGGGGTCAACCTGCTCGTCCTTATTTGTTGCCGCCTAGATGGTGACGCGCAGCTCTTCGTCGGCGGGGTAACTCGGCAAGAAACGTTTCAGCGTGGCGGCAGGCGCTTTTTCAGGAAGAAAACTGCCTTTGCGGTGGGTTGGGCGAAGGGCGACGCGATGGCGGCGTCGAAGCACCAGTTGGGGGTGCGGTTAAATAACTCCCTGAAGAGCAGCTTGTGCTGGAAGCGGGGGTATTCATGCTTCAACACGTCTCCAGGATGCGGGCCATTCTTGTGCAGGTAAGCTGCCGCCAGTTCGCCCAGCCGGTTTCCATAATGCAGCGCGGTATGGATGCCGCCAGCCGTCAGGGGTGAAACGGTGCCCGCCGCGTCGCCTACCAGAATGACCTTGTCGTTGCAGAACGGCCCGGCCAGCCCCCCAACCGGGATCAGCCCGCCGCGCCGCCCGACGATCCGGGGCCTCTGGCTGTGTAGAAGCGGCGCGATATGGCGGGTAAAGGCAGCCATGTCGGGTTTTTGCGTGTGGTGCGCGGCAAGGCCTACCTGCATGACCTTTGGGCCGGGAATCACCCAGCCGATATAGCCTGGGGCGTAGCGCTGATCGAGAAAACAGTGGAACGCCTCGGGGTTGTCGACGGTCAAGCCGGTATATTCCACCTCGACCCCGAGCAGGAACCTGCGGTTCTGGCCCAGCGCGAACGTCGCCGCTACCCGTGACCTTGCGCCGTCCGCCCCGACCAGGAGACGACAGGAGGCGAGGCCACGATTCACGATGACGCGGCCCCCTGTCTCCTTACCGTGTGTAAAGGCGGTACCGAGGGTGAAGTGAGCGCCGCTTTCCACGGCGTCTTGAATGAGATGGCGCATCAGCGCAGGCGTATCGGTAGCGAGGAATGAATAGCCGGACGACGCCAGCTCGATGTGGCGCAGCGAAGGGCCGTAGAGCCGCACCTGGCTGATCGGTTTGTAAAGCTCGGCGGGCAGTTCCAGCAGTTCCGCCGCCTCATGCACTAGAATACCGGTGGTGTGGAGGCCGGTGCCGGGATCGGCCCTGCGCTCGAGCACCCTCACGGAGCAGCCACGCTGCGCCAGCACCTTCGCGCAGGCTAGGCCAGCGAAACTGGCTCCGGCGATGATGACGTCATAGTTCACAGAGCCACCAAAATCTCTCTTGCAAAGGCTTTCCCGGACTCTGTCTTTAAATTTCCACCGGAACCGTGAGGCTCACGTCCTTCAGCGCCTGCACGCCGTCGGTATAGGTCTTGGATACGCTCCAAATGTGTGGTTCCGTCTCTTCCCCTCGTCCGCAAATGCCGCTGTGGAGAATGGGTGCCGCAGCACCGGCTTAGATGTAGCCGAACACCAGCGGAAAGACAATCACGACAACTGCTGCCCACACGGCGTAGACCGGCAGGTAATCCGTCTGCCACCGTTCGAGGCCCGTGAACGATCC
>CADCWP010000371.1 GCA_902806425.1 uncultured Truepera sp.
GACACATGTAGGCAGAAATCACGCCGTCGTCATCGGCGGAAGCATGGGCGGGCTGCTCGCTGCACGGGTGCTCGCTGAGCACTTCGAGCAGGTGACAGTCTTTGACCGTGACGCCTTCCCCCAAGGTCCTGAGCACCGAAACGGCGTGCCCCAGTCGCGCCACGCGCATGGCATTCTGGTGCGAGGGCAGCAAATCATCGCGGAGCTTTTCCCCGGCATCATGCAGGACTTACGCGAGGCGGGCGCGACCACCGAAGGCTCACTCGCCATGGTGTCGCCCGTAGGCAAGCTGCCCCTATACGAGATGAGCTTCGATGGGGTCTGGGTCAGCCGCGTGCTGCTCGAGCACCATGTCAGGGAGCGTCTGAGAGCGGCCCACAACGTCAAGATCTTCAGCCAGGTTGAAGTGACCGAGCTGCTCACAACGCCCAACAGGCGCCGTGTGACCGGCATTAACCTACGTCACAGAGACGCTCAGATGGACCTCGAGCAGCACCATGCCGACCTCGTGGTCGATGTCAGCGGGCGGCACTCGAAGGCTCCAGAGTGGTTGGAAGCGTTAGGCTACGACGCGCCACCCGAGGAGATGATCAACTCCGGACTCGGCTACGCGTCGCGCTTTTACCAGAAGCCTCACGACTTCCCCACTGAGTGGGCAGGGCTGCTCATCAACGGGCGTCCGCCGCACAACCCGAGGGCGGGCCTCATCCTGCCTGTTGAGCACGACAGGTGGCACGTAACTGTCGCTGGCTTCGCAGGTCACTATCCACCGACGGATGAAAAAGGGTTTTTGGCGTGGGCTAAGGCGCTGCCTGACCCGAGCCTTTTTGAGGCCGTCCGCGTCGCCGAGCCGCTCACCCCCATTCGCGGCTACCGCACGCCCACGAACCGGCTGCGCCGCTTCGAGGCACTTTCACGCCGCCCCGCTGGGTTCATCGTCATGGGCGACGCGGTGTGCGCCTTCAATCCCATCTACGGACAGGGCATCACCACAAGGGCTTTAGAGACACTCGCCCTCAAAAGAGTTTTGCAAACCACGCCGGACGTGACCAGCGAGCACTTTGCGCGGCGCGTTCAAGAGGCTGTAGCGAAGGTTGTGGCAGCGCCCTGGATGATCGCTACAGGAGAGGACTTACGCTGGCCAGGGGTCCAGTTGAACGGGGCGAGGGCAGGTCTCGGCACTCGTTTAATTCAACGCTACAGCGACCTCTTCCTCAAACAGGCCCTGCACGACAGATCTTTAAGCACCACCTATCAGCGGATGATCAACATGCTCGAGCCTCCCGCCGCCCTAATGAGGCCGGGTGCTGTTCTAAAGGTTCTGTCAGGAACACTGCGGCGCAAGGTCGCCTCCCCTGGCTATGCGCTTTCAGCGGAGGCGGTGCAAGAGCTTCGAGCCCGTTACACGCCACAGTTAGACCTGGAGAGAGGCGCATGACCACGGGCCTCTCAAAAGGTATAGGGGTGCGCTTGGGTCGTGTGCTTGGTCTTCTCGGGCTGGCTGTGACCTCGGCGGCCTTAGCGGGTGGTGCGGCCCGACTGTTTGGTGGGATCGCGGGGCGCGTCGACCACAGCTTCGCAGAAAATGACGGCGTGAAGACGCACTACGTCGGCCTGGGTCGGGGTCCGCTCGTGGTGCTTATCCACGGCATCCCCGAGTTCTGGTACTCGTGGCGGCAGCAGCTAGCGCCACTCGCCGAGGCGGGCTTTCGGGTGGTCGCGGTTGACCAGCGGGGTTTCAACCGCTCCGACAAACCTATCCGTAGAGAGGCTTACGCGACGCGCCATGTGGTCGAGGACATCGCGGCAGTCATCCGTCAAGAGGGGTACAGGCGGGCGCACATCGTCGGGCACGACTCCGGCGCTCTTGTCGCCTGGCTTTTCGCCACCTCTCACCCGGAGATGACCGGTAAGCTCACGGTCCTCAGCGTGCCGCACCCGAACGCCTTCGTCCAAGAACTCGCCGCGAACCCCGCTCAGCACGAGGCGAGCGCGTACGCCCGGAGGATGCAGCACGAAGACGCCCGCGCCGCCTTTCGTGTCGGCCCCATCGGCGTGTTGCGGGACCCGCTCGGCTGGCCGCTCTACGCAGCCGCGGACGCCCGCACCGACCACCGCGCCGTGACCGCGTTCTACCAGCAGAACTATCCCAGACCCCCCTACACCGTCAACCATGCTCTACCCAAGGTGCAAGCGCCCACGCTCGTCGTTCACGGTCGCAACGACCGCTTCCTGCTCGCGTCGGGGCACGCCCGGAACGGGGCGTGGACGCAGCTGGAGCCCCAAACCGTGATGCTGGACGCGGGGCACTTCGTTCACCAAGAAGCGCCCGAAGCGGTCAACCGGGCGCTTTTGCGCTGGCTTAGGGAAGCGCCCTGAGCGTTTCGCGTGCGCCAGCAACCGCTCAGGCTTTGCAACCTCGTCTGGACTGGAGAACACCATGAACATTTTCGTCAACGGCGGCACCGGCTTTCTAGGTAACACCCTCATCCAGCAACCCCTCGAGCGCGGCTACATGGTTCGGGCGCTCTCCCGGATGAAGGAGAAGGCGCAGACCGTGCTGAAAGGATTGGAGGTCGAGGTCGTCGAGGGTGATATGCAGGATATCCCCGGCTTTGCGGCGCGGCTCGTGGGACGCGACCTCTTATTTCACACGGCGGCGTACTTCCGCGAGTACTTCCAACCCAGAGACCACTGGCTCATGCTAGAGGCTGTCAACGTCTTAGGCACGGTGCGTCTGTTAGAGGCCGCCGAACGCGCCGGGGTTCGCCGCGCCGTCCACACCAGCTCGGACGGCGTGATCGGCGTCAAGGCTGACGGCTCGAGCGGGGGCTGCTAAGCTCTTAAAGGGGGGCTTCCGACCTACTAAGCATCTCCAATCCTTAGTTCGTTCATGATAGGGTATGGCAGGCAAAAGCCAACACCTCACCTTGAGTAACGACGAAGACGAGCAACTCAGACACTTTGAGCAGAGCAGGCACTTTAGACCGAAGGTGCGGCTGCGGGCACAAGTGGTGCGTTTGAACGCGGCAGGCTGGTCAAGGCGGCGGATCGCTCAACACACGGGCCGGACCTACGGCACGATCTGCCAGGACCTCAAACGCTGGCACGAACATGGCGTGAAGGGGTTGGCCGACGCACCGGCTACAAATCAGCGTCTTGGGCAAAACGGACGCTACTGCGCCTGCCCGCCCGAGAAGCTGACCCGGGAGATGCGTGAGCTGGTTTTGGAGAAGTTAAAGGAAGACCGTACCTGGACCTGTCGCCAGCTTGTCGAAGCGGTCGAGCACAAGTTCAAGGTAGGCGTTAGCGCCGAAGCAATGCGTAAACGCGTGTGGGAGTTGGGTTATTGCTGGAAGCGCACGCGCTACGTGCCCTGCAAGGAGATCGACTCCGAGCTAGAACATGAACACCGGGCCAGCTTGGAGACGCTGAAAAGGGGGCCGAAGAAGGGCGCTTGACGCTCCTCTACCTGGACGAGGTCGGCTTCTCGCTCGCCCTACCGGTGAGCTATACCTGGTCGAAGCGTGGCCTGAAAAACCGTTTGAGAGTCCCCATGCGCTGGGGTAGTCATGGCAGACTCAACCTGATCGGCGCGCTAGCCTGGGGCAAGGAGCGGCGCACGCTGCACTTCGAGCTGGTCGAGCAAAGCGTCAAAAGCGAGCATGTAGTCGCGTTCATCGACGCCCTTGCCGAAAACGCAGTTGGAAACCAATTGACCGTCGTGGTTCTCGACAACGCCAGGTTTCATACCAGCACCCAAGTGAAGGAAAAACGGTCACTGTGGGAAGACCGAGGCGTGTTCCTGCGCTATCTACCGCCTTACGCTCCGCATCTCAACCCTATCGAAACCCTGTGGAAGCACCTCAAGAGCTTTTTGCTGCCCAGGCGCTGCTACGCCGCTGTCGCTCAGCTCAAGCAGGCAGTGCTCGAAGCCCTTTATCTACTCGGCGCTATTCGTCTCAACTCAAACGTTGGAGAAGCTTAGATTGCGACTGGTCCCAATCCGATGGTCCCCTGATCGAAGTCGAGCTGACCGAGTCCGGGCGGCCACCATGCTCCTGAGGGTGGCTGAGGTCGCCAGAGAATAAGGCGCTGCCCATAAGCTGTTTCTTAGTGCCGCGCCCTCACCGGGCGCATCTTCTTTGGCGAAAGGAAGGTGCGCCATGCGCTACTTTGCGCTCTATCAGCGGGAGTTCTCAGTGGTACCGCAGCCTTTAACCGCCGACTCCCACGTCTTCGTCGACTACACCACGGCAGACGATCTTGAGGAGGTGTTCGCCCAGTTTCAGGGTGAGGTCATGACCGAGGAGCGGCGCTGCCGGGTGCTCTTCAAATTCGTGCGCCACACCAGCATGAGCGTCAGAGACGTCGTGATCGACGAGGCCGGGAGCTGCTTCACGGTCATGCCGGTCGGGTTCAAGGAAACCAATCTTTCTACCCCCGAGTCCCGTGCTGAACTCGCCCTGCACCTGTTGTCGCTAGGTCTGGAGGGGACGCCGGGCTGGGCAGGGCTGTTCGCGCACGACGCGGCACTGCTGACCGCCGCCATCGTCGACCGGCTGCGCAACGACGCTTACGGCGTTGGTAGTAACGCGAGGAGACCATACCAGTTTCCCCCGGCTTTGGAAGCTGCACCGTGACCGAACAAGTAGCACGAAGGCGGCTCGAGCCGAGCATCACCTAAGGACAAGAACCGCGCCCAGCAGGGCGCACCTTAGTTTGCGAGAGGAGCAAGAATGACCCAAAGTGCCGAGCCGTCCCAAATCACCCTAAGCGGGATGCGCGACCTTTTCGCGCAGAAGTTCCCAGACCTCGTCGGACCCTTCGACCAGATCAATCCCGACCTCGAGGAGGGCAAAGGCGCACAAGCCTTAGCTGACCTGATCGGCTGCGAAGTCGAGGTCAAATCCGAGCAGGGGCTGAGCATCTACCGCTGGGTGGGTCGAAACGGCCCTTTCGAGTTGCGGGTCCCGAAACCCTTCGACCCTCACCCGCAGCGCCCCAGCGAAACACAGCAGCAAGCGCAGGTGCAGGATGATGAGCCCGCCACACCACAGGAAGTTTCGGAAGTGGCTGCTGAAAGCCTGGAAGCTCCTGAGGCCCCTGATGATCCTCCCGTGGTGCCAGAGGCCGACTCGGACAGCCAGAGCGCGACCGGCGAGGAGGAAGCCGCTGAGTCGGACCCCGCACCCGCCAACGTGCCTGCCCAGGGGCTCTTCCCGGCACTGGCCGCGCTGCTTGGCGACAGCACCCTCCTAATGACGGTCGCCAGAACAGGCGAGGACGGTAAAGAGCCGGTCCTTACCGTCACGTTGGTGCCGCAGGTTGAGACGGAGAGCTTTACACCTGTGTGTCTCGCAGGGACTGTCACCGACCTCGATGCTCACTTCGTCGCTGCCCTTAAGAGCAAGGCAGAAAGCCGCAAGAGCATCGAGCAGGCTGTTGCCGACCTTAAAGCTGCCGACAAGGAGCTGGAGGAAGCGAAGAAGAAGGAGGTTGAAGCGAAACGCAAACAGACCGAAGCGAAGAAAAAGTCCACCGCGAAGCTGGAGGAACCTGCGAAGGTCGAAGCCGCACCGCCTGAGCCTCCCAAACCCGAGCCGCAAGAGGCGCTGTTCTAGGAGATACTATGCTTGAGACAAGACTCGTCACCCGCCGCTTCAAGTTCAACAACCGCGTCTTACCCGACCCCAACCCGAGGTTGAGCCCGGCGCAGGTGAAGGACCTTTACGCCGCGCAGTTCCCGGAGCTTGCCAGTGCAGCTATCGAAGGGCCGGAACTCAAGAGCGGGCAACAATTCTACGGCTTTGCACGGCAGGTTGGCACGAAAGGCTAGTTGTGACGTGAAGTCACCTAAGTAACTGTTTTACGTCTATGACGATAAAACCTGTTGTTCCGTCAACAGTAGCCTACCGGCACACGCGAGAATGGCAACGTTCTGGTGTGAAGCTGCCGGAAAAGAAGTACCCCGGTCGCAAGACGACGCCCGAACCGTGAGGAAAGGGTGATGGCTGCTAGCGCAAAGCGGTCAGGGGGCTGGGCTGGATGGTATGGCCAGCAAATGCGAACTGCTGATAAACATCGTCATCGTTGACAAGCCAAAGACGCTGACAGGCTTGGACCAAAAAGGTATGTGGCTCAGCTAACCCCTTCTAGCCTGGGGTTACACGGATAACAAGGCCACCGGTGGACAGGCAGGGCCTAACCCATCTTCGTTACTTAGGTGGAACACGGTAAGCCCATAGCCCTCCCGCAAGGGAAAGCGAGTCGCAAGACAAGCTGATAGGGCTGTGGGTAGAGGAACGCGGAGAAAGCGAACGCTGTCCTGCTAATGGGGCAGATAGGGGTTGAGCATAAGCAACATCACCCCACGCGAAAGCGGGCAGACCTCCGCACGGTTGTTCGTTACAAGAGAGCTTGAAGAATCTCTCAAGGAGGAAAGGCAAATGAACGCTTCTGCGTGTGCATCCTCCCACCAGGACGTGGACTGGCACAGCATCGACTGGGCTAAATGCCACCAGACGGTGAGGAGACTCCAGGCACGTATTGTAAAGGCGACACAGGAAGGCCGATACGGCAAGGTCAAAGCCTTGCAGTGGACGCTGACCCACTCGTTCTCAGCTAAAGCTTTAGCAGTGAGACGAGTAACAGAGAATCAAGGCAAGAAGACGCCGGGTGTAGACGGGGCAACCTGGTCAACCCCGGCGGCCAAATCTCAAGCCATCGTGTCCCTCAAACGGCACGGCTACAAGCCGAGCCCACTGAGGCGGGTCTACATCCCGAAGAGCAACGGCAAGATGCGCCCGCTGGGTATTCCAACGATGAAGGACAGAGCGATGCAGGCACTTCACCTGCTGGCTCTCGAACCCGTCGCGGAGACCACAGCCGACAAGAACTCGTATGGGTTCAGACCAGAACGAAGCACAGCAGATGCCATCGAAGGATGTTTCAAGGTCCTGAGACTAAAAACGTCTGCGCCTTGGATTCTGGAAGGCGACATTGAGGCTTGCTTCGACACAATAAACCATGTGTGGAGCTGAACCATATCCCTACAGACTCGGGGACGCTCCGCAGATGGTTGAAGGCTGGCGTCATTAATAAGAAGACCCTTCACCCGACGGAAATGGGCACACCGCAGGGTGGCCCTATATCTCCAACGTTGGCGAACATAACTTTAGATGGCCTTGAACGCCTGTTAGCCCAAACCTTCAAGCGAAGGACAGTGACAGGTGTCACGACCAACCCAAAAGTCAATATGATCCGATATGCCGACGACTTCATCGTCACCGGAAGCTCGAAGGAGCTACTAGAAAATGAGGTCAAACCCCTGATCGCAAGTTTTTTGAAGGTCAGGGGTTTGGAACTCTCGCACGGGAAGACCAAAATTACGCATATCAGTGAAGGGTTCGACTTCTTAGGGCAGAATATCCGCAAATACGACGGTAAGCTCCTTATCAAACCGTCGAAAAAGAACGTGAAAACGTTCCTGGATAAAGTCCGAGAAATCCTGAAAAGTCGCAAGATGGCGAAACAGGAGGACGTGATAAGACAACTCAACCCGATCATACGCGGTTGGGCTAACTATCACCGACATGTGGTCGCTAGCGAAACTTTTCGGGCAGTAGACGCAAAGATTTGGAAAGCACTATGGCACTGGGCCAAGTTCCGCCACCCCAAAAAGGGCGCTCGCTGGGTAAAGGCGAGGTACTTCATCACGGAAGGAAGCCGAAAATGGGTTTTCGCGGCGCGTACGGGAGCAACTCCGATTAAGGGCGAGCCGTCATGGGTGCGACTGCTCAAAGCAGGTGACATACCCATCCGGCGACACCTCAAAGTCAAAGTGGACGCTAATCCGTTCGACCCCCAATGGGAGGTCTATTTTGAGGGCCGTCTAGCCTTCAAAATGAAGAACTCACTGGTTGGACGGCACACCTTGCTATCCCTTTGGCTACGTCAAGCTGGAACCTGTCTAGTTTGCAGCCAGAAGCTCACGGAAGAACGCGGTTGGCATGTCCATCACATCCTTCCAAAAGCCAACGGCGGCAATGAACGACAATCCAACTTGCTTATGCTCCATTCCAACTGCCATATGCAGACTCATAGCCGAAGATTCAACGTAGTGGAACCGGTTCCTGGCTAAGGAGCTTTGAACAGCTTGAGCCGGATGCCGGGAAACTGGCACGTCCGGTTCTTAGGGGAGGAAGTGACATTGCTGTCACTTCCTTACCCGGCGGGGCAACCCCTAGCCGAAACGACTGTGCGTTTGAAGTGCCCTATAAACGCATAACGATAGCCAATGGTCGCGCAATTACGTACGTCGCTGTTTGACCCAACGCTCGGACGCACCCGCTCAGACGTTGCCCGACACCCGCTGAAACAGGGTGATCGCTGCCGCCGCAGAGACGTTCAAGGACTCCACGGGCGGGTTCATCGGAATCTTGACCTGAAACGCCGCCGCCTCGAGCAGCGCCTCCGAGTACCCCTCCTTTTCGTTGCCAAAGGCGATGGCGAGCCGCCCCTGGATCCCTGCGAGAGCGTCAACCGGGCATGAAGCATGGGGGTTGGTGATGAGCAGGGTTAGGTCATGCTGCCTACAAAAGGTGAGAAAGTCCGCCGTCGTCGCCTGGACTACCGGGAGGGAGAACAGGTGCCCGCGGCTCGCACGAATAAGCCTGCGGTCGTACACGCCTATCTCCGCGTCTAACAGGACAATACCGCCCACGCCAAAAGCCGCTGCCGTACGGATGATTGCCCCCACGTTCCCGGAGATGCCTGGGGCCTCGAGCACCACGAGGTCTTTCGCTAGAACAGCCAAATCCGTCAACTCGGGGGGCTCTGGTGCCTGCGCCACAGCGAAGGTGCGCGACAACTTGCTGGTTTCAAAAAGTTTTTTGCCGGTGCGTTTGGTAATCTCATGGGTCGTCGCTGTGGGTGGGAGCGCACACCTTAAGCGTTCTGAAAGCGGTTGATCCGCCGTGTGAAATACACGCACTACCTTCAGTCCAGCCCGCAGCGCCTGGAAGATGTTCTCCTCATCATCAACGACGATGAGGCGAGCGGCTTTCTGCGGGCCGTCTAATACCTCACGGAGCCACACCGCCAGAGGGTGTGACAACGAATCCACAATTTCAACCTCGGTTGAGGGCGTAGGTCGGCTCAGCATGATCTTTCTCCAAAAGGGCCTTTGCCCCGGAGACGAGGGTAAACCCTACAATCGCTGTAGAGTCAAGGGGGCATGGAGGAACTGATCCCTATCGGCGAGGCGGCCAAGCATGGCGGGGTGAGCGTGCAGACCCTGCGCCACTACGACAAGCTCAGCCTGTTGACGCCCGCAAGGACCACCGACGCGGGCTACCGCTTCTACTCGGCGCGAGACTGTCTGCGTTTGGAGCTGATCCGCACCCTGCGAGGGGTGGGCTTTGACCTCGGCACCATCGGTCGGTTGCTTAAAGACAAGCCGGGTGTTCATGGTGCAGTGGCGTTGCAGCTCGAGGCGCTAGAAACGCAGGCGCGGGCGATAGAGCGGCAGCGCGTATTGCTGAGAGCTGTGCTAAACGGGCAGGAGAGCGCCATGCTGTCACGGCTCCGCCGCTTAGACGTACTGGCGCGCCTTAGTAAGC
Organism: uncultured Truepera sp.; assembly: GCA_902806425.1. Classification (GTDB taxonomy): domain Bacteria; phylum Deinococcota; class Deinococci; order Deinococcales; family Trueperaceae; genus Truepera. Next base: position 9,624 of record CADCWP010000371.1, read on the forward strand.
TCGAGCGGGAGTCCTTTCTGGCAAACCAACTCGGCTGGGACCCCGATGCACCCCACGGCAGCCGAGAGGTGTGGGATGCGGCAGTTCTCAACCTGCCTGAGGACATGGATGAAGCGCAGCTCGAGGCCTGGCTCGAGCTGGCCGAACTCGCGGCGGATGAGGGCTTCCAGGCGGTCTTACGAGGGCAGGGCGAGCCTTTCCTCGGCGTGGACGAGGCGAGCATGAACGCCTGGACGACGAGCTTGCAAAACGTCATGGCCCGTGCTGCGGAAGCCGCTGAGGAGAACAGACCCGCCCACGGCGTGGTCGCTCAAGAGGTCGTCGAGAGCTGGGTGGAGGCGCTCGCCCGCACCCTGGGGAGAACGCCCGACGCCGCCTTCGAGCGGTGGATGCTCGAATACTTCGAGGCGACGAGCGACCCCCGGTTCGAGCGCTACTGGCAGCTCATCGCCGTCCTTAAAGGTTGGACGTACACGAACGTTTACACGCGGGCCGCGACGTGGCTCGTTGAATGCTTGCGCAAAAGGATGGAGAGCCAGACTGCCCCGGTATCTCCATAATGGCCCGGCTTATGGGGTAGACCCTTGTGTAGCTAGGCTGGGAAGGAAGAGAACGCCGTCGGTCCGCTCGAGGTGTTCAGGTTTCATGGGGGAGTAGCCGGGAATGCTCGAGGTATCCGTTCTTTTCGCCAGCGACGAAGGAAGGACGCGCACCAGCGCCCGGGTGGCGTATAACTGGGGCGAGCCGGAAAGCTGGCTCAGCCACCCTTCGGGGGTATCGGGCAGGGGCACGGGCAGGCCCGCCCCCTGCCCGAGAGCGGTGGCGACGAACGCATAACGTTCGCCCATCCGGGCGGCGAGGTGCACCCCGGCGGGGCACCACTCCAAGTGCATCGTCCCGGATGTCCACCGGGCGGTATGGCGTTGCAGGTGCCCATTGTGCGCGAAGACCAGAGTCGGGCCGCGCGGCGCTTCCCGCTCGGCGATGGCGGTGAGGTTGTCCGCCATCATCACGTCTCGCAGGGTCAGCATTCGTGAAACACGGTCGGGCGCGCTGTCGGCCATCCGCGCGTGATAGCGCAGCAGGCCCAGGGCTGTCCGGGCGTGCAGGCGGGCGTGCCAGAAGTTGTCAGGCTGAACCATCAGGCGAGGCGTCTCCATCTCCAGCAGCGTCAGCAACTCGTCAGCCAGCCACCGCAGGCGCTTCGCGTCCTCGCCGGCCCCTACGGATTGAGTGGCGTCCATCGCCGCTGCCTGGTTCGTCCAGCGGTCGTCGTCGCCGCACAGGCGGGTAATAGTGGACCTGTCGATGGACACTTCAGGCAGATGCTCGGCCAGACAGGTATGCAGCTCGAGCAGGGAATGCCGGGGGCTGGGTGCCCACATCGTCTCGGTCGGTGCGTCGAAGCCGTAAAAACGTACCCTGTCGGCTTCGTCACGGCCAGCGTTGAACCCGTGCATCCAGGCGATCAGGTCGCAGTTGGCCTTCACTTCGCCAAAGCCGTGGCTGAAACCGTGCTGCATGACTTCGTCCAGGGTTTCCTGGCCTGACGTGACGTGGGCGTCTACCCGGAGGCCAGCCAGCACGTCGCTTTCGATGGCGATGGAGCGGTAGGCGTGGTGCTCCACCAGGGTGCGAAAGATGCGGTTACGCCAGGCCGGGAAGGCCTCGACGCTGTGGGCCGGTTCGCCCAGAGCCAATAGTTGCGGCGTGTTCGGCAAGGTGCTCAGAAAGGAAGTGAGGGCGTCCCTCGGCTCGGTCATCTCCCAGCCGGTCTCAGGCGGCATGTTGTTTGGCATGGTGTGCTCCTTTGCCAAAGGGCGCGCCCGCTCTGGCTAACTCAGCATCCCTGTGAAGTATGTGAGAACCATTACGTAAACACCTTAATCGAATCTTAATTCTTTATTAGCTGCTAAGTTGGTTTGGCACTTCGTGCGTCTTCCTAAAGAGCGGCAAGGCCGCTTCAGGGGACCCAAAGTTTGTACAGGAGAGGACATTAACGGCTTCTTCGCCTCGAGCCTGACGAACTCGGGCGTGCTTTGCGGGCAACCGGTGAAGGGTTGCGCCGCGAGCTCGAGCCCGCCGACCCTGCCCTGGCTGCTCGTTTAACTACGATCCTGAACGCCTTGCTCTGTTACGTGTCCCCCGTTTAACCGCTGCTGCGGCCCTACGCGGGTGTCATAAACGTTTTCAGACCGCTCGCGCGATGTAGCTGGCGAAGACGCCACCCCCAGAGTACACGGCGTCTTTAATCTCGAACCCGCTGCGCTCGATCATCGGCTCGAGCAGCCAGGTGAAGGTCGAATGCTCGTCGCGGACATGCTCCTCGAGTTCAGCCCGGCTCCAGTCTCCCTCGACCTCATGCCCACCCGTGGCGCACCACTGTTCGAGGCGATCTTCCGCGTCAGACGGGTCGAAGTTGTAGACGACGTCCCACAGCCGCAACACGCCCCCCGGTCGGACGACCTGCCGAAGTCGCTGAAGGGCTACCGCTTTCCAGAAGTCGGGAAGGTGGTGGAGCGCGTAGCGAGAATACACGAAGTCGGCTTGCCTTCCTCGGTGTTCATAGGTGAGGAAACCGGCTTGGACTACCTCGACGTTCGACAGGCCGGACGCGCTCACCTTGGCCTTTAGAGCGGCCAGCATGACCGGCGAGATGTCCACGGCGATCACCCTTGCACACGCTGAAGCGGCGGCGAGCGTGAACTGCCCGGTACCCGCGCCGATGTCCACGACCTCCGAGTGACCGTTAAGGCCAAGTTCCTTGAGCAACCTTAGCTCTTCGGTCGCATGGGCGTTTTCCTTGACGTCGTAGCGCGAGACGTGGTCGGCATCCAGATTTTCTCTGCCGACGCTGGTGATCTCGTCAGGCCACCAGCCATATCCTTTTGTCATGCTCGTTCATCCTTCCTATGGCCTCTGTTGAGTGCGGCACCTACGTCCCAACGATCCTCGCACATACACGAGCGAGCAGTGTGCGTCGGGTGAAGAACGGGACTCGAGGTGCAACGCCTCCGACGTGCAGGCTGCCTGCTGACCGTTACGCCGACGCGGCCATGTCGACCGGCTCCGGCAGCTTGAAGAGCTTGAAGAAGCGTTCGGCCAGGACTTGATCGCCCGTCACCGTAAGAGCACCCATCCGCATCGCCTCGGCGAGGGGCAGTCCCCCAAAGGCTAGAGCCTTCAAGATCTCCGTATCACCCTCGAGAATAGCGTCGGGCTGGCCTAACTGGCCCCGCTCAAGCTCGAGCACGCCGTCCATGACGTGAGCTTGAAATGTCTCCTCTCCTAGCCTCAGCTCGAGATTCGCCTTAAGCCCCAAAGCGGCCTCGGGGTCGAACATCGTCCTGAAGGCGATGATAAGCGAGGTGACGCTCGTGGGCGAGGTGAAGGGCATCCGCGGCGACCGCGCCGCCCAGCGGCCCAAGGCCATGATGACCGGTTCGAGCTGCGTCCCCCAGTTGGTCAGCTCGTACACCTGCGAGGCGGCGGGCGGCGGGAGCTTATGGTGCCTCACGACACCGGTAGCCTCGAGGTCGCGCAGGCGCTGGGACAGCACGTTGGGGCTGACGTGGGGCAAGCTCGCCCTAAGGTCAGTAAATCGCTTTGGGCCTAGCAGCAGCTCACGCACGACCAAAAGCGCCCAGCGCTCGCCGATGAGGTCGAGGCCGTGGGCTGCCGCGCAGCCCTCGTCATAGCTCCGTTTCTTGTCCATAACACCAGCTT
>CADCWP010000372.1 GCA_902806425.1 uncultured Truepera sp.
TCCTGAAGTTGGCGACGTTCTTGAGAAGGTAACTTTGAAGCGCTACCAGCGCCCCCCCGGCCCCGACAGAAGCGTTTAAGACCTCACTCTGCAAGGCCACCACTAAAAACTCGTAGTCGAACGGCAGGAGGCTAAAGCTCGAGCCCGCCAGCACGACTTCAGGTGCGCTGCCGCTGAACAGGTCACCCCCTTGACTGGGCCTGGAGACATTGTAGACGCCCAGCGGTTCAGCGGGCAGGACGTAGCCACAGTGCGCGTAGAGCCAGCGGCTGACGAACTGCCCCCGGTGCTCGCTATTTTAAAGACCGCTCGCCGCACCTCCTTAGCAACCTCCTGAGCTAGTGCGTTGGCCCCTTCGGTCGTCCAGTGCAGGTCGCGTTTAAAAAACATTTGTCCGCCACTAGCATCGAAGGCTTTGGCCGCGGCTACGGCGTCTACTACCCGCACGTCGGCGTTTAGGGTGTCCACAAAGGCTGCGTAAGCCTTGTCGGCTTCTTCTGGGCCAAACGCAGCTTGTTGCGGGTCAGTTAAGTAGAGCGTTTTAGGCTGGATGATCGCGCGACTCGAGATGGGCAATACCACGAGCGTCACGCCCTGCGCCCTCAGACGGCTACTCAGTTCGATCATAAAATCTGTCTGCTCTAGAAGCGGATACGTCGCCTCGAGGTCATACTCGAAATAGAACCAGCCGTCATAGCCCTGAAAGGCGCGGTAGGCCGCTGGCAGCTCGAGCGCATCCTCGCTAGATGTTGAAACTGTAGGTCAGCCCGTGGGGTAGGGTCGATAACCGGCACGACCGTACACGCGCTGAGCGCTAGGAGTGAAAGGAACATCAGGGGATGAGCAGAGCGGTTCACGGGGCCTCCGGGGCGGGCAGATACCGTTCGGGAATCTCCCAGACGACGAGCGCGGGTGGGGTGTCGCGCAGCTCAGCGCTTTTTAGATAGCCGCGCATCGGCGGCAGCGGCCCGCGGCCCTCGCTAGCTAAATTCAGAATGTCCGCGCCCAGAGCCCTCTGAAGTGCACCGGAAAAGTTCCACGCTTCGTCGGCGCTGTAGCTGGTGCCGACGAGCGTCACGGGCACCGTCTGCGCACCGAACAGCCCGCCGCTCGCCGCCGCTAGTAACCGGGTTCGACGGGTCTCGAGGCGGTCCGGGGGCGGTCCCAAGCGGTCTTGAAGCGGACCAAGTGGCAAAAAGTTCAGCAAGTCGCCCCTATAGAGTGTTCGTTCGGTCGTCTCGGTCCGATACTCGGTCTCAAATAGGCTGGGAAGGCCCGCGTCCGCCAGCGCCCGCGCCAGTGTCTCAGCGACGACCTCAGCCCCGGCGGGTGTCCAGTGCGTGTCGGTGCGGAGGTAAACCTGCGCGTCGGCCTTGGCGTTTAAGAGCGGCGTCAGGAGGTCGGGGGCGAGGATGCCGCGGGCGGTGAGTTCGGTGCTAAACGCCCCGTAGCGGTTTCCCGTATAGCTGGGCAGGGGGCGACCGACAAACTCCGCGTAGACCCGCGACTTATCCGGTACGAGCGCGACGACAAGGGCGACGCCGCGCGCGGCAAGCTCTTCCTGCGCCTGTTCGATGAACCTGAGTTTGCGCGCGGTCTCAGAGGCAGCGTCTTCATAAAAAGCGACCTCTTCACGCGTGAAGAGCCAGCCAGCCGTGCCGACTACAACGCCTTCACGGCCCTCGTGAAAAAGGGTGTACTCGAGCACGCCCCAGGTCGATACCGCCGCGTCCTTAAAGGGCAGCGCCTCGTTAAACGTGCCTTCGTAGGCTGCGGCCTGTTCGCCCCGTAAAAACGACCCCTCGCGCGGCCAGCGCCAGGTCTCGGGCGTCAGCAGGGCGGTCCCCGCGCCAAAGGTCAAAACGAGCAGCAAAAACGCCCCGGGAAGCCAGCGGAGGGTGCCGGGAAGCGGATTCTGCCGGACTTCATCGGCCAGTGCCGCCCGTTCCGCTGGGGTCGCCCTGGGCAACGGGGCTTGGCGGCTCGCGTCGATATGCTCCATCATAACCGGCCCATCAGAATTGAAAGTACAAAAAGGGCGAGAAGTTTTGCGCCGAGAGCCTGAAAACGCTCAGGATAAACAACGGCAGGACGGCTAGATGAACCGTTTGCAACGCCTGTTGTCTAGCCTCGGGGAGCCGCCACAGCAGCGCGCGCCACCAAGGGGCGAGGTAGATGACGATTAAGCCGACGATGAGCGCACCCAACTCGAGTCCCGTCAGCTCCCAGGCGAAGGCCTCGCTGAGTCCCCAGCCGTGCGCCCCGGCCATCCCCTTGACGACCCCCCAAGCTTCGCCGACGCTCGCGGCGCGGAAGATCACCCAACCCAAGATGACGATCAGCATGGTTTTAGAAACCGCCAGAACCGCCGGGAGTGGTCGCCAGAGTTTCTGTCTGCCTAAAAACCGCTCCACAACCAAGAAAAGGCCGTGCCACGCGCCCCAGAACACGAACGTCCAGCTCGCGCCGTGCCAGAGCCCGCCCAAAAGCATGACCAACAGCAAATTGACGTAGGTGCGGCCCTCCCCACCGCGGTTGCCGCCGAGCGGGATGTAGAGGTAGTCGCGGAGCCAGGTCGAGAGCGAGATGTGCCAGCGGGTCCAAAACTCGGTGATGCTGCGGCTGATATAGGGGTGGTTGAAGTTTTCCATAAAGCGAAAACCCATCATCAGCCCCAAACCGACCGCCATGTCCGAATAACCGGAAAAGTCGAAGTAGAGCTGCACGGTGTAGGCGAGCGCCCCGAGCCAAGCGTCGGCGGCGCTTGGGTCAGCACTCGAGAAGGCGCGGTCGGCGAGCGTCGCTACCCCGTCGGCGATCAGAACCTTTTTGCAAAAGCCCACCATAAAGCGGAGCGCGCCCTCCGAAAACCTTTCAAAGGTGTGGCTGCGTGCCTCGAACTGATCGGCGAGGTCCTTGTAACGCAACACGGGACCGGCGATAAGCTGCGGGAAGAGCGCGATAAAGGCACTCAGGTCCCAGAAGGTGCGGGCGGGCGGCGCGTCGCGGCGGTACACGTCGATAACGTAGCTCATCGCCTGAAAGGTGTAAAACGACAGGCCGATGGGCAGCACGACCTCCCAAGCGGTAAAGGTCGGTAGACCCGCGCCCGCAAGCACGGCGTTAAGGCTGTCTACACCGAAGTTGAAATACTTAAAGTACGCGAGCGCCGCTAAGTCGCCGACGACACCCAGCGCCAGATAACGTTGAGCTGCGCGCTTCGTCCGGGCGTTCGCCACCCCCAGCCCCGCCAGATAGCTGAGCAGCGTCACGCCGAAAAAGAGAGATAAAAAGTCCGGACGCCACCAGCCGTAAAAGACGTAGCTGCCTACCAGGATCAGCGCTGAGCGGCGGCGAAAGGGCGTGATGTAGTAGAGCCCTAAAAAAAGGGGCAGGAATAAAAAGAGAAAGAGGTTGGTGGAGAAAACCATTTATTCAGTGGCGGTAGTGTTCTGCATGAAAATGGCAGTGTCGTCGGGTAGGACAAAGGTGCTGTAGGCCGCGCCACGCCTGAGCTGTAACGCGTCGAACGTGCTCAGGGCGGTGTCCCCTGAAAAGGCTCCGAAGGCGACAGAGATGGGATTCACTTCTATGCTGCCGACCTCGAGAGCCGCGACGTCGGGAATCACGTCCGTAGCCCCGTCGGCGGTTTTTAGGTTGACCGGGTTTTCAGACGCGTTGTAGAGCAGTAGAAGGGTCCGGGCACGGTTTTCCAGCGTCGGGTCCTCGAGCAGCGTCACCGCGCTGCCTAAAAGAACGGTGTAGAAGCGGCCCGCCGCCAGCTCCAGGGTTTCCGTCACGTCGCCCGCGCTTAAGTCGGCGCTGCCCTGTAAGACGACCCGGTAGGGGCTCACCGCACCGTAGGCGAGCCTTTCAAAGTTCGTTGCGCCGAGGCTGGGAGTTACCTCACCGGTGCCCATATTCAGCACGCGCACGAAGGCGGCGTCGGCGGGCGGCGCGGGGGCGTAGAGCCCTTCTTCCTGAGCGCCCACCGTGCTCAGGAGCACCGCCAGTATCCCCGCCCAGATTCTGCCTAACCTCGCGTATCGCCACCCTCGAGCCACAACGCCCTCCTATAGTTCTGAGAACCTCTCTTTTAGTAGAGCATCGTACCGTATGTTTGAGACGGGTGAAAGCCGAGGCGGCTCTAGCCTACCCGGTTCCCCAAAGGATAGACAATGCGCTTTGTCGACTTTATCGAGCAGAAAAAGCAGGGCGGTACCCATAACCGGGGCGACTTGGAGGGCTTTGTCGCCAGCTACATCACGGGCGAGCTGCCCGATTATCAGGTCGCGGCGTGGCTTATGGCGGTCTGTTTTCAGGGCATGGGCGCGTCTGAAACAGCCGACCTGACGCGCGCCATGGCGCACTCCGGCGACGTGCTCGACCTCTCCCGGTTGCCTTACACCATCGACAAACACTCGACCGGCGGCGTCGGCGACAAGACCAGTTTGGTGCTGGCTCCCCTTTTAGCAGCGTGCGGCGCGACCGTCGCCAAGATGAGCGGGCGCGGGCTCGGTGACACCGGCGGCACGGTCGACAAGTTGGAGAGCATTCCTGATTTTCAGGCTGAACTCTCGGAAAAGGCGTTTTACGCGCAAGCCGAGCGGGTAGGGAGGGTCGTGACGGGCCAAACCAAAGATTTGGCCCCCGCCGACGGTCTCCTCTATGCTCTGCGCGACGCGACCGCCACGGTAGGGTCGCTTCCCCTCATCGCCGCCTCGATCATGAGTAAAAAGCTCGCGGGCGGGGCGCAGACGATTGTGCTCGACGTCAAGGTGGGCGGCGGCGCGTTTATGAGGACGCCGGACGAGGCTCGAGCATTGGCGGGGACGATGTTGGACATCGGCGCGCGCGCCGGTAAGGAGGTTCGGGCGATCCTAAGCGGGATGTTTGAGCCGCTCGGCTGGGCGGTCGGCAACGCCCTCGAGGTCACCGAGGCGGTGCGCTGCCTTCAGGGTAGGGGGCCGGACGATCTACTGAGCCTGTGCCTGACCCTCGCCGGAACAGGGCTGAGGGCGGCGGAGCTTTCCGCGTCGCGGGAAACGTTGGAAGGGGCCCTAGCGAGCAGCCACGCCTACGAGAAACTCGAAGCCTGGATCGCGGCGCAGGGCGGCGACGCACGCGCGCTCGGGCGGCTCGAGACGGCCCCCGGCCACCATCTCCTTCGCGCCGAGCGGGAGAGCCTCGTGGCGTCGCTAGACGCGCTCGCCCTCGGTCAGGCGGTCATGGTTTTGGGTGGCGGGCGCGCCCAAAAGGGTGACGCCGTAGACCCCGGCGTTGGCCTTGTGCTTTACGCCAAAGTCGGTGACCCGGTCCGCGCCGGGGACCCGTTGCTGACGCTGTACCACCGCGGCAAGGGGCTGGAGGACGCGCACCGGCTCGTCGGTGGGGCGGTCGTTACCTCTAAGGCGCGGACCGAACCGCCGCCACTCGTGCTCGAGCGTCTGTAGGGGTGAGCGGCCTGGTTCTGCCCGAGCCGATCTTACGGGCCGTCCGTGCTCACGCCCTCGCGACGGCACCCGACGAGTGCGTCGGCCTGCTGTTCGGGCGCGGCGACCGGGTTACGCGGCAGGTGCCCCTCACGAACGTCTCCCCGATGCCACGAACGCGCTTCTTTGCCGACCCGCAGGGGCTTTTTAGGGCGCTTAAAGACGCCGACGCGCGCGGCGACGACCTCCTCGCTAGCTATCACTCGCACCCCCAGGGTGCCCCCCTCCCGTCGGTGGCAGACCACGCCGCCGCCTGGTGGGGCGCGGTGCAGCTCATCGTGACCCCCGACGCGGTAAAGGGCTTTCGGCTCGTCGGGTGCCGCGCCGAGGAGGTGAGGCTCGAGGTCGTTGGAGACTAGGTTCTGTTGACAATTTCATGCTTAACGTTGCTAGAAAAGGGCATGACAGAGGTCAAGTTACGCAACGATCAGTGGCGCAAAATCAGAGGGTTTCTGAATGAGAACCCCAAGGTGTATGTCGGCCAAGAGAGGCAGTGCCGCCGTTTCATCGAGGGCGTTTTGTGGATGACGCGTAGTGGCGCGCAGTGGCGGCTTTCACCCAAGCGGTACGGGAACTGGAACAGCGTTTATAAACGCTTTGACCGCTGGAGCGAACAAGGCGTATGGCGAGGGCTATTCGAGCACTTTGCGGACGACCCGGACATGGAAAGGCTGATGATTGATAGCAGCGTCATTCGTGCCCATGCCTGTGCGGCGGGCGCAAGTCACAAAAGGGGGGTCAGGAGGCGCAAGCACTTGGGTATAGCCGAGGCGGGTTCAGCACCAAGCTTCATGTGAACGTCGATGCTCTAGGTAATCCCTTACGCTTCTTGCTCACAGCCGGCCAAGCACATGAAGCGCCTCACGCTAGAGCGTTACTTAAAGGCTATGAAACGCGGATCGTCCTTGGTGACAAGGCATATGACGCCGACTCCCTTCTCCTTACCATCACCGAAATGGGCGCAGAAGCCGTCATTGCTCCCAGGTCAAACCGTAAAGAACAGCGCGCCTACGACCAAGAACTCTACAAAGAGCGTTATCTTGTCGAGTGCTTCATTAACAAGCTCAAACACTATAGGCGTTGTTTCTCTCGCTTCGACAAGCTCGCTCGCAATTATCTCAGCTTCCTTCACTTCGCTTCGGCTCTCATCTGGTTACGCTGATATGTCAACAGAACCTAGTTCGTGGGCCAAGAACTGCTCGTAGGCGACGCCCAAAATATCTTGAGTCAGCGTCGTAAAGTTGTAGTTGTAGACCGAGCGGTGACCGAACAGCCGCCCCTCGAGGATGCCCGAGAGCGACTCGTCCGGTACCGGGTTGAGCTGCACCAGCATCTCGAGGTGTTCGTTGGGCACTTCCAACGCGTCTACAAACGGGTCGTGTGCGAAAAGCTCAGTGTTGTAAGTCGCCCAAGTATCTCGAAACTTGTTCTGCAACCTCCCGACAAAGGGCAGGCTCCTAAAGCTCTCACTCCAACTTTGATAAAGGCTGCCGAGCACGTAGTAGGTCTCCTGACCATAATTCTCCAGCAGCCGGATAAAGAGAAAGCGCAGCAAGATGGTGCGCGAAGCCCCACGTATCTCCTCAAGTGAGAGTTCTGGGTGTCGCTGCTGTATGCCGTTGGCGAGAACCACCCTCCAGGTCTTGAGGTCGCGCAAAAACTGCTCGCCGAGCGTCTCGCGCTGCCGCTCGGTGTAGAAGGCGAGCAACCGGTCACGGCCTACCTGTTCCCTAGCCAGCCGCTCGTAAACCTCGGCAGCGCGGTCCGGGTCGCGCAGGTCTTGCGCGGTAAAGCTCCAGAAGGGCGTTTGGTCATTGAGCCGCAGCAGGTGCCACTCCCTGAAGTTCGTCAGCAGCAGCCATGAGACCGGTGTATCCGCCCCTATGTCGAACGCATAATTGCGGAGGTATCCCAAAACCTGCTCACGGTTTGTTTCCCATATCCGGCTGTCCCAAAATGATTTAGCCTCGACCATAAGCCAGGGCATACGACGCTTTTCCGGCAGCAACACGTAGTCCACCCACCCTCGGCTCAGCGTCAGGCTGCGTATGCCTACTTCGAGGGTGCGCTCGTCAGGGCCATAGCCGAGTGCCTCTAAAAATGGCGTCAGCAACTTGTCTTTCGTGTTCTCTTCGGATTTGGCGTCGCTACGCCGCGCCTCCATCTCGGCAGCCCGGTCTAGCAAACTTTCAAGCGCAGGTAAAAAGGTCTCGCGTCTCGCGAGCCACGGCAGTCTTATCTAACCATAAACCCATGACCTTTCCCCGGCCTACCCCTTTAACAATCCTGACGGCCACAGCTCCTAGGGCGCGTTATGATGACCTGACTGTGCCAGAAACTTTAGACCACCCCCTCATCAGCGTACTGAACGACGAGCAGCGGGCCGCTGCCACGCACTTTCAAGGCCCCGCTTTGGTTCTAGCGGGCGCGGGTTCGGGCAAGACACGCACCGTCGTTCACCGCATCGCGTACCTCATGGACGCACATGAGGTCTACCCGACTGAAATCCTGGCGGTAACCTTTACCAACAAAGCCGCGGGCGAGCTTAAAGAACGCGTCGCGCACCTTATGGGCGGCAAAGCCAAAGACTTGTGGGTCAGCACCTTTCACTCGGCGTGCCTGCGGGTGCTGCGTAACTACGGGCCGCTGATCGGTTTGGAGTCGGGCTTTGCCATCTACGACGACACCGATCAGCTAGAGGTCCTTAAAGAGATTTTGGAGCGCGTGTCGGGTTTAGGGGACGCCAACCCACGGGTGCTGCGCTCACTCATCGACCGCGCCAAATCGAACCTGTGGACGCCCAGTGACCTCTTGCGCGAGGGCGAGCGGGTGTTGGGCGGGATGGTCGCGGGACTGCCGCTAGACCTCATCGCCGAGGCGTATGGGCGTTACAGCTCACGGCTGCGGCAAGCCAACGCGGTGGACTTCAACGACATCCTGGGACGCACTGTCGAGCTGTTCGACGCTTTTCCCGACGTGCTGCAAAAGGTGCAGCAGCGCGCGGTCTTTATCCACGTCGACGAGTACCAGGACACCAACACCGCGCAGTACCGGCTGACCAAACTCCTCGCCAGCTCCTACGGCAACCTGATGGTCGTCGGCGACCCCGACCAGAGCATTTACGCCTTTCGCGGGGCCGATGTCCGCAACATCTTAGACTTTCGGGAGGATTATCCGGAGGCGGCAGTGTACCGGCTCGAGCTCAACTACCGCTCGGTGAGCAGCGTTTTAGAGCTTGCCAACACTATCATCACCGCCAACGAAGGTCGTTTAGAAAAGAACCTGCGCCCGGTTAAAGGGATCGGCGAGCCGGTTAAAATCTACCGGGCTAGCGACCACCGGGCCGAGGGGGACTTTGTCGCCCGACAGATCGAACGGCTGCAAAGTAAAGATCTGACACCCAACAGCTTCGCCGTCTTGTACCGTACCAACTCGCAGTCGCGGGTCTTGGAGGAATCCCTGCGCCGCGCCGGGATTCCAGCCAAGATCGTCGGCGGCGTCGGCTTCTACGAACGGCGCGAGGTCAAAGACACCCTCTCCTACGCCCGCGCCGCCCTCAACCCCGCCGACGACATCGCTTGGCGGCGCACCCTGAACCGCCCAAAGCGCGGCATCGGCAAGACCAGCGAGGACAAGTTGGTCGCTTGGGCCGCGAAGCACACGGCCCGTTTTTCCGACGCGCTCCGGCAGAGTGACGAGATTTTACGTGGCACGCCCGCAGTCAAACGCATCGGTGAATTTGTCGAACTGATGGACGATCTTAAGGAGGCCGCCGAAACGCTCCCCGCCGCGCAGTTTCTAAAGGCGGTGATCGACCAGTCCGGTTATATGCAGGCCCTAAAGGACGAAAAGTCGTTCGAGGCGCAGGGCCGGATCGAGAACTTGGGCGAACTCATCACAGCCGTCACCGAATGGCAGGAGGAGACAGGCGGCTCCATCGCCGAGTTTCTCGACGAAGCTGCGCTCTTAGCGAGCGTCGACGACCGCGCCGTGAAGGCGGTCAATCAGGGCGAAGTGCCCGAAGAGGCCGTCACGCTGATGACGCTCCATAACGCCAAGGGGCTCGAGTTCCCCGTGGTCTTTCTCGTCGGCATGGAGGAAAATCTCATCCCGCACCGCTCGTCGACGGGCTCGCTTCAGGAGATCGAGGAGGAGCGGCGTCTGCTGTACGTCGGCATCACCCGCGCGCAGGAGACGCTATTTTTGGTCAATAGCGAGTCTCGCATGAGTTTTGGCCGCACCGAGTTCGCCCGCCCGAGCCGATTCTTAGAGGACGTGCCCAAAACGATGCTTAAAGAGATCGACATCTTCGGAGTCGAGATGGGTGAGACGCGCCTGAATAAATATAGCCGCGCCGTCTGGGCACCGCCGAGTGCGTCGCCTAAAGCCGACGCGGACGACACTACATCCAAAAGCGCGGGATATCGCGGGGGTGAAAAGGTCACGCACCCGAAGTTTGGGGCAGGGACCGTTGTCGGAGTCTCGGGTGAGGGGCCGAGGGCGGAGATCACCGTGGTCTTTAAGGAGGCGGGACCGAAGCGTCTCTTACTCAAATATGCCAACCTGAGCCCGACAGCCTGAGGTACAGCACACGCGTCTGTTTTGAGGCACGTGTGTTGAACGTACTCAGTCACAGGTTGGGCCCATGCCCAGAGGCGCTCCTCGTACAGAACCGGGCTCGAGACACCCCGAAGTGAAGTTTGTTATCATCACCAAGGTTGATTGGACGGACTAAAGAACGCCTCCGGCAGCGTGAGGTGATGGAGGAACTTAGGTGAACGCTAAAGCGATAGTAGTAACTTCGGGCAAAGGGGGTGTCGGCAAGACCACGACGACCGCCAACGTCGGCGCGGCCCTCGCCCAACTCGGCGAAAAAGTTGTCGTTATCGACACCGATGTGGGGTTGCGTAATCTAGACGTGGTGATGGGCTTAGAGGGCCGCGTCGTCTACGACCTTATCGACGTGTTCGAGGGGCGCTGCAAACTCAAGCAGGCGCTTATCCGCGACAAACGGGTTGAGAACCTGCACCTTTTAGCTGCCTCGCAGACCCGCGATAAGAGCGCCTTGTCCGAGGAGCGGATGCGGGAAACGGTCACAAAACTCGTCGACGAAGAGGGTTTCGACCGCATCCTCATCGACTCGCCCGCCGGGATCGAGTCGGGCTTTCAAACTGCCGCAAGCGCCGCCGAAGGCGCGCTGGTGGTCGTCAACCCCGAGGTCAGCAGCGTGCGTGACGCCGACCGCATTATCGGGCTTTTGGAGGCGCGCGGCATCACTGAAATCAAGTGCATTATCAACCGCCTGCGACCGGACATGGTCAGGCGCGGCGATATGCTGGAAGTCGACGACGTGCTTGAAATTCTGGGGATCAAACTCATCGGCATCGTTCCTGAAGACGAGAAGATCATCGTCTCCACGAACGTCGGCAGCCCCATCAGCTTGGATAAAGAGAAGTCGGGCGCGGGCGACGCGTTTCGCAGCATCGCCAAGCGGGTCCAGGGGCAGGAGATTCCGCACAGCGCCCTCGAGAGCAAAAGGGGCTTGATGACCTATTTGCGGCGCATTCTGGGGATCGGCTGATGTTCGGTTTATTTGGTCGCAATAAGAGTAAGGACCAGCTTAAAAAGCGGCTTCAGATGGTGCTCGTCGCTGACCGCGCCGGGTTGGCACCGGGCAAGCTTAACGAACTGAAAAACGAGATTTTGCAGGTGATCGCCAAATATTTTCCCGGCGACGAGAACATGGACGTGTCTTTGGAGCAAGAGGGCGACCGCATGGTGCTCACGGCCAATCTACCAGCCAAACAGGTTTAAGTTCGGCCCAATACACCGAGCCCGCTAGGGTGTAGGTCTAGGCGTGGCGCGGGCTGCCCTGCACGGCTGGGTACGAAGTGCTAGACTGGGCGTCACCTTGGAGGTTTAGATGGACATCTATAAGCTGATTGGCCGCAACATCGACGTTACCGACGCGATGCGAACGTACGCCGAGGACAAGCTGGATAAACTCAGCCGCTTCTCGGATCACATCGTCGACGCCAAGGTCGTGATGAGTTACGCTGCCGACGGCAACCCGGTGCTCCCCGCCAAGGTCGAGGTGCAGCTCAACTTGCCGCACGGCATCGTCCGCGCCGAAGAGAGCGGTCAGGACACCTACGCCGCCACCGACGCGGTCGTCGAAAAGCTCGAGCGTCAGCTTAAACGCTTCAAGGAACGCAAGCTCAGCAGGCGCACCGAGGAACCGACGCTTTCAGAAAACGACCTGCCGCCCCTGCCCCTAGACGGCGACCTGCCCCCCGAAACGGCAGCCGACGAGGGCGAAGGCGAGATCGTCCGGGTCAAGCGCCACGTCATGCGCCCGATGTCTCCCGAAGACGCCGCTATGCAGATGGAGGCGCTCGGTCACGCTTTTTTCGTCTTTCGCAACATGGAATCAGACGACATCAACGTGATCTACAGGCGTTATGACGGCGACTACG
The DNA here is from genome assembly GCA_902806425.1 of uncultured Truepera sp. Lineage (GTDB taxonomy): Bacteria > Deinococcota > Deinococci > Deinococcales > Trueperaceae > Truepera. The sequence goes on from CADCWP010000372.1 coordinate 11,969, forward strand.
GCCTGATCGAACCGACCAGCTAAACGTAAAAGCCCTGCACAAAACGCGCCGGTGATACTCACGGCGCGTTTTGTGCAGTAGGTATGCCTGTTGAAGACAGCGTACAAAGTGGTGAGCCCGATAAGGCTTGTGGCGACGCGCTAAACATCATAGCGGGGGGAGCGCGCTAGAGCCCGCACTGCCAGTACCCCGAACAAAAAGCCGCCGACGTGTGCCCACCAGGCTACCCCGTCGCCCCTAACGACGACGAGGCCCCCGAACGCCTCAAACGTCTGAATCAGTGCCCAATACCCCAGATATAACCACGCCGGTAACCAGAAGATAAAAAAGGGCGGAATAAAGGTCAGGACACGCTGCCGTGGGAACAGCACGATGTACGCGCCCAAAACCGCGCTCACCGCGCCTGACGCCCCGATCATCGGTACCGCCGAGGCGGGGGTAAAGATGCCGTGGGCAAGCGTTGCCAGCGTTCCACCCAGCAGGTAGAAGAGCAGAAAGCGTCCGCGGCCAAGCCGCTCCTCGATGTTATCGCCAAAAACGAACAGGAAAAACATGTTGCCTAGAATGTGCGCCCAGCCACCGTGCAAAAAGGTGCTGCTTACGAGACGGTAGGCGTTCGGCAGAGGGGAGTCGAAAAAGAATTGTGGGATGAAGCTGTAGATAAAGATAAACCGCTCGCCCTCAAAAAGGGGTAGGAGCAGCATGTAAATAAACACGGAAGTGTTGAGCGAGATTAGCGCCCAAGTAACGTAAGGGAGGCCGTGGCGCGGGTTGGCGTCACGCAGAGGAAACATCTAGCGGCGCGGGGCGGTGTCGAGCGTCTGCCGGAGCTTGATCACGGTATCCGCCGGATAGACGCCCCGCAGCATCGCGCCCTGATAGACCGCCGTGCGCGGGCCGATCACGGTGCCCTATAGACACCCCGTCACCGAGCATCGCACCGAGTTTGCCAAGGCCCGTGTCGAAGCCGTCTATCTTGACGGTACCCGCGAGTGCCCGGAAATTCGCCAGCTTGACCCCAGCACCGATATTGACGCCGCTACCGAGCACCGAGTCGCCCACGTAGTTAAAGTGCGGCGCGGCGGCACCGGGTAGAAAGACCGAGCGCTTGACCTCGGTGGCGTGACCAACTTTGGCTTTGGGTGCTAAAACTACGTTGCCGCGCAAGGTCGCGCCGTGACCGACCTCGGCGCTACTACCGAGCCAAGCCGGACCTTCAATAAACGCGTGCGGGCCGACCCGAGCCCCCAGCGCTAACACGAAAATAACGGACAACACCGCTTTCCGAAGAACCAAACGCCGCAGCAGTTTCCGGACACCAACAGCAC
>CADCWP010000373.1 GCA_902806425.1 uncultured Truepera sp.
CCTGCTTTGCTGCTTGAGCCAGGTCGCCAGCATGGTGGATTTGCCCGCACCTGCCGGGGCCGAGACGAGGATGAGCTTGGCGCTGAGACCGCGCTCCAGCATCGCGTGGAGGTGGGATCGCGCAATCACATGCGCGGTGGGGGCTGGAGGGTGGAGCTTGGTACTGAGGAGGGTCAAGGCCATTGCCACTGCCCCTCCACGCCGCCATGAGGTTCTGTCACCCGAAACCATCTATCGGTGGTTCCGCTTGTGCCAAACAGCTTATAGATCATGCCGGATCACACCTCGTGGCTGAGCCTTACAGGAATGACGTTACCTTCAGCTTACGCAGGTCTCGGCTTTGACCTTAAAATCGGCAACGACGCAAAAGTTCGGTTAGTGACCATTATAGGGAAGAAACCCCAAGAACACCACCAACCTTACAATCAGAACAGCGACGACACCATTTCTGGCGAGGAGCACCGTAACCACATCCAGAGCAGCTAGTCAGGGTGATGGACAGTACCAGCGACGGCCGGACCCGTTTCGCCGAGCGTCGCGCCTTTCACGATTTCTAGGGGGCCTCATGTTTGTGGATAAGCTAAAAGCACTCGTCCTACCCTTTTTCGTTGTGGGGGCGTTCGTGGTCTTATGTCAGTTCGCCTCGACCGTTAGCGCCATGTGTGTCTATAACAGCACGGATATAGAAATCTACGTCGAGTTCGAGTGCGGCTCCTTTTGTGATAACGAGTGGACGACGGAGCTTAACAACAGCTACTGCCGACCCTCCACGTCCGGCAACCTTCTGACCGACTTCATCGGGGTAGCTCTCGGCGAAAAGACGAATCTCATATCCATAGGAGTGGACACGCACGGCTACGTTGTTATGACCCAACCCAGCAGTGACCGGATCGATGCTTGCGCTTACCACGCCGACGACTCGAGTGCGGTAAGCGGATAAGAGCCTGAGTGCCTCGTCGATCTCTTCCTTGTATAACACCTTGAGTTGCGGCAGGACGGGTAGACCTGGACGAGTTCTTCGACGACCGAGGTGCTGCTCCTGATGGTCATGCTTACTGCTCCCCTTATAACCGAACCGGCAGACGCTAAGCTGAGGATGCGGCCCTGCTTCCTCGAAACGATGCGCTCGTCCGCCCGCGTTTTCCTAGCGGACTCCGGTGCTGATCCGACAAATAATATAGCCGAGGCAAAGCGATGCGGTTAGGCGCGGTTGTGTGCCTCTCCCAGCACTCTCGGACCGATAACCCGAAACGGCATGCGGTGGACGTTCAGCAAGGTGGGGTTCACACACGTCCTGTGCAGCGTCGCTTTACCGGGTCGGGCTGTACCGACGAAGTTAGACTCGGGTCGTTGTAGGTGGCCCATTGCGGCAGCTACCGCCAGCGTCGGTTCTTTACTCATCTGTCAGGACGGATAGTCGGAAGCCGACACGCCCCTTCAGCCACGCCCCCATGTACATGCGACCACCTACTTCCTGGTTTTTCCTAAGCGCCACATCCTGGTCTAGTAGGGGCGGGTAAGCTGGCGGCAACAGGCATGGAGTACGAAGTCAGGCATAACACATAAATCCACCATGATGAGCAACCGCGCTGCCCACGATGCGGCACGGCGCTCGCGGTAAAGCTACTTACGCACGAGGACGAAGGCTCAGTCGAGGTGCAGACGCTGCTGCACTTTGACCGCCCGGCGGGGCATGTTCACGACGCGCTGACCCACCAAGACGTCATGGCGCTGCCAAGTGCCGAGGTCAGCAAGAGGCTAGGCTTCGGACCGGACTTCAGGCTTGTTGAGGATGCCCCGCTCCCGCGCCCAGATAATCGCCTCGGCCCGCGAGTGCACCCCGAGCTTGTCGTAAATGGTGCTGATGTAGTTACGCACCGTCTGGGTAGCGATACCCAGCTCCGCCGCGATAGTCTCGTTGCCTAAGGCCTTGGCTAGGCGTTCCAAGACCTGCTGCTCACGTCGTGACAGTGCGACGGGCCTGCCGTCCTCGGGGGCACCTGAGCGCAGGTCAGCCAGCCGCTGCATCACCTTATGGCTGAACCAGCCCGTGTCGCTCATCACTTCCTGGACGACCTCCAACATCTGCTCTCTCGTTCGCGTGAGGTGCTCGTTGCTCGCCTCGAGCGCCTTGCGCTCGGTGATGTCGTTCTGCACCCCGAAGAAGTAGCGGAGTCTGGACTCCCGGTAGGTGGGGCTGACGTAGAGTTCGTTCCAGAATAGCGTGCCGTCCTTGCGGTAGTTGCGCAGCTCCACGCGGCTGTGCTCACCCCGCGAGATGGCCCCGCGGAGCCTCCGCGTTGCTTCCTGCTCGCGGTCGTCGCCCTGCAAGAAGCGGTAGTTGCGGCCCAACGCCTCGTCGCGGCTATACCCGATCAGCTGCTCGAAGCCGCGGTTGACGTAGATGATGGGGTTGTCGGGCAGGTTGGGGTCGGTCACGACGATGACGTTGTTGATGGCGTCTATCGCCTCGCGCAACAGCTGCTGTTGTTCGTCCTCGTCCATCTGCTGCACTGTCGCCATGCCCACCCCCGTGGTTTCCTCACGGTAACGTCAGGGCACCTCGGGGAATGGGTACGGGAGCTATATCCGGTGCCTCCGTGGACCTTCGTTTTTGACTCTGCTGAGGTGCTGCATTGAAGCTTTGATCTAGCAACTGTGGAGTGCGCTATCTCCTGCACATCGGCGCATTGACGATAACCAAAGCGTTCTCGCTGAGCTTTGGTAGCGGTTTCTAGGAGGCCGTCTGGGGCGTGAGGACGAGCGGCTCGGGGACGACTCGACGCGCTCAGGTCCGCTGCCTTCGTCACCTCCACATTGGCCGCCCGGAAGCCCTTGATCAATTTCAAGCCAACCAACGTCTTATGCGTTTAACGAGCGCGAGTACCGCACAACCGTCCTATAATTGCCCTTAGCGCTCGGCTGTTGTAGGCGCTGTATAGTCGTTTCCAAAGCGCACATGACTAACGACCTCACCGACCTGCTCACGCACCTCGACCAAGGCAGCACTGCCCCCGGCTGGCACGTCCGACAAATCACGGGCGGCGCGAACGGCCTCGTCTATCACGCTCGCAACGACTATGCCGAGGTAACCGTCAAGTTCTGCCTCGACGACGCGCGCGACCGAGCGGGCCGAGAGTACGCCGCACTCATGGCCCTGCGAGAAGCGGATGCAGGCCTCGCGCCGCGCCCGCTGCTGCTTGAGCGCCGCCGCTATCGTCAGCCGGTGGTGGTGCAAAGCTGGCTTGCGGGCGAGGTCTCCACCGAGCCGCCCGAAACGGACAAAGGTTGGATGGACCTGCTCGAGCATTACGCCGCCCTCGCACGTGTGCGACCCGAGCACACTCGCATGAACCTCAAACCTACTGTGCTCAACGCTAGCAGTTTCGAGGCGGCTAAGGCGCTGGTGCGCGGGCAACTCCGGCAACTTTCTGAGAGCGCGTACCCGGAAGGGTTGCGCGAGGTCGTGCTGCCCCTCTTGGCAAAGACCGTCCCGGCCTGGCCTAAGCCGCCGGTTGCGCTGTGCCGAGGCGACGGGAACCTGACCAACTTTGTCCGGCTTTTGGACGGCTGGAAGTCGCTCGATTGGGAGTACGGGGGTTGGGGTGATCCCGCCTTTGAGATGGCTGACCTCGTCACCCACCCCGCTTACGCCCGCGTGCCCCAAGACCGCTGGCCTTGGGTGGTGGCACGCTATGCCGAGCTGACCCAAGACGCGAGCGCCCCCGAACGTATCCGGGCGTACGTCTTGGTCTTGTCGGTGTGGTGGGTGGTGCGCTTTGCCCGTTACGTGTACGAGGTGCCGCGCGGCCTCGACCCGCGGCTGGTGGCGTTCCCCGAGGGTTTTTTGGCCGAAGCTGAACGTAAGTACCGCAAGTACGTTGCTCTTGCGCAACGGTGTCTGGCAGGTGCTACGCCGGTGTAAGTCGTAAACAAGTTAGGGCGTGCGCTAACCGTCTTTATAGTGCGGTATTCAGATGGCGTCCGCTGGCTCCAGGAGTCGGCTGCGCAACCTCTGTATCGTCTCGTCACTCAGCCCGCACCCCGACAGGTACAGCTCGACGCCGCCATAGCGCGCGTCGAGGCGCGACAGCGCCCCAAGCATCGCTTCGGGCTTGGAACTGAGCTGCTCGGCCAAATCGGCACGCTCAACGGAGTCGGCTTTTTGCTGAGCATTTCCTTATAGAGTGCGTCCAGGTAGGTATCGCTGAGCGCGTAGTCCTCGGCAATCATGCCTTCGGACACGCCCGCCAGCCTCAGCGCCAGCGCGACGACCAGACCCGTGCGGTCTTTGCCCGCGTGGCAGTGGATGACGACCGCGCCAGAAGGCGCGTCGGCGATGCCCGACGTTATCAAGCCGATATTGTGCTGAAAGCGGTCGAGCATGTGCCGGTACGCCTCGGCGACGGTGGGCGCGGCGTTGACGAGCGCGACCCCTTCGGTGTCGGCCTCGTCCATCAAAGGCAGGTTGCGGTAGATGGGACCCCCGTTCGCTGACGAGCGTGCGAACGGGTTGGCCTCGAGGTCGAGTTCATAGGGAGAACGCACGTCGATGACGGTCGAGACACCGCCCTGCCTGACTGCGTCCTGGCCCTCTGCGGTGAGGCGAGCCAGGTTGTCCGAGCGAATCAGGCTGCCGGTGCGGCTCACGCCGCCATCAGTCGTAGCGTAACCGCCTAAGTCGCGGACGTTCGAGCAGCCGCTCCACAGGAGGCGGCGTGAGCTTTGGGTCATGGGACCACCCTACTTGGGACGCGGGTGCAGGTGGTAATGATGTTCATGCGCTGCCTCTATTCTAGACGTCTACAAGGTCTCAGAAGCTAATGTTCGTGACCCACCAGCTCCCCGACGGCGTAGGCCAGGTCCCACATCCGTTTCCAGTTCTGCTGCAACACCTGCATTGACTCTCCTGGATGTGATAGGACCTCATGGACAGTGTCGGCGAAGCCCGGGGGGACTTGGTCGAATGTCCGGGTCTCCCCGAGCGCGCCCTTCTCGTTGACGAAAAAACGTCGGTTTAGTGCGAACAGCACCTGGACCAAGCAGTACCCACACTCGAAAAAGCAGCCTGCTACATAAACGCTCTCCACTCTCGCCAGGGACTTCTCGCCCGCATCTAGCGCGGTGTACGCCCGCCAGCTGTACGACTCGATCAACGCCTGCGCGAGCCGTTCGGGATAAACATCGACACGCCCCTTGAGGTGAGCCAGAACACCCGCCGGGTCAACCAGAGACCGACCGTAATGCACCTCCCCCAGATAGTTGTGGGTATGGAAACCGTGGGGGTGACCTGCCTGGATGTGCCGGGCGACCTCCCCCCGCTCGCAAGCGTCGAAGACACGCTCGACAAGGTCTAGGTCACGGTAGATCCAGTCGAGGCGGTGTCCCTTGATGGTGAGCCACGCGCCGCCGTTCACCCACGGTCCCCATCCCCCGAAGTCGGTCACGGCGTCGCCCAAACCTGAGTCGTCAAGTTCTGCCGCGAGCTGCCGGAGTGCCGCGATACTGGGAGGGCGCGCCGGGCGGTAGTAGATGCCGAGGTCGATGTCGGAGTTTGGCAGCGCGCGCCCTCGTGCGAGGGAGCCTCCAAGCGCGACGGCCACAACATCCGGCACCTCACCTAGACGTTCCGCGACGCGCTGGGCGAGCGCGACTTTAGTGCTTGAGCGTTCCACAACAGCCTCCAGTCATTAAGGACAAAAAAAGGCGACCCACAGGCCGCCTCAGATTCTGGCGTTGGCTCGGGTCGCGGTAGCGTCAACCTTTTGAGATCACGATTCGCGCAGCGTAACACGGTCTCGCAGGGCTCTACCTATGAACAGCCACGGTCCCGACCGGTTGATAAGACGGACGATACTGGTGGCGAAGTTCAGATAGCCAAGAAGCCCTACCTCTAGCTTGACCAAGCGCCGTCTTTTTTAGGCTTTTGTCGATACGCGAACTGGTACGGCGGGACTGTATTGAGGTTCAGCCGACTTCGCCGACAGTATCAATCGCTTTATCGGCCCTTCATTGGTTGCCGAGTAGCTGCTACGCTGACCCATGTCACAGCAACAAGAAACGCTCACGACGAGCTACTGGGAGGGCGTGAACATCAAGCTCCGGGCGCTCGAGCCGACCGACGCCGAGTTCTTCTTTCAACTGCAGCAGGACACCGAACGTAACCGCTTACTGGACTTTCTGCACCCCCCACACTCGCGCGCAGCCCTTGAGGACTGGGTGCGGGAGAAAGCAAAGCGAGAATTCAAGAACGACGCCTTCCAGTGGCTTATCGAAACGCTGGCGGGTGACCCGGTCGGCTCCATCGCTACTCAAACCTGCAATTCGCGTGACGGCACCTTCAGCTACGCGCTCGACGTCGCCCGCGAGCATCAGCGGCGGGGCTACGCGGGGGAGGCCATCGTCATGGTGCTGCGCTACTACTTCCAGGAACTGCGCTACCAGAAAGTCAACGTGGCGACCCAAAGCGACAACGCGGCGACTATCGCACTGCATGAACATCTTGGTTTCACCCACGAGGGTACACAGCGCCGAATGCTGTTCCAGCAAGGACGCTATTTCGACCTGGTTCTGTTCGGCCTGACCAAAGAGGAGTTTGAGGGAAACCGCCGGTAACGACCGTAATCGGGCGTCCAGGTAGAGCTTTCGCTTTTGCACGCAACCTTGGTGGCTTGGCCTGACAACGTCTTGCATTAGCTTCTATCCGCGTGTTACCTTCTTTTTCCTGTCTTTTCCTAGGCACTGTAACGTTACTGTCCAGACCCGATTCAGCCTCAGTCCGACTCATCGCCCCTTCGCCCCTTTAGTGACCAAGGAGATGCCTGTCGTGAGGTTGTTTTGGGAGATAACCCGTCGTTCATTCCGCCGCCACCTCACCTACCGGACGGCAGCGCTAGCTGGTCTAGTCACCAACAGCTTCTTCGGTTTAGTGCGCGCCGCCGTCCTTGTTGCCCTCTACGGTGACCGTGAGGTGGTCGCGGGGCTCGACGTGCAGAGCATCATCACCTACACCGGCCTGACCCAGGCCGTCATCGTCTACCTGAGCATCTTCGGCTGGTACGACCTGATGAACGCGGTCCACCAGGGGGAGATCAGCGCCGACCTGCTCAAGCCCATGCGCCTCTTTTCCTTCTGGCTGGCACAGGATTTAGGTCGTGCGCTCGTGGGCTTGGTCCTACGCGGCTTCACTATCATGCTCGTCTACGCGCTGATCTTCGACATCAGCTACCCGGCGGGCGTGGCGCAGTGGGGGGCGCTGGTGGTCGCCCTGGCGCTGAGCTGGCTGCTCTCCTTCGCCTACCGCTTCTTGGTCAACCTCGCCGCCTTCTGGTCGCCCGACGCCAAGGGGATAGGCCGCTTCGCCTTCGTCATCGTCATGTTCTTCTCGGGTTTCCTGATGCCGCTACGCTTCTTCCCCGACTGGGTACAGACGGTCGCCTACCTGACGCCTTTTCCTCACATGCTCAACACCGTCGTCGAAGTCTACCTCGGGGTGGTGACGGGATCTGCCCTGGTGCAGGCGCTGCTGGCGCAGGCGCTGTGGGCGTTCGGCCTGGTCGCCTTATGCCAGTTCGTTTTGTCTCGAGCCACCCGGCGGCTCGTCATCCTGGGGGGCTGAGTGCGACACACGTTGGGAAGCTACTGGCGTCTCTTAGGCGCGCAGGTGCGCAGCCAGCTCCAGTACCGCACCTCCTTCGTGCTCGACGTGCTGGCGACGATGCTGATCACGCTCACCGAGTTCGGCGCGGTCGCGCTGGTGTTCGAGCGGTTCGACGACATACAGGGCTGGACGCTCGGCGAGGTGGCGTTTCTTTACGGCCTGGTCGAGCTGTCGTTCGGCCTGATGGACATGACCTTTGCCGGGTTCGATCCGGCCCGCTTCGGGCAAGAGGTGCGCAAGGGTACGTTCGACCGCCTGCTCTTGCGGCCCGTCCCGGTCACGTGGCAGGTCCTCGGTTCCGACGTGACGCTCAGGCGCTTTGGGCGGGTCGCTCTGGGCGTCGGCATCTTCACGCTGGCGCTCAACCTGAACCCGTTGGTCTGGACCGTCGGGAAGCTTTTGTACCTTCCCCTGGTGGTGCTCGGCATGGTGCTGTTTTTCGGCGGGCTCTTTATCACTGGCTCCACAATCACCTTCTGGACGGTGGAGTCGTTCGAAGCCGTGAACATCCTGACGTACGGCGGCAGCTTCCTGATCTCGTACCCCATGAGCATCTATCAGGAGTGGCTCAGGCGCATCTTCACCTTCATGATACCGGCCATCTTTCTGAACTACTACCCGGCGCTGTACTTTCTGGACAAGCCCGACCCGCTCGGCTTCCCGGCGTTCGCGCCCTTTGTAGCACCCGTAGCAGGTGGTGCCGTCTTCGTCGCCGCCCTTTTGTTCTGGCGGTTCGGCCTCAAGCACTATCACAGCACCGGGAGCTGAGCATGATCGACGTTCGGGATTTGAGCAAGCACTTTCAGGTGCGCAAACGCCACGAAGGGCGGATGGCCGTGCTGCGCGACTTCGTGACGCGCGAGACCCACACCGTCAAAGCGGTTGATACCGTCAGCTTCAACGTCGCCAAGGGAGAGGTGGTCGGCTACCTGGGTCCGAACGGGGCGGGCAAGTCTACGACCATCAAGATGCTGACCGGGCTGCTCGTGCCCACGAGCGGCCACCTCACAGTGAACGGCTACACGCCCTGGGTATCGAGGCAGACCTACGTGGCGCGGATCGGTGCAGTCTTCGGTCAGCGCACCACGCTCTGGTGGGACCTGCCCGTCATTGAGTCGCTCGAGCTACTGCGCTACATCTACCGGGTACCGGAGCAGACCTTTAGGGACAACCTGCGGGAGTTCGAGCGGGTGCTCGAGCTTAACGAGTTCCTGACCTCCCCCGTGCGTTCGCTCTCCCTCGGGCAGCGGATGCGCGCCGACCTCTGCGCCGCGCTGCTGCATGATCCCGACCTGCTATTCCTGGACGAGCCGACCATCGGCCTGGACGTCGTCGCCAAGGAGCGCATCCGGGGGTTCGTCAAGCACATCAACGAGGTGCGCGAGACAACCGTGCTGCTGACTACCCACGACCTGGCCGACGTGCAGAAGCTCTGCCCACGGGTGCTCATCATCGACCACGGCAAACTGCTCTATGACGGTTCTCTAACCCGCCTCCAGGCACGTTTCGGCGGTAAGTGGCACCTCGAGGTGGACTTTACCGAGGACTACGCCGACGTCACAGTGGGCGGCGCGGAGCTGCTGCACTACGCCGACCAGCGGGCGGTCTACGCCTTCGACCGGCGGGATCTCAGCGCTTCGGATCTCATCGGTCGCCTCTCGGCGCGGTACAGCCTCCGCGACATCTCGGTGCAGGAACCTGACGTCGAGACGACCGTCAGGCGCATCTACGAGGAAAAGTTGCTGGTGCAAGACCCGATCATCTAATTTGCTTACAATAGAGACCCATGTAGTTGGCCATAAGGTGCGTTATCAACGCGCTGCCTTACGGTTACGCTAAGAGTTCATGTCCTGAACCCCGAGCCGCCTCAACGCTTGCCGCGCTGCGCGTGCGATGACCACGTCGCTCTCGACCCGGGCGAGGTCATTAAGCGTCCGCTGGACCCGTGCGTCGTTGCAGTAGCTCTCGAGCGCCGGGACCGCCGCGCGCCGCACCCGAACGCTCGGGTCGTGGCGCGCCATGTCGATAAGTTTGGGCACGAGATCGTCGCCGTGCGTCAGCGGGCTGAGCTTGCAGGCGTCGCAGCTCAGCGAGTGCATGGCCGCCCGGCGGACCCTGGGCACCGGGTCGTCGAGAAGACGTCTCAAGGGGCCTGCGCTGCGCTCGTCAGCCATGTGGTCAAGTGCCCCGGCGCAGTCGAAGCGAACCCTCGGCTTGGCATGAGCGAAACCATCAACGAGCCCGGATACGACAGCACCTAACCCGTCCGCCTCAGCCAGCGACTGTCGCACCGACAGGATGTCACGCAGGGGCATGGCAGCAAACCGCGCGCCGAGCGCTTCAGAATCGCCCCGCCCAGCGGCGGCCATGATTTCTAAGGTAAGGTCGCGGCCAAAACGCTGACGATTAGAAAGGGCATTGTCGCCAGGAGTGTGAGCGGGCGCCTCGGCTTCTACGAACGCTTTGAGCCTCGCCCAGTTGGGGAAACCGTACTCTTTAGCGACGACCCATTGGGCGTCAGTGAGCCGGAAGGGGTCACCTTGCACTCCGCGAACCTGCTGAGCGCGCACCCGCGCGCGAGCATCTGGGTCTCCGGCGCGTTGTGCCTTGAGGAGGCGCTTCGCTTGCTGCTTAAGGTGGTCTAGGTCGGGCGAGAGGGGCAGGCGCGGCATACATACCTTCTTTCGAGGATGCCTGTGGTCCGCTCCAGCAGGCTGAAAGAAGGAGTTGAATAGTCTTTCGTCAATGGGCTACGCCCTTTCCGCGGACGGGACGCGTCTGTGCCGCGCTTGGGCGTGAGTATAGCAGCGCCGCCTTGCAAGGGCAAGCACAAAACTAGGCGATAACTGCCCTTATCGCGCGATGCCCCTTACGCCGTGAGCACCAGCGGTCTGCCTTGGGTGATAACGACCGTATGCTCATAGTGCGCAGTGAGGGTGCCGCTCCGAGCGCCTATGGTCCAGCCGTCCGTCCTGGTATTGATTCGACCCACCTTAGTCGCCACCATCGGCTCGACGGCTAAGACTAAACCTTCGGTCAGTTTCGTGAGGTTGTTAGGGTAGTAGAAGTTCAGCACCTCGGGCACCTCGTGAATGGCGCGCCCCACCCCATGCCCGGCCAGCTCCCGGATCACGTGGAAGCCGCGCCGCTTGACCTCGCGCTCGACCGCCCGGCCAATCGCATAGAGTGGACGACCCGCTTGCGCCGCTTTCATAGCGGCCCAGAATGCCGCCTCAGTACATGCCACCAGCCGCTCAGCTATCTTCGAGGCGGGCGGTACCACCACTGTCAGCGCTGCGTCGGCGACGAAACCACCGACGTTGGGCGTGACGTCGAGCTTGACCACGTCACCGGGTTCGAGAGGTCTGTCCGTGGGCAAACCGTGAACGACATCGGCGTTGACCGAGACGAAGGCATGGGCCGGCGCGCCGTACTCGAGGTAGGGCGCTGAGACGGCATTATGCTCGGCAAACACCTCACCGCATATGTCGTTGAGCTGGGCCGGGGTGACGCCGGGTTTGACTGCCGCTTTCATGGCGGCGAGCGCCTTTGCGACCACCGCACCTGCCCGCTTCATCCCTTCGAGTTCGGCTTCAGAGTTGATGGACATGACCAAGCTTAACGCGTTCTTACACGAAGAAAGCAGCTCGGGGGCGTCCGACAACCGCCTTCGTTAGCCGCTTACGAGACAAAAAACGGGAGGTGCCAAGACCTCCCGCCGCTCTCAACAGTTCTGAGTTACTCCAGCGAAACGAACTGGCCCACGAAGTCGTAAGCGACCTGCGTGTCGGTCCTGAAGGCGTAATCGTTGCCCTTGCAGTAAGGGGCGATGCCGAACGAGTTGACGGCGGTTACGATGTTGGTGTTGTTCAAAAAGATGGGACCGCCCGAGTCGCCCGAGCAGGTGCCGCCGCTGCCGTTGCCCAGACCCGGGTTGTTCGTCAACTTGACGTTCTGGTCGCCAGTGTTCGCGCTGTTGACGCCGATAAAGGACTGGAGTGCCTTGTAGCGGGCGATGTCCCACTCCTCGACGGGGCGGTTGCTCTGCGCCGGGACGGAGTCTTGCAGGCCGTAGCCCACCGGTTCGAAGCGGGTACGCTTCAGCTCCCGCTGCGAGGTGAGGTCGAAGTAGCCGAGCGGCGCCAGCTCGCCATACGTTTCCATTTCGACCGGCTGGCTCAGGACGACCACGCCGATGTCGTACGTGTCGGGGAACTCGGCATAGTCGTCGTACTCAGGATGGGCGACCCAGTCGCTGGCCGCCACCCAGTTGAAGCCATCCTCGAGCGGCGCTTCTGTGAACGAAACCCGCACCTCCTGGATCTCCTCGTCGGCGATACAGTGCGCGGCCGTCAGCACGACGGTCGGAGACAGGAGCGTGCCCGTGCATACCCCGCCGCCGTCTTCGTACACCGAGTAGACCAGACCGACGTAGGGGTGTTCGCCATCATCGCGCTCCCCGAAGGTGATTTGCGGCGTGAGTTCCGTGGCGGCGGGTTCGCTGACGGTTCCGCACGCCGTCAGGAGGAGTGCGGTAAGGGCGGCGACGCCTAGTCGTGTAAGCGTCCTCTGGTTGCTTTGCTGCATAGCTGTCCTTTCCCCTGAGGATGCCTCAGTGACGTTCCGTCGTTGTCCTCAGTTGGGCGATTATTTCATACAACCGCTAAGGGTTGACGGCACACCGGAGAAGGGCCGGGAGAACGAAGCGAGACGTCCCGGTTAGAGAATATGCGTCTTGCGCACCCGAGGTGTATCCGTATCGCATCCCTTTACTCGCCCGCACCGCTCGACAATGATGTTTGTACTTCGGTGACAATGGTCGTGGTAACTCGCCGCTATTAAAAGCTTGTCAGGAAGAAATGCGCCTCTGCCAGACTCTGTATGCTAGGCTACAGATAGCGGAGGGGTTTATGGCGACGAGATTAATATTCCACCACCTAGAGCAGGACGCCCCCGAGTTCGGCAGCACCGAGGCACGCGCCGTCTCACGGACGTATTTCGACCTCGAGGTGGACGGCGAAACGTTCAAGGACCTCTATGTAAACGTTGAAGAGCCCGTAGGTGGTAGCCACGCGACTCAGGAGATAGTTGTCGGCGAACTTAAAGCCGTGCTTTTGCCAGTCAATCAAGACGCGTTCAAGCAAGCTGTGCGCGGCTACTACCAGCGTCTGGTGAGTTCGGCGGGCTACGGCAAGCATTTGGCCAAGGACAAAGGCTTCCGTACACAAGGGGACAAACTGGGTTTGGTGCAGGTCGTCGAGATTTAGTAGGCAACCTGCTGTGCAAGGTCGCACCCACCTAGCCTGATGGCGTGTCACATAGGTGCATTAGCAAACGGTGGTAGTGGTGGTTGTTACCAGAGCCCGTCGGTAAAGCGTCGTACCAGCCAGTGGTTCGGATCAGCTTTCTAAGGGTTGCACAGGATGCAGTGCCGGGGTGTATTCGGGTTCGAGCCCTTGCCCGTCGAGATGAAGCCTGAAAGCAGCCAGTAGGAAAACATTGCAAAAGG
>CADCWP010000374.1:0-325 GCA_902806425.1 uncultured Truepera sp.
GAGGTGCCGCGCGCCGTTGAGCTTATGCAGGAGATCATTCCGGAACGGGCCGACCCGTTCAACTTGACGGTCCTTTTTTTGTCCGACGCGTGCGCGCATCAGTTCGAAGAGCTGTGTGCCAGCTTCTGCGACACGGCTTCGGAGCTCGAGCGGGAATCCAACCTGCTGCTGTTCATCGCCGAACTTCTCCCTCACACATCTGACTCCAGTCCCAAGGGAAGTGAACCTGCGGCTATAGCGCTCGTCAAGGACTACCTGCGAAATCACCTCTACGCGAGGGTCACCCTTGGCGATCTGTCCCAGGTCACGGGGTTAAGTAGGGGAC
>CADCWP010000374.1:335-13050 GCA_902806425.1 uncultured Truepera sp.
CTAAGGACCTTCAAAAAAGCGGTAGGCATTACTCCTCACGGCTTTTTGACTTCGTTACGTATAGGGCAAGCCAGGAAGCTCCTGAGAGACCAGGTTTCGGTCAAAGAGGTTGCGCGCCTTTCTGGTTTCGCCGATCAGGCACACCTAGCGCGACTCTTTAAACGCTATATCGGCGTCACACCTAGTCAGTACCAGCGGGGCACTGCAAGTTGATGCGTTCAGGCGCGCGTCTGGTACCGTCCCGGCGTCACCCCCACAAGCTTTTTGAAGGTTTTCGTGAAGTGAGCCTGGTCGGCGAAACCCGCTTCCGCTGCCACTCGGGCAAGGGGCTCTCCTTGACGGAGGTACGTCTTTGCCAGGGCAATACGCAGGCTCGTCTGGTACGCATGCGGGGTGATCCCAAAAGAATTGCTAAACTGCCGCAAGAGATAGAACTTGCTCAGTCCTGTGACCGCCGCGAGGTCGCTTAGGGTTACGTCCTCACTTACGTTTTCGTGTAGGTAGGCTTTCGTAAGCCTGACGGCGCGCTGCTCTCGGCCAAGGGGCTCCGTGGGGAGCGGTGTGTCCGCGCAGTAGTCGATTAGTTTGGTCAGCACATGCATAAGGCGCGTCCCCTGCTCGAGCCGACTTGCAGGCTGCTCGAAGCATCTAAAAAGTTCTAATACGGCCTTCGCAAGGGCCACGTTGCGAAAAGAGAGGACAGAAAAGTAGGCTGCTAAATTCTTACGGTTTTCCGACAAGACGTCGTTAAAGAGGCTTGGGCTCACGTAGAGAATGCTGTAGTTCCAACCTTCTCGAAAATTCGTGAAGCAGCTGTGCGCTTCTTGCACCTGCACGACGGCAATCTGACCAGCGAACACGGTGTGGCGCTCCCCTCGGTAATGAAAAACACCCCCGCCCTTTTGGATCACCCCGACCTGATACTCGTTGTGAAGGTGCCTTGGTTGGACGGCAAGGGTCGTGTGCGTCCGGGTGAGCTCGAGGCCCTCGAAGCCGACGGGCCGTAAAACGGTAACGTCGTGCCGCGCCGCCGGCTCGGCTCTAGACACATGACACCTCCAGCGTTGGCTGCTCCGCTAGAATCATGGTCAGGTCACGTTCGGGGTGCGTCGTGAGTTTGCTGATTGGGTGGTGCACGAGAGATGACCTGATAAGTGGGTTAAAGCTGTCTCCACGCATAGCCGAAACTTTAGGCGGAAACCATCACGGAAGTATCACAAGGTGTAGACGCTTTCGCAGGCCAGCCGGTCGTGACCTTTTCGTGATGCCTTTCACGTAAACTCTGAAGTGAGATGGACACCGTTCGCATTCTTATTGTCGGAGACGACCACGACATTGTCCAGCTGATCGCTCTTCACTTGCGTGAAGTGGGTTACCAGATCGACATGGTGCATGACGGGGAGACCGGGCTGGAGCGAGCAGCATCCCGAGACTACGATCTTATAGTCCTGGACGTGGTGCTCCCTAAGCTCAGCGGCACCGAGCTATGTCTACCTGATCAGCCTGAGCTCAACTCGGTTCACGAGCGCGCGAGGTTAGCGGTGACGACATTTTCTTGGCTGGCGTCGGGGTTGTGAACTACCGCTTGAGCGGCGCAGGAGATAAAACTTGACGCATCAGCGTTTTGGGATTCACCAGATCCCAGCACAACTTTACAGTCTCCTTCAGAGCGGTCTACCCAGTCAGCATGTAGAACCGCACCATAATGACGGTTATCGCCTAGTTAGGCACTTGGCGACAAGGTGCATTATGGTGCGCTTTTGTGTGGCGGTCGGCCGTAGCGTTGCGGTAGACATGCGACACCTTTGCCGGTCTAGATGCGGCAAGCCGTATAAGCTGTTTTAACTGGTGACTGATGGGCAGAGAAACGTTCACTTATCAGGTCACGAAAGACGAGGTCGTCCGCATCTTTTGGGAAGGCCGTTGCGTCATGACGCTAGGAGGCCGACGAGGGAAGCTTCTCGCCACCGAACTCGCCGACGCCGATGAGGAAAGAGTCCAGTACGCACTCCAGCGTGTGACGGGCAACTTCAAGCGGGGTAACGAACGACGGGTTAAGCGTTGAAGAGCCAGCCTTATAAGTTCGCATTTATGCAGTGGTCAAGCGCGAGGACGGCACAAACGGCTGATATTTGCCCTTGTCAACCTTGGTGTCACGCCAAAGTCATGGCGCTAGGCTTACGCTCACGCAAAGCTAAACGCAGCTGAAGAGGTTTCCAGCTGCCCAGGGAGCGTTACAAGTGACTCAAGCGGACTCAACCAGACAAAGCGCCCTTCTCGTCATCGACGCGCAGGCTGATCTCTTCGCCGAACCCCAGGCGGTTTACGACGGCCCGGCAGTGTTAGCTCGCATCAACGGGGTCATCGAGCAAGCCCGCCGCGCAGACGTGCCAGTCCTCTTCGTTCAGGACGACGAAGTCGCCCCGGTCGGCAGTGAGGGCTGGGAGGTTCACCCGGCTCTCGAGGTCAAGGCTTCAGACCTGCATGTCCAGAAAGCGTACGCCGACGCGTTCTACAAGACCTGCCTGCTAGAGGAGTTGCAGCGTAGGGGCGTGCAGCGTCTGGTTGTCGTCGGCTGTACCACCGACGCCTGTATCGAGATGACCTGTAGGGGTGCCGTGAGTCTGAGTTTCGACGTGGTGCTGGTCAGCGACGGGCACACGACCAAGGATAACCGGTTTCTCTCGGCGGCTCAGAGCATCGAGTACTACAACCTCGTTCTGGACGGCTTCGGTGCCGAGGACAGCATCGGCAAGGATGAACACGAGGTGACACTCAAACCGTCGAGCAGTGACCTTTTCACAGCCACCGCGTAGGGTAGGCGATCACTGCGTAAGACCGCACAAGTGGGTTGTGCCGCACAGGCCCTGAGTAAACTAGCGGTGTGCTCCCCGACAAGACCATCATGCGCCTGAGCAACCCCGAAGCGGCGCGCCTAGTGATGGACGAAAACGCTCAGCGCCTGCTGAGGCCGTTTCTCGGCCAGGAAAACACCGCCAAGGCCGCTGCTACAAAGGTCGGCGTGTCGCTCAGCCTCACGGCCTACTGGCTCGGGCGCTTCCAGAAACTGGGGCTTATCGAGCTGGTGCGAGAAGAAAAACGCGCGGGCAGGCCGGTCAAGGTTTACCGCACGACCGCCGACGTGTTCGTCGCTCCCTTCGAGCTGCTACCGTCAGCGACGCTGATGGAGTTTTTTGGCAGCTTCGGTGAAGCGCAACAGAGGCGCTTTCTGCGGGCGCTCGGTCGAGTCTCAGAAGCGATGGCGGCGAGCGACTGGGGTTCAGGCTGTCGCGGCGCGACGACGGCAGGGTCCGCATCGATGCGGTACCCAACAGCTTCCACGCCGACACTGAAACCGACTTCTTGGCGCCGGAGTTCCCGGCGGCGTGGCAGTCGTTCTCGACGATCCAACTTACTTTCGACGAGGCCAAGGCGCTGCAACGCGAGCTGGCCGCGTTGTGGGAACGCTACGCGGGCAAAAGCAACGGTCAGGTCTATCAGCTTCACCTCGGATTGGTTCAGGATGACACCGACGGACCGTAGCGCAATGATGTTTGTCATCCGGCGGGTGGAGTACGTGCCTCAGCGTGATTGCGCCGCGCAGCATAGTCGGTAAGTGACGAGGTTGGGTAGGGTGACCTTGGGGTGGTAAGTGAAAGAATCTGTAAACGACGGCTTTCGGAGCCAGTACGCGGGACGTGCGGGTAAGGCGGCTCAGCGCCAGACCATACAGGACATCAAGAGATTGGGCTACAACGTCAGGTTTTTAGACCCGGCGTACCCTGGAGCGGTCTACAGCTTCGCGCTCCAGAAGCGGGGTCGGTTTGGGTTGTCGACCGGCAGGACGTATAGAGGGGTGGCGGCGTCAGCACCTTCCGCGCGCGCGTCGGCTATTGGGAGCGCACGAAGGTTAGCGCAAGGTACAAGCTATTAAGAGCGGCTGCTAAAGCTGATGATACTGGTGGCGAAGTCGATTGAACCTCGTAATCGAGTTTGCTACATCTTTTGAGTGTCTGTAAAACCTTGAGAAACCGTGGTTTTGTCAGGGCTGAGGCGTGCCATTTTCAGTTCTTTTGACTTCGCCACCAGTATCAAGCTGATTGGCAGACGGTTTTTAGCCTGATGGTAGTAGCTCAATCTAGATCCTCAACCTTTTAGTATGTGCCGGTTGTGTGCCAACTCTACTATTTGGCTCGTTTTCGGCATACTCAAGCCACTTCAACCTATACTAGAACACCGTCTCTGACACCCTTGGCGCACTCAAGCCAATTCAACTACCCAATACTCGAGAGACTCCAAAACCGTAGGTCGAGGGTTCAAGTCCTTCTGCGCCCGCCAAAAACCCCGACAGGAACGACGAAAAGCGACCCCGCATTTGGCGGGGTTTTGCTTTGTCCAATGAAGCTTCCATTACGGCGCGGCTTGCCTTTGGGGAAAGGTCGGTCTCCCAGTAGCAAACCGAAAAGCGTATCACCCGCACCCCGAATACCTTAAATAATGAGGTAATTTATAAGTACATGGAGAACCAGAATTTCGAGAACCGCGCCGACCTGATCACCTACCTTCAGCGCCTCTGGCAGAGCGACCCCAGAAGCTACTGGCCAGCCCTAAGACAGTCCGGGCTCACGGCTCAGGACGTTTGGCCGCAACAGGCTCGGACCTTCGTGGGCGTAGCGATGCCCCGGTCGGAGTCGCTGACGCCACCGAGCAAACGCAAGAACGCAAAGAAAGAGGAGGCCTGAACGGCCGGAGGTGAGTTATGTGCGGACGCTTTACCCTAAACGCTGATAAACAAGCCCTCACGCAGCAGTTCGGCCTCGACTTTGGAGAGGTGCTGCCCCGCTACAACCTCGCGCCGACCGAGCGCATCCACTTCGTCTTCTCGAACGCTAGCGAGGCGCGCCAGGCGGGATTCGCCCGCTGGGGGCTGGTACCTCACTGGAGCAAGATGGGCAAGGCGGACAAGCCACTGTTCAATGCCCGCAGCGAGACGGTGCTGGAGAAACCCACCTTCAAAAGCGCCTTTGTCAGGGCCGCTGCCTGATCCCGGCGAGCGGCTGGTACGAGTGGTTGCGCACAGACCTAGGCGGCAAGCAGCCCTACCACCTCAGGCTCAAGGAGGGCGGGCCGTTCGCTTTCGCGGGTCTGTTCGACGTCTGGCGGGGAGAAGGGGAGAAGCCGGTTGTGAGCTGCACGATCCTGACGACCGCGGCCTCAGACGGCGTCAGCTGGCTGCACGAACGGATGCCGGTGGTGCTCGACTACGACCACTACGATATGTGGCTCGACCGGACTACGCCCGACATCGCCGACCTGACCGAGCTGCTCAAACCTTATCCAGCCCAGAAGCTCGAGGTCTATCCGGTAAGCATCGTGGTCAACCGGGCGAACGCCGAGGGGGCGGCGCTACTCGAGGCGGTGGGCGAGCCTGTCTGAGGGTCGCTGCGAGCTGTGCGGCCGTAAGCAGCCGCTGACCTTCCACCACCTCATCCCACGGCGCAACCACCGCAGAGGTTGGTTCCGGCGAACCTTCAGCAAGGACGAGATGAACCGCCGCGGCCTCATGCTCTGCCGCCTGTGCCATCGGCAGTTGCACCGCACATACGACACGCTGGACCTCGGGCAGCGTCTGAACACCCGCGAGGCGATCCTGGATGAGCCCGAGATGCCGCGGTTCCTCGAGTGGGCGAGGAGGCAGCGCTAAGGCTAAGTTGACCGCTGACCGGACGACCGGACGCTTTGAAGTCCTCCCATGGTTCCCTATGTCTCACTGCACAAGGTGTCATTGTGCGGGGCAGGGAAGGCGGCCGTTGATCCCTTCCTGGCCCAGCAGGTCGGTGGCCACCCTGTGTACGGCCCTTAACGCGGTTACTAGACTACTCAAGCGTTTAAAAGGTTCTAGCATTACAGCTCTCAACCCAAATTTAGAGCGTTTAGGTCCACGCTTACCACTCAGTCCTTGTACGGATCGAATTCGGCTTCACCAGCCATCACGACGATCAGCGGCTTGAGCGTGTGCAGAACCTCTATGGTCTTACCCTGCGCCTTCAAGACCTCGGGCAGCCGCCGGTAAGCCTGCGGCGCTTCGTCTAAGCCACCACCCCGGAGGATGACCCCTTTCTTTTTAAGCCAGGACTGCATCATCTTTTTGCTGATCTTGCCCGTCGTTTTGCGCACCTTGCGTTTGTAATCCCACTTGCCCGCAGCCTCGGTCCGGCTCATGACCCGCCCGGCACCGTGCACGGTCGAAAACATCGCCGCGAACGCCTCGGGCTTCACGTCCCGGGCACCCTGCAAAATGACGGCGTCGTCCCCCATCGAGCCGCCAACAAAACCCTTCTGGCCGGGGCGGGCCGGAGTGGAACCCTTACGGACGACCACCACCTCTTCGCTCTCACCGTCAACGACGTGGTGTTCCTTCCAAGCGAAGTTGTGGTGGTTGTGGACCATCTCAACCTCGTTCGCACCCATCAGTGAAACGACCTTGCGGGCGACCCACTCGCGCCCGGCGTAGGCGTACTCACCGGCCAAATTCATCGTCGCCCAGTACGCCCGGCCCAGTTCATCGTCCAGGCTCAGCAGCGCCTCCGTCTCCTTGACCCTGGTGCCCCACGGCTGGTTCTGAGCGAGCGCCATGAAGTTGCTGGCCAGGGTGTGGCCGAGCCCCCGAGAGCCGAAGTGGACGCCGACCCAGACAAAGCCCTTCTCGTCGACGAAGACGTCGACGTAGTGGTTGCCCGAGCCGACCGTACCCAGCTGCTCCCTGGCCTTCGCTTTCAGCTGGTCTCGAGCGTGTTTGTCCGGGATCGCCTCCCACGCAGCACCCTCGAACAGCGGGTGGTTGACCGGGGCATCGTCAGACTTGTTCTTACGGCCGATGCCGAAGGAGATGGCCGCAGCGATCTCGTCGGCGAGCGCCTCGAGCCCCTCGAAGCTGCTGAGTTGCCAGTCCGTCCTGATGGCGGCGTTTCCGCAGGCGATGTCGAAGCCGACGCCCGCCACGCTGACCTTGCCGCGGTAGGCCGCCACGCCGCCGACAGGCATGATGTAGCCGAAGTGGTTGTCGGCCATGAGGGCGACGCGCTCGGCGCGCGAGGCGACGTCACGGGCCTGGACCATCGTATTCGCGTCGGCAGCCCCGAAAATCACGATCTCCTTCGTCGTCACGTGTCCTCCTCGTTTTAAGTTGTTAAGGTTCAGGGGGTTGGTGGGGCGAACGGGACTTGAACCCGCAACCGCCGGTTTATAAGACCGGAGCTCTCACCGCTTGAGCTACCGCCCCGCACAAAAAAAGCGACCCGTCAACTTCAAAGGTTGACGAGGTATTCGCTTGGTGCGGGGCTGCCAAAAGCTGTTCACGGCGCGATTATATCACCAAAGCTACTCAATACGGCCCAGTCGATTTGCTTCCAGGATCGGCAGGCTCGCTTCTGTAGGTATGTAGACGGTTTGAGCTCGCTCGAGTGTGTCGACCAGCCTAAAGCGAATGAGACGTTCCGGGTCGTCACCAAGCGACGCGATCAGCTCACGGTTGCTCTGCGCCTCAAGTCTGGCCGCCTCGAGCCGCGCCTGCGCCTCTTCGACGATGACCTGGCGGTTGTAGCGGGCCTCTGCCAGGTCTGCTCGGCCGCGCTGCTCTTGCGACCACACGCGGTAGAGGGGCGCGCCGATAAGGAAGCCCGGGACGACTAGCGCGAAGAGGATGGACGCGACGATGGCTGTGGTTCGTTGTTCCCTAGTCATTTTGTCCTTTCGGCGGCACGGCCAGCGCGAGGTCGAGCGCCTGCTCGAGCATGTCGCCGATCTGTTTAGCACTCAGTCCTGTGAGTCTCTCGGGTACTGCCCGCTTCGCCCTTGGGATTGGCAAGGATGGAACGGACACCGCGAGTTTAGCCTAAGCCGCCAATTTCTCCAAGCTTTGTATTTCGAAATCGATGGGACACCGGTATCCCAAACTGCTATGCAGCCGCCAGTGGTGGTAGTAGCCTTCAACGAACTCAAAAACAGCGAGTCTCGCCTCTTCACGGGTGGCAAAGGTCGTCTAATAGACACGTTCTTTTTTGAACGTCGCAAAGAAGCTCTCGATGTGGGCGTTGTCCAAGCAGGCTCCGGTGCCGGTGAGACTTGGGCGCATACCCCAGGCAGCAAGCTCACGCCCATAGGCGTAAGACGTGTACTGGGTGGATTCAAGCGGTCGATGCAACACTGCTTTGAAGCGATGATAGCCGATCGTTGAGCGCTTCTGCGGGCGTCTTCCAGCCCAAGGTCTTGCGAGGTCGGGTATTAAGGGTGTGAGCGACGGCGTTGAGATCGCCACGGCTATGCTTGCTGAGGTCCGTGCCTTTAGGGAAGTACTGGCGCAGTAAGCCGTTGGTGTTCTCGTTCGTTCCGCGCTGCCACGGGCTGTGCGGGTCGCAGAAATAAATTGCCAAGCCAGTGTCAATACACAACTGCGTGTGCTGCGCCATCTCTGCGCCTTGATCCCAGACGAGAGATTTGCGTAGCTGCTCAGGAAGCGTCGTTATCGCGCTAGCAATCGCGTCGCGTACAGCTTCAGCCCCGTGCCCTGCTAAGGCCGGGCCATGCTTCGCCCTCGGAATCAGACCGTGGTCGTCCATAGGCGGAAGATGCAGCAGCAAGGTGAATCGGGTCGTGCGTTCGACCAGGGTACCTATAGCGGAGCTATTTAGCCCGAGGATAAGGTCGCCTTCCCAGTGCCCGGGCACGGCGCGGTCATCGGCTTCGGGAGGACGCTGGCTGATCAGCACTTCGGGGGTGACAAAGCGTTTGCCTCGCCCTCTGGTTCTAGCTCTGGGGACGCGAAGTGCCCGACCGGTGCGCAGGCAGGCGGTCAACTCGCGCTTGAGGGCACCGCGACCCTGGATGTAAAGCGCTTGGTAGATGGCCTCAGGCGAGATGCGCATGCTCTGATCATCGGGGAAGTCGAGCTCGAGCCGGTGAGAAATCTGCTCAGGGCTCCACGCTAGCGCCCAGCGTCGGTCCTGCCGCCTTCCATGCCGCCGCCCCACCCACGTCACTGGCGGGCCAAGGACTGAAGCACCGTCGGGCATGCTTACCTCGCCAGCGAGTCGCGCCTGTACATATTGGCGTAGCTTGTGGTTCTCGACCAGTTTGGCGGCCTTGGGTCGTCTTGCCGCCCGCTCCGCCTTCCACTGCGCCGTTGAAGCGCGATACGTCAACTGCCCACCTCGGGTCGCAGCGTTGCGGCGCAGCTCGCGGCTGATCGTCGAGGGGCTGCGACCCAAGCGGCGGGCAAGCGCTCGTACCCCTAAACCCTGCACCCGCAGTAAAGCGATCTCCTCACGCTCGGCGAACGACAGGTAACGTCCCGACAGTGACAACAGACCGATAGGTGGCATACCCCCAGCTTGCCTGAACCAGCGTGCACCCACCGCGAATGACGCCCCGCACGCCGCGGCGGCGACCTCACTCGACTGCCCAGCCGCGATGCCGACCCAGAACCGGCGTTCAACCTCACGGCTTAGTCCTGGATGTCCCGGCGACCGCATCTTCGGCCTGCCCGTTTGCGCCGCACCCCAACCCCTCGGTCGTCCCATACTTTACCTCCATCGAGGTGTTGCGACGACCGCTTGAATCCACCCTGACTGCCCTTATCGCTGTGGTAGATAAGCCCTTTTGAGATGCGGCGCTGTCTGGTTGCCATACGTAGTGCTTGGATGACCAGGTCGGTTTTCATGGTGTCGCTCACGGCGTAGCCGACGATTCGTTTGGAGTAAGCGTCCATCACCGCCGCCAGGTAAAGCTCGAACGGGCAAAGCCCGGTGACCAACGGAAATCCCTCTGGGACCCGTTGGGCCTAGTTCCCAACCCTCAGCTGTCTTGATGAAGGTGATGTCGCTATACCAAACTTGATTGGCAGCCACGATAGAGGGCTTAGGAGCGAGCAGGTTGGTTGTCTCCAGCATCGTCTTTGGCGTTTTGCGGTGCCTATATTCGCGCTTGGGTACGGCGTAAATGCCAGCTTCACGCACTAGAACGGGCAAAGCCCGGCCCGCTGGGCCTAGTTCTGAGCCGCTTGACCCTCCGCAGAGAGCAGACCACAGAGAGCAGACCACATGGCGCTTACGTAGCTCGGCGTGAATGCGAGGGTGGTGCCAAGTAGTAGCAGCGGACAGTCCAACAAGGCTTCTTCGTGTACCTCGAAGGGTTAGACGCCGACACCGAGGGCAACGTCTTTGTCGGTGTCGGCCACAGGAAAGACCCCTACGGCAACAAGGACGTATCCTTCCACTCTTACAACGCGGCGGGAATGCGGTTGACTCAGCGCACGTTCGACTTTGGCTATGACAACTTACTCTCCGAGATCGGAGCCCTGAGCGCCACCGAGGTCTATCTGGGTGGGTTTGCCTACAGCCAGGGCGACGAGGGTGATCAGGGTTTGCTGGTACGCCTCAATGGGCTGACCGGCGGCGTGACCTGGCAACGCTGAGCAAGGGCTAAAGCCCTGAACTCAAAGGGCTTTCATCCTTACGAAAGCCCTTTTGTCAGTTTGTTCCTGGACGCCCTGACAACAACCGTCGTCATTGCTTCTTAGCCTCGTACTACTTCCACTTAGACGCCCCGCGCTAGGATGCGGTCAAGGGGCTTTTCATCGACCATCCTAACTTCGACACCGGACGCAACGGACCCAAACGGCAGCTAAGGTTCTTGAGAAAGAAGCTGGCGTGGCAGCGCGAAGCGCCGCTTTCGACGCCCATCGCTAGGCGCATCGACATGTGGCGCAGGGGGTTTCGTGCATCCTCCTACACGCTCTACGACCTCGACTCAGCCCGACCAGGCGACTACATCCCCGACAGTGCTCGGCTCGACGCGTTCTTCATTAACGGCAACATAGCCCGCCGCGTGTTGAACGACAAACTGCTGTTCGGTTCGCTTCTACGGCACCACCTGCCTATCCCCAAGACGCTAGCCCTCATCGAGCGGGGTAGGCTCTCCGCACCGGGCCAACGCGCTGACGTCGCCACTTTGCTAGAAAAGCAGGGCGGCGTCATCCTGAAGCCCTCTGGTGGGTCGCGGGGCGTCGGCGTCTACCGGCTGGCCAGTGAGGACGGCCTCACCCTTAACGGCCGAGTGACGACGCTCGGGGAGGTGCAACAGCTTGTCGAGCGCCTCGACAACTACCTCGTCAGCGAAGAGGTCCGGCAGGCCGCGTACGCCCGGGCCATCTGCGCCGAGACGACCAACACCGTGCGGGTGGTGACGCTTCTAGACCCCGATACCGCCGAGCCGTTTGTCGCGTGCGCGATTCACCGCTTCGGCACGCCCGGCACGGCTCCGGTGGACGGCTTTTCGCGCGGGGGTCTGTCGTGCGGCTGCGAGCCGGACACCGGCACCATCGGGCCTGGCGTCAGAAGCCTGAAGTTTACGGGCGGCAAACTCCGCTGGTACAGCCACCACCCCGACACCGGCGCGCCCATCGAGGGCGTCCGCATCCCCCGTTGGGAGGCGCTTCGTGACGGATTGCTGAACGCCGTGCGGGCGTTTCCGTTCCTGGTCTATGTGGGTTGGGACGTGGTGGTGACCGACGACGGGTTCGTGGTGATCGAGGGTAACAACAACACGGACATCGATCTCCAGATGCACCGTGGCCTGTTGAACCAGCCGCGGGTAAGGCGCTTTTACGCGTATCACAAGGTCATCTGAGTGAGCAGCGGCTTGGGTCGAGGTCTTCTGCGCCGATGACAAGGTGCATGAGCAAGTTGGTCGTGTACCTCTAAATCGTCTCAACCGACGGCACGAAGCTCGAGACGCTGTTGCTGTCACGAGTCCCCACCTGAAGATCCCCGTCCATCGCCATGAAAATGAAGGTGCACGGCGATGCACCCGCCTCCGCACTTACACTGGCGTCCCTCAAAAGCTCGTAGATTCGACGCACGAGCTCGTGGGAGTCAGCGGTAGCGCGCACCTGAAAGTGCGCCGGATGCGCTTCGAGCGCGAGCGTGTCCACGTCCACGACCGGGGTAGGCTCTTGCTTTTTATCCAGTGAGTTTTCGCTGAACCGGCGGACCCTCTAGTTCGGGTCCTGTTGTCTGTCAGCCGGTCGGAGCGTTCGTAAGCTGCGAGAAACCGCTCTTGTACCTGCGCCAGGGTCACCGCCGTGTACTCGTCGGGGTCACCAGCCGGGAGCAGCGAATGGGCGTGCTTGAACGTTTGCGCCGCGAACTGGTAGTAGACCTTGTCGTTTTCTCGCTTGACCTCCCGCAGCAGCCCGAGTGCAGCGTGGCGCTGGGCATGGTGGTGAGCGAGGTTGGCGGGCATCTCGAGCTTTTTGGCTACTTCGCTGGGAGAAATTGGTTTTAAGAACTGCCCTAGAAAGCCGAAGTCCTAAACAGCGCGTGCCTGGTCTGCTTCGGTGAGAATCAGTTCGTTGTCCATACGTCAGTATGGTGTGGGGTGGTTTCAGTTCGCTACGGGTTTCGCTGAAAGCTCGGAGGCGATTGACCCGTCGCAATTACCCTTGTCACCTGAAGGTGCCAATGCTCTGGGCGATACGATGTAGCAACAGCCTCGGCTGCGGCGGGCAAAGGAAAAACCCGGCACTACTGTTACGCCAGGGTTTAAACGTGAGCGGTTTAGTTCGCGGGCGCTTTGGTAACGAGCGCCTCGAGCTTGGCCGCAATAGTAGACGACGACATCACGCGCACCAACCGCTTGTGCAGGGGGTCGCTCGGCG
>CADCWP010000375.1:0-317 GCA_902806425.1 uncultured Truepera sp.
AAAAATGGTGACACGCTGAAGCGCTCTTTCCCTGAAGCGGGCTTCGCTGTCGTAACCACCGACTCCCCGGACGCCTACAAGGGCGTCGCCAGCACCGTTGTTCGTGACGTCACCGTGGACTGGCTCGAGCCCGTCGAAACGGTTGATCTCACGGAACAGGCAAATCCGCCGAGCGGCGGCGACAACGACCCGCTTTTCGGGCTCCAGTGGGGCCACGATGCGGTGAACGCGCCTGAAGCGTGGAACGCGGGCGTCCGCGGCGACGGCGTGCGCGTTGCGGTCTTAGACAGCGGCATCGACGCCGAACATCCCGACCC
>CADCWP010000375.1:327-13044 GCA_902806425.1 uncultured Truepera sp.
AGGCGCTTTCAGCCTCCTTCGTGGACGGTGAAGGTTACGCGATCAACCTACCTCCCGGCGCGTTTAACCACGGCACTCACGTCGCGGGCACCGTCGCGGCGCTCGATAACACGATTGGCGTTGTCGGGGTTGCGCCGGACGCGGAAATCGTCGCCGTCAAGGTGCTTTCCGAAGTGAACGGCAGCGGCTCCTTCGCGGGCGTTATCTCCGGCATCCTCTACGCCGCAGACATTGATTCCGACATCATCAACATGAGCCTCGGCGCGACGCTACCCAAAAACGGCTACATTGACGACGGCGGCACCCCGAACGACCCCAGCGACGACGTCAAGGTCGGCGCAAATGAGATCGCTGCGCTGACCACAGCCATCTCCCGCGCGACCACCTACGCCTATCAGCAGGGAACGACGGTCATCGCTTCTGCGGGCAACGACGCCCGTGACGGCGATAAGGACGGCCCTACCGTCTCTGTGCCTGGCGGTTCTACGAACGTCCTGACCATCTCGGCAACCGGCCCCGAAGGCTGGGCGCTCGACCAGAGCACCGACCTCGACACCCCCGCTTTCTACACCAACTACGGCCAGTCGGTCATCGACTTCGCGGCCCCCGGTGGCGACGTGGATTTCGACCTGCGCCCCGGTGGTGTGGCGAACCGTGCAAACTGGCCCGTTTGCACCGTTGAAGGCGTCACCAACTACTGCTACATATTCGACCTGGTGCTCAGCACCATTAACGGCTCCTACGGCTGGGCTGCGGGTACCAGCATGGCCGCGCCGAGCGCGTCGGGCATCGCGGCGCTTATCATCGGTGAGCAGGGCGGTAGCATGAAGCCCGCTCAGGTCGAGCAGGTGCTGCGCGAGCGTGCCGACGACCTCGGCAAACGCGGCAACGACGACTTTTACGGCGCGGGGCGGGTCAGCAGCGGCTACTAGACGCTGCCCGTTAAGTTTCGCTGAGAAGAGCCTGCGAACAGGCTCTTCTTTTGTTTAGGGTGAGGCGTCAAGCCTATAAAGGAGGCCAAGCTGCCACAAAGCCCGGTACTCGCCGTTTACAGGCGGTAGCTTCATACAATTCTGAACGCTTACAAAGCTACCAGGCACTCGTCGCTCTGACGACGGCTCGGTAACTTCGGTTCGGCGTTGATTTCGCGTTTAGGACGCAACCACAGCACCTTAGGTGTCTAGTAGTTTTTCAACCTTGTAACTCCGCTGTTCTGCGGGCGCTTTCTCAAGCTAAGCGTGACCTGACCTCATGACGCCTATCACATCGAGAACGCTAGTTTTGCTGTTATCGAGGCACCTAGCTCAGGTCAATCACGAAGTCGACCTAAAACCCCTAACACACCCAAAAATCCGATCAGACCCCAAGGGACCTGGCGTTCGACCACCTGGGGTGCTGCCGAAACCTCCCTTGTGTCCCCACTTGTGTCTCCCGCCGCGTACACGGCGGGAAGGCCTGCAAAAAGCAGACTCGAGGCCAAAACAGCGTTTTGCAATCTTTTGGTACCCATTATCCCCACTCCCAAACCGCTCCGGGTTTACCCGAAAGCCTCTACGAAAACGTGTCGGCACTCTCTCGAGGGCTGAAGCGGCCCCCTAAGGCGTAGTTCAGCGAAGCAGCATAACACTAAGCTGTCAAACCCATCAGCCCTCTGTCCCATACGTATCAGACTGAACCCACACCGGGCGCGTCCATATGCCGACTCGAGCCACCGCGCCAGCTTGACGAAACAGCAGATGTCAGCGCGCCCATCCAACTTTTTGGCAGCTTTAAACTCCACGACTTCTGTACTTCGAGCACCGAACTCGGGTTAAGTGGTTGCTCGAGCGTCAACCCGTGGAGGGACGGCTTTTCGAAAATAGCTGTAGTCCGAAGCGGGCGGCCGTACACTAGCTGTAAAACCGTCAGCCTTAGCGGTGTGGTGTTTGCGCGCAGCACTGCAACCGTTTGCGAGACAGCTGACGCGCCCCTGAGCTGAAGCTGGGTAGACTTAGCTCATGACCTACCGCCGAGAGACCGTGACCAGTTACGTCGGAGGCGTGCCTGTCGGTTCGGCGCACCCCGTCGTGGTGCAGTCGATGACCAACACCGACACCGCCGACGCTGAGGCGACTGCTAGTCAGGTCGCGCAGCTCTACCAGGCGGGCAGCGAGATCGTGCGGATCACGGTGAACAATAAGGCCGCCGCGCAGGCGGTTCCAGAAGTCAAGACCCGCTTAACCGACCTAGGCCTAAACGTTCCGCTCGTCGGCGACTTCCACTTCAATGGTCACATCTTGCTGCGTGAGTTTCCGGGAGCCGCTGAAGCCCTGGACAAATACCGCATCAACCCCGGCAACGTCGGGACCGGCAAGCGCCACGACGAAAACTTCGTCACGATGATCGAGGTCGCCAAAGCGTATGACAAACCGGTGCGGATCGGCGTCAACTGGGGGTCTCTGGACGCGCAGTTGCTGACCAAGCTGATGGACGAGAACGCCGCCTCGGCCAGGCCGCGTGAGGCCAGAGACGTGATGGTTGAAGCGATGCTCGAGTCCGCCCTGCTCTCCGCCGAACTCGCCGAAACGCACGGCTTGGGTCACGACAAGATCATCTTGTCGGCCAAGGTCTCAAACGCCCGCGACCTGTGGGAGGTCTACCGGCTGCTCGCGGCGCGCTGCGATTACCCGCTGCACCTAGGTCTGACCGAGGCGGGGATGGGGACTAAAGGCGTGGTGGCGAGCGCGGCAGGCCTCAGCGTGCTCCTGGCTGAGGGCATCGGTGATACCATCCGTGTGTCCCTGACGCCCGAGCCGGGTGCGCCGCGCACCCACGAGGTCGAGGCGGCGCAGGAAATTTTAGCGGCGCTCGACCTACGCAAGTTTGCCCCGACGGTCACCGCCTGCCCCGGTTGTGGTCGCACGACGAGTACCCTGTTCCAGGAGATGGCCCGCGACATTCAGGCGTATCTCAAGGCGCAGATGCCGGGGTGGAAAGAGCAGTATCCAGGCGTCGAAGGGCTCCGGGTCGCGGTCATGGGGTGCGTCGTCAACGGTCCCGGCGAATCGAAACACGCCGATATCGGTATCTCGCTGCCCGGTACCGGTGAAGACCCACGCGCGCCGGTCTACCGCGACGGGCAGCTCGTCGGCGTCTTGCAGGGTAAGGAGATCGTAGCCGAATTTAACCGGATGGTCGACGCCTACGTCGCGGCGCGTTACGGAAGCCCGGTCAAGCTTTAACAGGTTTCATGCCGGATGATGGTTTTGCCGTTAGAGTGTTCTTGGCGAGACCGTGAGATGGGATGTTGTCGGGGATGCGGGGGCGTGAGAGCATGGCCCAGAAAGGCCTTTGGAGGTGCAATGACGGGTGCGGACTTCGGTACGGACGCTGCGGGACTGACGCGGGTGTGGACGGCGGCCCAAGCGGTCAGCTACTGCACCCAGCTGACCCGGGCGCACTCGAGCACCTTCTACTTGGGCTCCAGGCTCTTCCCCCCGCTAGAGCGTCAAGCGGTCTCGGTCGTTTACGCGGTTTGCCGAAGCGGTGACGACGCGGTCGATGAAGCTCCGTCAAAAGAGGCGGCGCGCGCGCGCCTCTTAGTCTGGCAAGAACACATAGAGCGGGCCTACGCCGGAGCACCGCGTTCGGGGGCCTTTTTAGAGGTCGGGTTGCACTGGGTACTAGAGCGCTTTGACGTGCCCAAGGGTGCGTTTGAAGAGCTTTATCTAGGGCTCGAGTCCGACCTCAGCGAGCAGTGCTTTGAGACCATGACTGACCTTATGCTCTACTGCCGCCGGGTCGCCGGGGTCGTCGGACTCTTGATCGCGCCGGTCGCGGGTTACCGCGGTGGGGACGAAACTTTAGGGAGCGCCCTAGCTTTAGGTGAGGCGATGCAGCTCACCAATATCTTGAGAGATGTCGGCGAAGACCTGCGGATGGGGCGCTGCTATCTGCCGAACGAACTCCTAGCCAAACATGGGGTCACACGCGCCGGACTCCAAACCGGTCGGGTGACACCGGGGTACGTCGCGCTCCTCGAGGAGTTAGCTGAGCACGCGTCGGGTCTCTACCGCCAGGGTTGGCAGGGAATTCCTAAACTCAATGGGGTCGCCGCGACCGCCGTTGGGGTAGCTGCGCTCAACTACGAGGGCATCTTGCAGAAATTGCGTCAGAACGGCCACGACAACCTGACCCGGCGCGCGTATTTGCGTCCAGTCGAACGCTTGGCGCTTATTCCCAAAGCGGTGGTCGGTGTGTACGGGAATCTGGTTGGCTGAGCTTAACTACTTGTAATGAAAACCGTTGCCGTAGACGATGATCTCAACACCGCCCTCGACAACCTTGGGGTTGGCGATCTTCACGCCTAAAACGCCGTCGTAACCCCCTACGGCGGCTTTGGCCTCGAGCTTTTTTAGGGCGCGCTCCAAAGTTTTTTCTATAAGCGCTTCGTAGTGCTTCATCTCACCGCCTACCAAGTTGCGGAGGTTTTCGCGCACGTCTTTGACGATGTTGGCCGCAGAGACGGTGCAGACGGTGAGCAGTTCGCCGAGTTCAACCTCGTGGGGCAAGGTTTCGGGGGTATAAAGCATCAGGCGCGTCTGCGTCGCCGCAAAAGGTGGGGTATCAAAGCCGTAAAAACGCGCACAACCGCGAAGGCTACGACGACAATAACGAGGAGTAAGAACAAGCTACTCAGGTCGTATTTTGCCAGCAACAAGCGGCTGCTTACTGAACCCGCGAGGACAATCCCTAGGTCGCGTCCAAAACTCCCGATAAAGTCGGTTCCAGCAAACCCAAAGCCGCTCTCGCTGCCAAGGAACTCTACGGCAGTCAAAGGCTCACGGCTGTTAGCCACAGCAGTTTTTACCCCTTGCGACGCGAACTTTAGAAGCCTTGACGGCCGTTCGATAAGCCTCACCACGAGCGCGTTAAACGGCTCCTGAGCTAGAGCGTCGGCGTACCAAGCGACCGTTTGCAACTGACCCGAGCCGAATTCACCCGTCAGCGCGTTGAGGCTTGCCGTCGGCAGCCTCAGCAGCGTCTCCATCTCCTGCTTGGGCAGCGACGCGACTCTCGAAATGGTCACCACGTCGTCGGTATTCAGAAGGCGGCTCAGCGTCCCTTGAGAAAAGTCCTCGGGGTTCTTGTAGCGGTACACCTCATTATCCACAACGTCGTCCAAACGGGTTCCGGCAAGGTCGGCCCAAGCCAGAACGGCGGTGGGGGAGGGGGTTGTCTGGAGAATCTCGAGGGCGTCGTCCGGTAGCTGCGTGACCTGCCGAAGTTGTCCGTCCTGTGCGGCCTGAAGCACGGTCTTTTCAGGAACTAGCCGCACGACCTCGGCGAGCTTGTAGAGGTCGATTTCGGGGACGCCGCTGAGTTCTTGCCTAAAGGCCGCGTCACGTTCGGCCAAGTCAAGGACAACCTCAAAGTTCTGCGTAAACCGCTGCCACTGTGTAAAAATCTCGTTGGCGACGCCGCGCGAGAGTTTAGCGCTGACGGCGGGCAGGTCCACGCGCAGTGAGGTGACGATCTCGTTTTGGATCTGCGTTTGGGTTTTCTCGCTTGCGAGCTGCCGCCTAATGGCAGGGAATGGTCCCCTTACAAAACCATTGACAACATCCCAGGCGATAAGGCCACCGCCAACAACCCACCCAACTACCGGGATCGCCGACGACCCGGCCCGACCTAGAATACGTGCGGTGATGTTCCCGGCAATTCGGCGCGAGAGCTGTACGCTGAGGCGCTGCACCACCGCACGAGCGACGTAACTGCCTGCTATGGTAGCTACGCCGACCCCGCTCCGCACGCCGACTACGCCCTCGGGTTGAATGTTGCCGGTCAGTGCGTCAGCCCCTGTCGTTTGGAGCTGAGCACGAACCTCCTGTTCAAACGTTCCTGCTACGGCGTCACCATAGGCACCGCCGAGATAACTCTGCACGCATTCCGTCGCCGATGACGCGCTGCGCGCTGCTACGGATGCAAAACTGCCGGTAAAGTCGGCGGCAACTTCGTTAGCAAGTGTTTCCAGGCGGCTGCGAAAAGCCTCTGAAGAGAACGCACGGTTGGCGATCTGTTCGGCGAGTTCGGTTGCCTGTGCTGTGAAAAGCGTAGAGGTAAGCCGCCTAAAGCCTACCGTTTCACCTCTGATGCTATCTACGGCGCGGTCAACTTCAGTTTT
Organism: uncultured Truepera sp.; assembly: GCA_902806425.1. Lineage (GTDB taxonomy): Bacteria > Deinococcota > Deinococci > Deinococcales > Trueperaceae > Truepera. The sequence continues at coordinate 6,491 of CADCWP010000375.1, forward strand.
AAGCAAGTTGGGCATCCCCAGCTCGAGCCACTTGACTTCGACCATTCTCGGCAGGTCGACGGCGTTTAACTCATCGTTGAAAAATCCCTGCGTCACCCGGTTTAAGTCGCTGCGGAGGGCGGTTTCATCCAGGGTTAAGCACCCCTCGAGGGTGCTCGGCGCGTCCGATGCCGATTGCTGCGCGTTAGCTGCCGCGCCATACATCATGAGTAGAAGCAGGCACAAGCGGGCCACAGCGTTCATGCGTGAGTCTAACACGGCATTACTTCAGGTTTATTTAGCGCATTTCCGTGACCATGGGCATCAGATGACCTGGGTGTTGGGTGGTTCGGCGTAACGGCTCCGAAGCCGCAACAGCGATTACATAATTTCCACTGAAGGACGGTTGGATTTTCAAGACCACGTTCGGTAGTGACGAACACTTCGTCCATCCTTCTAAACCCGGCGAGGTTACGGTGTCACGACACGGTGCAAAGACCTTAAAGGAACCGTCAACGCCACGCTCAAACAGGTGGGTTTAAGACAGTCGGCCTTTAGGGGTGGCAGCACGAAACACCTTTACCTGGCAGTGAAGAGAACGCCACCTGGTCTCAGATTGGGAGGGGCTTCTCGCAGCGCCGCCAATCGGTCTCAGCGTTTAACGAGGTGGTAAAGCGGTCCAACAGCAGTGCGGTGGTAGGAAGCGGAGAAGCAGTTCCTGGGTGCGCGAGGTGGCTTTAAAACGGCTTGTGCTCAGTTCATCGCTTGGTTGCCCTTTCGCCCTGACCTCACCCTAAGCATCAACCTCTCGAGACGTTAGGCGCTCACCGCCCGATACTGCTCGGGGCTACGCCAGATCCAACAACGTGCAGCTCAGAAAAGCGCTCGGGGAGTAGTAGCAACTGTTTCTATGGGCTGCGGTAGAACCGCCACCCAAACAATTTCGAAGTAGTCGGCACGTTCCTCGAGGGCCGCGGTGTTGACGAGCAGGCCCTGTTCGCCTATCCACAGGTCGTAATCGTTGGGGTCTTGGTGCCATCTTGCTTTAGTGTCATCTGCACGCCTCCTTAACAGTTGCAAGCGACCATTGCGCTTGATCTTCCTAAGTTTAAGGAAGGGGCGTGACTCGGGCGTGACCAGGATGTTCGGCCCCACGAAAGGAACGTCATAGATTATCCGGTATAGATAACGGGACGGGTATGCCCCACTTCTGAGTGGGAAAGCTTAACGAACGGGTGCTTTGGCGGAGCGTCCTAAAAACGGTTTTTTGTGACAGACGGCTTACAAAAGGCGTGATGTGCCCATCGGTAGCTCGTGGCAGCAAAAAGTCGGAGCAGGCTCCACGACGTATAAGCGTGTAGGGCCTTGCCGCCGTCTAGCCGACGGGCTGTAGACCGCTTCCTCACCATAATGCCTAGCGCAACACCGATGCTCCTGGTTGCTCGAGCTGGGTGGACGCTTAAAAGTGCCGCGTCAAAAACATCATGATTGGGGTGCTCGCTGGCTACGCCCATCCTTACAACGCTTGAGCGCCTGTCCACGTTAAAGCTGCTTTACCCTCTCATCACGTCTCGAGCTGCGTAAACCGCTTAACTGGGGTGGGGGTAGTTTATGGCTGACGTACAAGGTGGCGCCTATTGGGTGATGTGGATCGGCAAGCGGCGGTGGGAAGGACTACCGGGTGAGTTCGGTGTCGGTCAGACGGGCTGGGTTTGTCCAAGGAGTAAACCGGCAGGAGTGTTTATCTTCTTTCCCGTCTTCGGTTCGGAGAGTGCGTGGTCGTATCAAGTCCCTTGCTTGCCCGAGGACTTCTTGCGCTTTACCACGCTCGAGCACGTTACAGACGCACGCTAAAGGCGATTACAAAGCGACGTCTCAAATTAAGATGTACGTTGTTTTCTTAATTGCAGTTAAATACTTCACATCTTAGGTGTGAAATATGTTACTCTCGTCCCCGGTATCAGGTGGGGGCCAGAAACCAAGTCGTTCAGTGTGTAGGGAATTGTGTGAGCTCCCAGCTTGAACCGTTGGGAGATTTTCAATGGCACAAACTCCGTTAAATATGGCCTCAAGGCTTCTGCTACTTGTAGCTCCGCTCTGTCTACTTGCTGCCTGTAACAGCGGCACGCAAGAAGAGCTGTCGACAGCCACACCCCAGCCTGCTGAGGGCCTGCTCGAGACTCAGTATGAGGAAGCGGTCCGCGTCATCCTCGACACCGACCTCGGCATCGACGTCGACGACGCCGGGGCGTTAGCCGTGCTGCACGCCCTGGCCGACAAGGGCGAAGCGCGTATTCTGGCCACGGTCGCCAACGTCAACGATCCTCACGCCCCTGGTGCGCTGGACGCCATCAACACCTACTACGGACGCCCGAACATCCCGGTGGGTAGAAACCCGCGGAAGCAGTTTTCGGTTGCTACCCCTTGGTGGCGTGAGCACCACCCACGCTTTGTGAAAGACCTCGACTTGCAGTTCCCGGAAGACACGTCCATCTACAACCTCAAAACCGCCGTCTCGGTCTACCGCAAGGCGCTCGCCGCCCAACCGGACGGGAGCGTGACGGTCATCTCTATCGGGTTTATGCCGAACCTGGCCGACCTGATGGCTTCGGGGTCGGACAGCTATAGCAGCCTGAGTGGAATGGCGTTGATTAGGCGCAAGGTCAAACGCCTTGTCGTGATGGGCGGCACCTACCCCGGGAGCGACCGCGACCTGTACTTAAAAGGCGCGCTCGACATCAGCCCCTCGCCTGCTATCCGCGTCATCAACGACTGGCCGACGACCATCGTCTTCACCGCCGGGAATGTGTGCGGGGGCATCTCCACGGGCCAGACGCTGGCGAGCAGGACCCCCCGGTCCAACCCGGTGCGCGCGGCCTACACGCTGTTCTTTAATAAGGAGGGCGTGGGCCGGGACAGTTGGGACCTCTGCTCGGTGCTCTACGCCGTCCGCGGGCTGTCGCATCCCGGCGACGGCACCTACTTCGCCGGGTCGGAGACGGGCAGGCACCTCACCTTGAACATGGACGGCGTCAGCGCGTGGCGGACGCCGAGCGACCCCCTGCACAAGCGGTTGGTGCGCGTGATGTCGTCGTCTACTATTGCGGCCAAGCTCGAGGCGCTCGTTACCAAAGCGCCCGCGAACTAATTATGAGGATTTCCTTTAGCTTTAGCGGGCGTCTACCGGCCTATCTTCTACTCTTTATTCTCCTCGCCTCATGTGTTACCCCTGACAACCTTGCGCCGCCCCAGGTCGAGCTACAAGCGAGCGTGCCGAGCTCGTTCACGGACGCGCTGGTGGCAAACGTTCCCCTTCCCACCGCACTCGCCGCCACGCCTGACGGTCGCCTGCTCATCACCTCTCAGTCCGGGCAACTGCGCGTCTACCAGAATGGGGCTCTGCGCTCCACCCCGGCGCTCGACCTGCGTTCCAAAATCTGCGCCAACCGCGAGCGTGGTCTCGTAGGTGTAGCTGTGGACCTGGACTTCGCCGCAAACGGCTACATCTACCTCTTCTACACCTTCGACAAAGCCGGAACGAAGCTTTGTGACCGCAGCACGAACGGCACCTCTGTTCACCGCCTATCGCGCTTCACCCTGTCTGGCAACACCGCATCCTTAAGCAGCGAGCGCGTCCTAATCGACAACATCCCCGTGACTCTAGGCGCTCACACGGCAGGCGACCTACACTTCGGCAAGGACGGCCTCCTCTACATCAGTGTGGGCGACGGCGCGTGTGACTACCGCGGTGACAGCGGCTGTTCCCTCGACAACGACGCCGCGCGCGATCCACACGTGCTGCTCGGCAAGATTCTGCGCATCACCAAAACAGGAGCCATCCCCTCGACCAACCCCTACCGAGGCACGAACAGTACACGTTGCAACACCACCGGTAAGACCAGCCCAGGCAAGGTCTGTCAGGAGATCTACGCCACGGGCCTACGCAACCCGTTCCGTTTAGCCTTCGACCCGAACGCGAGCGGGACCCGCTTCTTTATCAACGACGTCGGTCAGAACGTGTGGGAAGAAGTCAATCTCGGCAGAGCAGGAGCGGATTACGGCTGGAACTTACGCGAAGGACCTTGTAAGAGCGACTCGAGCAGCGACTGCGGCACAGTTTCCGGCCTCACCAATCCCTCGTTCAGCTACAAGCACCAGGCGAGCGGAACCTTCGCAGGTTGCGCGTCGATCACGGGTGGGGTTTTTGTACCTAACGGACTCTGGCCCGGCTTTAATGGGGCTTACCTATTCGGGGATTACGTCTGCGGCAAGATATTTAAGCTTGTTCCATCAGGAAGTAGCTACAGCGCGAGTGTTCTAGCCACCGGGTTAGGCTCGAGCAGCGCGGTACACCTCGCCTTCGGTCCTTACGGGAAGTCGCAGGCGCTTTATTACACTACTTACGCGGGTGGGGGTCAGGTACGCCGCATCAGCTACAGCGGGACGAGCAACGCGGCTCCGCAGGTGGTCGCTTCGGCCACCCCGACCTATGGTGCCGCGCCGCTCACAGTGAGTTTCAGCGCCTCCGGCAGCCGCGACCCCGAGGGCGGCGTACTTAGCTACCGCTGGAGTTTCGGCGACGGCAGCACGGCAACCGGCGGGACTGCAACCCACACCTATAAAATCAACGGAAGCTACACGGCCACGCTGACGGCGCGCGACCCGCAGGGAGCCGAGGGCACAGCGACGGTGCGCCTCAGCGTCGGCAACACCCCGCCTACGCCCAGCATCACCGGACCGAGCGCGGACGCGCGTTTCGGGGTGGGCGAGGCGATCACGCTGCGGGGGACAGCGACCGACGCCGAGGACGGGGCCGTTCCCACCACGCAGCTGAGCTGGACGGCGCTGCTGCACCATAACAGCAGCCACACCCACCCCTTGGACAGCGGCACCGGAGGGAGCTTCACCGTTGCCATGCCTGCACCTGAAGACTTGGCCGCCACCCAAGCGAGTTACCTCGAGGTGCGCCTTACCGCTACCGACAAGGGCGGATTGAGCCGCACGGTCAGCCGGAACCTCTACCCGGCGAAGGTCAACGCCACCTTTCAAACAGCTCCGAGCGGACTTAAGCTCGAGGTCAACGGCGTGAGCTTTACTGCGCCCAAGACGTTCGTTTCGTGGCGGGGGTACAAACTCAACGTGAAGGCGGCCACGCAGACGACCTCTACAGGGGCGACGGCTTCATTCCGTTCTTGGTCTGACGGGGGTGCGGCGGCGCATACGGTCACCACGCCTGCGTCGGCTACTACCTACACGGCGAGTTTCGCGGTTAGTCCTTAACGAAATAGTTGGCGCTCGAACGCCTACCATGCGGCTGTTACGCACTGATACTATCCGTTACAGGCTGACAAGGGCAATTATCAACCGTTTTGCCGCCTTCGCGCTCAACTCCCGGCTTACTCACAGCTCGAAGTTGGCAGAACCGTCCAGTAACAGGACCGGGCTATGACTGTGTGCCGCGTGGTCCTAGAAGTGCATCCGTCCACGCTCCCGCCAGCCATTGCTCGTACTGATCAGGCTGCCAGCCGCGCTCTACTACGAACAGACGATACAACTCTGCCGATCCCAGCGCCCAGAGCAGATCCCTGCCATGCTCGACGGTGACACCACCCAGCGCACTCTTCTCCGCAAGCGATTCGACCACTAGCTGGTCGTCCCGTAGCTTCCCTTCCCCGAGTTCACGCCGCAGCGCTGCGATCTCTGGTTCCGCGGTTGCCGCACCCCGGACGATCTCGAACAGGTCCGTGGTCCGTTCGTGGATCCGCCGAATATTGGCAGCGTGGAGTGCCAGCTGGCGACTTGGATCGGGTTCGCGGAGCATCATCTGCCACCACTCCCGGGTTGCTATCGGCGCCGGTTCCACATCACCGCGCACTGCACATGCAATGAGCGCGTCCAAGAGGGCCAGCTTAGTCCCGAACACTGCAGTTACGGTTGCCACAGCGACACCCGCTTCAGCCGCAATAGCGGGAAGCGTAGTGGCGACGTAGCCTCGCTCTGCAAAGAGGCGGCGTGCCGTCTCCAGAATCTTCTGGCGCGTTGCTTGCGCACGCTCCTTTCGTAGGCGTGAGCGGTATGGGCGCTTCTGACGAGAATCACTCACAACCCGCTCCATTCACTAGTATTGACATACATTGAATATAAGACTACCATAGCGAACACATTGTAACACTTTAAGGGGGTCATCCCGATGGCGAACGAAGTGACAGCTGCTAGCACGCGAAACCCGTCCGATCTCACGGTATGTCTTAAAAAAATTCAGCGCGCCATCAATCAGCACAACCTCGACGCGCTTACGGAGTGCTTTGATCCCGACTATGAGAGTACGTTTCCGATCCATGTCGGACGAGCTTTTCGTGGCCATGGCCAGCTGCGCACGAACTGGTCGCAGATCTTCGGCGCTGTACCTGACATCCGCGCCGAGTTGCTGCGCTCCGCCGAAAAGGGTGACACCGTGTGGGCCGAGTGGGAATGGCGGGGAACGCGCGTGGACGGTGCGCCGTTCTTGCTTGCTGGGGTGACCATCCAAGGAGTGCAAAATGGCCGTGTTGTATGGGGGCGCTTGTATATGGAGC
>CADCWP010000376.1 GCA_902806425.1 uncultured Truepera sp.
AAGTCTATGAACAAACTGGTATCACCATCTCTGGTGATACCAGCATCCTTTGGTGACTCCTACGGGATTCGAACCCGTGTCGCCACTGTGAAAGAGTGGTGACCTAACCGCTAGTCGAAGGAGCCAGGTTGGTGGGTCGTGTAGGGCTCGAACCTACGACCCGCTGATTAAAAGTCAGCTGCTCTGCCAGCTGAGCTAACGACCCAACAGCTTTGTTAGTATATGGAGTGTTCTGGAGCGTGTCAACCCTTGGGCCGACAGAGGGGGGCTTACCCTGTAGCAGGACAAATGTCCGTTTGGGGGTAGGCTCCCACACGCGTATACTGAGAGCCCCTGTGCTACCGGAGCCCGCATGACCCCTACCCTGCCCCTGGCCTTCATAGCCGGAGTGCTGTCGTTTTTGTCGCCCTGCGTGCTGCCGCTTGTGCCCTCATATCTGGCCTACGTCGGGGGTGGAGAAGCGCGGCGCGGCGTGGTGGTGCGGAGCAGTCTCTATTTTGCGCTCGGCTTTTCACTTATCTTCGTGGGTTTAGGCGCGTCGGCAAGCTTGTTAGGGGGTTTGCTGAGCGCCTACCGCCGTGAGCTGACGGTTGTCGGCGGACTGCTGATCATCTTTTTCGGCGTTGTGATGTTGGGCGCGCGCGTCCCCTGGTTGCAACGGGACGTGCGGGTGCGCTTTTCGGGCGAGACGCGTACGCCTCTTGGCGCGGTGCTTTTGGGCATGGCGTTCGCGGCGGGGTGGACGCCCTGCATCGGGCCGATTCTGGGAGCGGCGCTGACGCTGGCCGCGACCTCCGGCGGGTTGGGGCAAGGGGTGACGCTGCTGACGGTCTACGCGCTTGGTCTGGCGCTACCGTTCGTGCTTGCGGCGGCTGCGCTTACGTCCTTCACCCGCTTTTCAAAAAGTTTTCGCCGTCACCTGCCTTGGGTCGAACGCATATCCGGCGCGATCTTGATCGTTGCGGGCACGATGCTGCTGACCGGCACCTACACGGCGCTAAACGGCACCCTTATCCGCTACACGCCCGACTGGCTCTGGAGCCGCCTATGATGACTCCAATAACTCCGGCAGTTGAACTAACGGGTCTAGCACGACGTTACGGCGCGGCCTATGTGCTTAAAAACATCAATTTGACGGTGACGCCGGGCCGCACGCTGATCTTGCGCGGCGGTAACGGCGCGGGCAAGACGACGCTTTTGCGGGTGCTCTCGACGCGGCTCAGGCCAAGCCGCGGGAGCGGGCGCGTGCTGGGCTTCGATTTGGTGAGAGAGGCGCACCGCGTCCGCGAGCACGTCGCCTACTTGAGCGTGTTCGGCGGGGCGTACGGTGGCCTGACGGCGCGTGAAAACCTGGCGCTGGCCGCCAAGCTTTACGGCAAACGGGGCCACACCGACGGCTTCCTCGAGCATGTCGGCTTGCACGACGCCCGCGACAAGTTGGTCCGGACCTTTTCAAGCGGTATGAAAAAACGCCTCGGGGTGGCGCGGCTGCTGCTCGCGGACGCCGACCTGTGGCTACTCGACGAACCCTACGCCGCCCTAGACGAGTCAGGGCGTGAGCTGATCGATTCGCTTCTTGTCACCGCCAAAGACACGGGCAAAACCGTGCTGATGGCTTCACACGAACTCGAGCGCAGTGCCCGCTTCGCCGACCGGATTCTGGACGTGCGGGGCGGTACCCTGGTGGTCGCGCCCGTGCCGCGTGAGGTGAGCCGTGTCTAAGGCTGGTGTAGGGGACGTTGCGGCGGTTGTAGAGGTCGCGCGCAAAGACTTACTTCTCGAGCTGCGGAGCAAAGAGGTCGTAGTCGCCACGCTTTTTTTCTCCGGGATGGTGCTCGTCATCTTGGCCTTCGCCCTCGGCCCCGACGAGACCGCGCTGCGAAACGCCGCCGCTGGGACCTTGTGGACCGCGCTGGCGTTCGCCGGGGTAACCTCCGCGTCGCAGAGTTATCAGAGCGAACTAGACGAGGGTGCCCTCGAGCAGCTTCTTCTCTACCCACTACCGAGAGCCACCCTCTTTCTAGGCAAACTCGTAGCCAACTGGCTTTTTATGCTCGTGCTGAGCGCGCTGCTACTACCCCTCAGCGCTGCTGTCTTCGGCGCGTCCATAGCGCAACACCTGCCTTGGCTGCTCCTGACGGTTGCCCTCGGCACCTTTGGTTTTTCGCTTATCGCCACCTTTTACGCCGCGCTCACCGCCAACTTGCGCGCCCGCGAGTCCCTGTTGCCGGTCCTTATCTTTCCCATCATCGTGCCCGTCATTTTGGCGTCCGTCCGGGCGAGCAGCGAAGTGATGCTGCTGGGAAACCCTGCTGAGAGCCGCGGCTGGGTACAATTGTTAGCAGGATTCGACCTTGTCTACCTGGTTGTCTGTACGACCATTTTTCCATTTGTTGTGGAGGAGTAAGGAGTTTTATGACCTACCGCACCCCTAAAGCCTCAAGCCAACCCGCACTTCGTCAACCTCTATGGCTCCGGCTGTTGGGGTTGGCGGCGCTCGCTCTGCTCGGCGTCGGCGTTACCTTGGCGCTCTTTGTCTCGCCCGCCGACGTCAATCAGGGAAACTTGATCCGCATCATGTACGCGCACGTGTCGGTCGCTTGGATTTCGTTTTTGGCGGTGTTTCTGACTGCCGTCTTCGGCTGCCTCTTTTTGTGGCAAGGAAGGCGTGTTCATGACGTCTGGGCCGTTGCCAACGCCGAGCTGGCGCTCGTCTTCGCCGCCTTGACCCTTGTAGGCGGCATGACCTACAGCCGCCCGACTCTGAATACCTGGTGGACCTGGGACGCCAAACTGACCCTGACGGCGCTGATGTTCGCCCTTCTGGTCGGCTACTTTATCGTGCGCGGGCTGATCGACGACCCCGAACGGCGCGGGCGCGTAAGCGCGGTGGTCAGCATTATCGTGCTGGCAAGCCTGCCGTTTAACTACCTGGCCGCGGAATGGTTTCGCACCCTGCACCCGGCGAAAAGTCTCGCTTTAGACGGCAGCGGCGTCACCATGGACTCGTCGATGGTTCAAGTTCTGCTCGTCAACGTGGCGGCGGCGGCGCTTCTATATCTGTACTTCATGCTCGAGCGTGTGCGGCTCGGGCGGCTCGAGGCAAACCTTGACGAAGCTCAGGATACGCGCAGCGCGGGCGCGCCCCAGGAGGTCATTCATGTTTGACGCGTTGGGACCGTGGGCGTGGGTCGCGTTCGCCTGGACGCAGCTCTTAGTCACCTACGGCGGTTATCAGCTCTACTTGCGACGTCGTGCTAAAAGATTGGAGGAGGCGTTATCAAACGGGTAATGTACAGCGTTGCCGGGATTGCGCTGCTGGGCGTAGCGGGCTTTTTTATCTACCAAGCACTTTCGAGCAGCCTCGTCTACTTCATCACGCCGAGCGAGTACGCGGCGGAACCGGCGAAGTATAACGGCCCCATCCGTCTGGGGGGTTTGGTCGAGGAGAACAGCGTCAGTTACGATGAAAGCACGACCGAGCTGTCGTTCAAGATCGGCGATGGTTACGCCGCCTCGAACGTGCTTTACACCGGCGCGCCACCCGACTTATTTAAAGAGAACACCGGCGTCGTCGTCGTCGGCAGGTTTGACGACGCAACCTTCATCAGCAACGAGGTTTTGGTCAAGCACACGGAAGTGTATAGGCCACAAGAGGGTAAGCAGGTCAGCATCGACGAACTCAAGGATGCGCTCCAGTAAGTGACCAAGGTGATTGCGGTGAATTATGATTGAACTCAGCCTCGCTCAAGCCGGTACCGCCAGCGTTTTACTCGCTCTGGCCGTCGCCGTGTACGCCTTTATCGTTGGCATCTTGGGGGCCGCGCAGCGCGACGCGCGGCTTCAGACCTCCGCTCGCTACGCCTCGGTCGGGGTGTTTTTGGCGATGACGGCGGCTGTAGCGGTGATGCAGACCGCACTCTTGACCGACGACTTCAGCGTCAAATACGTCGCTGAAACCTCTATCTCGACCTCGCCGATCTGGGTCAAGGTAGCGACCATGTGGGCGGCTCTCGAGGGCTCGATCTTGCTCTGGGCGTGGCTACTCTCAGCCTACACCGCGCTCTTGGCCCTCGTCGCCCCCAACACCCCGCTTCGGGCCTGGGCACTCGTGACCATGAGCGCCGTCAGCGTGTTTTTCGTAAGCGTCAACGGCGTCGTCGCGAATCCCTTTATCGAGTTGGCCAACCCGCCGCTTGACGGTCCGGGCCCCAACCCGCTTCTGCAAAACCACTGGATGATGGCGGTTCACCCCGTCTTGCTGTACTTGGGCTTTGTCGGCCTCACGGTGCCCTTCGCCTACGCGATGGCAGCCCTTATCACGAAGCGCCCCGGCAGCGAGTGGATGACCCAAACGCGCGTCTGGACGCTTTCAGGCTGGGGATTCTTGGGCGTCGCCAAGATCGCCGGGGGGTGGTGGAGCTACGAGGTGCTGGGTTGGGGCGGGTATTGGGCGTGGGACCCGGTCGAGAACGTCTCGTTCTTACCCTGGCTGACTGCAACCGCTTTTATCCACAGCGTTCAGGTACAAGAACGCCGCCGGATGCTCAAAGCCTGGAACCTGCTCCTAATCATTCTGACCTTTGCTCTCACCATCTTCGGCACCTTCATCATCCGTTCGGGCGTGATCTCGTCAGTACACGCGTTCGGGAACGGCCCAGTCGGCCCCTACTTTTTGGGCTTTTTTATCCTTGTCGTGACCGTTGCGTTCGGACTGCTTGCGCTGCGGTGGGATCAGGTGCGTGACCGCGCCGACCTCGACTCGGTGCTCAGCCGCGAGGGCAGCTTTTTACTCGGCAACGTGCTCTTTTTAGCAATGACCTTCGCGGTGCTTTTAGGCACGTTGTTTCCTTTAATCGTCGAGGCCGTCTCCGGGCAAAAAGTTACTGTCGGGGCACCCTTTTTTAATCAGCTCTCGTTTCCGATCTGGATACTTATCTTCGCGCTCATGGGCATCGGGCCACTTTTACCCTGGCGCAAGGCGGAGGGGCAGTCGTTGCTGCGTAACCTCGCTTGGCTGGTCGGCGCTGCCGTCGTCGCCGGAGTCGTAGCGTACAGTTTGGGCGTTCACAAACTCTACCCACTGCTTACCGTCGCGTTAGCCGCCTATAACCTTGCGAGCATCACCCTGCTGCTGAGTGGGTCGCTCGTACCCCGGATGCGGCTCAGCGGGCGCGGATTTTTCCGGGTGCTCGGTCAATACGCTACGGAGAGCCGCCGCCGTATGGGTTCGATCGTTGTTCACTTCGCGGTTATCGTGATCGCACTCGGCGTTGCGGGCTCGGGGGGGTACCGGGTTGACGAGCAGCTCCGTATCGACCTCGGCAAGAGCGCCGAGTTTCAAGGGTACGAGCTGCGCGCTGTGGACCGCTTTATGAACCAGACGCCGGGGCGCATCGAAGCCGGAGCTGTAGTCGAGGTGTGGCGTGAGGGGCGGCAGGTGACCACGCTGCGCCCGAGTGTCAACGTCTACAGCGGATCGCAGACCCAACCTGTCCCGACGCCCGACGTGTATTACGGGCTCTGGAGCGACGTGTACTTGAATATCGCCGGAACCGTCAGTCCCGACCAGAACTTTATCGTGTTACGCGCGGTGCAGAGTCCGCTGGTAGCCTGGATTTGGGTGGGCGCGCTTATCCTCGTGCTAGGGACGGTCTACTCGCTGCTGCCGCCGGTACGGCCCAGCCGCGTCCGTGAGAGCGCTAAGGACGTGGCGACCGTATGAGCACCCGTGCCGGGGTAAGGCGGCTTATCGTCGTAGTCGGTGTTGTGGGCGTTTTGGCGGCGCTTTTCATCTTCGGCATCCTGCGCGATCCGACGCGGCGCGACGACATCCCGTCGGCACTTCTAGACAAGCAGACACCGAACTTCTCGATGCCCCTCTTTGACCGCTACCAAACGGAGTATGGGAATGCGTTCAGCGCAGAAGCGGCGCGTGGCAAGCCGTTAATCGTTAACTTCTGGGCGTCGTGGTGTGGGCCGTGCCGTGAAGAGATGCCGGTTTTGGAGGCGAGTTGGCTCGAGCACCAAAACGACGTTCTCTTTGTCGGTATCAACACGCAGGAGCAGAGTGAGGCGGACGCACGCGCGCTGATGAACGAGTTCAGCCTCAGCTATCCGAACGGCGTGGACGAAAGCAACCGTATTAACATCGACTTTGGGCTTTTCGGTCTCCCGGAAACCTTTTTTATCCGTTCAGATGGAACCCTAAGCTACCGCCACTCCGGGCCGCTCACGCAAGAGGTTCTAGACGAGCAGCTTCAGGCGCTGCTCAGCTCATGAAACGCCTTTTACTACTTCTAAGCCTCTGGAGCTTCGCGGGCGCGCAGGAGGTGCAGCTCGAGCGCGAGGTCTTTAACATCGCCGGTGAACTCCGCTGCCCGGTCTGCCGCTCCGAGTCGGCGGCGGACTCAAACGCTGAAACGAGTATCGAGTTCCGCGACATCATCCGCGAGCGCCTTCAAGACGGGCAGAGCGAGGCGCAGATTCTGACCTATTTTCAGCGCACCTACGGTGACTGGATTCTCCTCGACCCACCCCGGCGCGGCCTCTATCTATGGGTGTGGGGCTTACCGGTAGCGGCGGGGGTGCTCGGTTTAGGACTCCTGGGCTATTTTCTAACCCGCTGGCGCAAAAACGCCACCGCGCCCGTTGAAGCCAGCCCTGAGGACCTAGAGCGGGTGCGGCGCGAGTTGGGCTCGTCATGACGCTGATCTTTGTCATCCTACTGGCCTCTCTGCTTTTTGCGTACCTGGCTATTCCCCTGCTCGTACCCGGTCAGAGCGACCCGCTCCCCGACCTGCGCGACCCGGTAACGCAAGACTTAGAAGAGGAGCGCGACGCCCTCTTGCGCGCCATCCGCGAACTCGATGCGCGCACCGACCTTGAGGAAGCCCGCCGCGACGCCCTGCGGGGGCGCTACGAGGCCAAAGCGGCTCAAGTGTTGCGCGCTTTAGACGAGCGTCCAGAATGGGTACCGCCGCCTCGCAAACACCAAAAACGTCCGCTATTACCGCTTGCGGCGCTGACCCTGTTGTTGGGCGGATTAGGCAGCGCAGCGTTCGTCGCCAACAACGCTGCGCCCGAAATCGTAGTCGCCGACGGCACCACCCCACTGATCTCCGGGCGGGCACTCTCCAGGCTCGAGCGCTCCGCCGAACGCAATCCTTCTCAAGAGACCCTGCTGGCCCTCGCCGACGGGTACTGGCAGGCTCAAAACGCCGACAAGGCTAAGGGGGTCTACGAGCGCGTACTGAATGAAGTCAAACCCGTTCCGGTGGTCGCGTATGAGCGGCTCGGCATGGTGAACCTTCAGACGAACGTCGCCGAAGCGTTGCGCTACCTCGAGCTAGCCCGGAACGCTAATCCGGAAAACCTCGAGACCCTCTACTTTCTGGGTGAAATCTACTATGCCAACCAGGACATGGCCGCTGCCGCCGAGGCCTGGGAGAGTTACCTGGCTGCGCCCGGCGGCGCGGGTGACGCGGAGGTCCAGGGACGTCTGAAGCTGGCGCAGACGTTTAGGCCGCTTCTCGCCGCAGCCGAAAAAAACCCGACCGAAGCCAATTTGCTGGCGCTGGCCGACAGTTACTGGACGAACCAGGAGCGGGGCCGAGCCGTCGACTATTATTTCAGGCTACTGACCGAGAAAAACCCGCGTAATGCTACCGCGCTCAGCCGCGTCGGACAGCAGCTCTTCTTCGGGGGCCGCAACGAGGATGCTATCGCCGTACTCGGCCGCGCCCGTGAGATCGCACCAGGCGACCTGCCAACGCTGCTCTTCCTAGGAAACGCCCACTTTACATTGGGCCAGTACCGCAAGGCTATCGGCGTCTGGCAGGACTACGTAAATGTGGCAGGTGGACCGGAGCGAGCGGGCCGCGTTCCGGGCCTCCTCGCCGACGCTAGGGAACGCCTCCGCACCGGCGCGCCACCGCCCTCAACTCCAAATACGACTGAAGATTTAAGTACCGTGGGCACCCAGGCACCTGCCAGCACCCCATGAGCGCGAGGGTGGACAAGGCTGTAGGCGACGCGAAGGTCGAGCGACGCGCCCTTATTACTTGGCTCTGGCGCGTTCCGGTCCTAGCCACATTGGCCGGGCTCGGCTGGGGTGCGTTGGAGGCGTACCACGTTCACTTCGACAAAGTGCGCCCCGAAGCCCCCAACTTCACGCCGGTAACGCCGCAGCGGGTTGCCGCTCTCACAGAGCTCGAGCAGCTCTGGAGCGCCGTGTCCTTTACGCTGGCGGACGGTTCCGGTGAGACCCCCGCCTTGGCCCTCCAGGTTCCGGAAGCGGTTATGGGGGGCGTCAGCATAGACGGGCGGCACTACCTCGCGTTCAGCCGTGTCTGTACCCACTTGGGGTGTCCGGTAAGTCTGAACAGCGACCTCGAGACCCTCGCTGTCGCCTTTAACTACCGCACCGATAGGCCAGCCATAGCGTGTCCCTGTCATCTGAGCGTGTTCTCACCGCTCGAGGCGGGCAGGGCGGTCAGCGGCCCCGCCCGTGAACCGCTTCCACGCGTGCAGTTAGAAGGACGCGGTGACGTGCTCTTCGCGGTGGGGCTCGAGCGCCCGCGCAGCTGATTCCGGGCTGGAGCGGAACGCTTCACATCTTCGCAGCGACGCTTTTTATAAGGCAAACATCAACTCACTTCACAAATCATTAGAAAAAGAGGCTCCTTTATAAGCCGTGGAGCCGTCGCCTTGGAGTAGGTTAGAACTAGGCGGTCACCGGTCAGGTGCCGACCTCACCTTAGAGGAGCCCTTACGATGGCGCAAGCTGTTCCACAAGATGCGACGTGGTCCCATCTCCTCCGGCAAGCGCAAGAGGTTGCCCCGGAAGCGTTTATTCCGGGTGGAAGCGTACTCAACCTGATGGAAGGGCGGTGGGGCTACCCCGGTCAGCCCAAGGCGTGCATCTCCCCGGTCGACAGCAGCGTATTGGGGCAGCTGCCGATGCTGAATCTCGAGGAAGCGAACCGGGCCGTCGCCTACGCTGCTAAGGAAGCCTCCGCGTGGGCGCAGCGTGACCTGGACGCGCGCCGTGAGCTTGTGGCGGCGTGCGTGAGGGACCTAGAGGGGGAGCAGGAACTCATCGCTCGACTGCTGATGTGGGAGATCGGCAAACCCTACCGGCTGGCGCTCGCCGACGTGGTGCGCTGCTTGGAGGGGGTGCGCTGGTATCTAGACGAGATCGAACCGATGCTCGCGGGTCGTACCCCGCTCGGCTTGGTGTCGAACATCGCCTCCTGGAACTACCCCTTTTCCGTTTTGATGCACGCGGTCTTGGTGCAGGCTCTGGCGGGAAACGCCGTCATCGCTAAAACGCCGACCAACGGCGGCCTGCACGCGCTCACTGTGGCCTTCGCCGTCGCCCGGCGCACGGGCCTGCCGCTCTCACTCGTGAGCGGCTCGGGGGGCGAGCTCGGTGAGGCGCTCGTGCGGCACCCCGCCGTCGACTGTCTGGCGTTCGTGGGGGGACGCAGCAACGGGCGCGACATCGCTGCGAGGCTCGTCAACGAGCGCAAACGCTACCTGCTCGAGATGGAAGGCGTCAACACCTACCTCATCTGAGACTATTCGGATTGGGGCGCGCTACAAGAACAGCTTAAAAAAGGCTACGAGTACGGCAAGCAGCGCTGCACCGCCTACGCCCGCTTCGTAATCGAGCGGCGGCTTTTTCCGAAGTTTTTAGAGACCTATTTAGAGACCGTCCACTCGCTCAAGTTCGGCCATCCCCTCCTCACGGACAGCGACGGGGCAGCGTTCCGCGAGCTCGACTACGGCCCACTGATCACGGCCAGGCAGGTTTCCGAACTGCACGACTTGCAAGGCGAAGCGCTCAGCAAAGGCGCGGTCGGGCTCTATCAGGGAAGGTTCGACGAAGGTCTCTTTTTGCCCGGTCAGGACCGCTCCGCCTACTTGCCCCCTTCGACACTCCTCAACGTCCCCAAAAACGCCGCGCTCTACCATAAGGAGCCGTTCGGCCCACTTGACACGTTTATAGTTGTCGACAGCGTAAACGAGCTTATCACTGAAGGCAACGTCTCGAACGGGGCGCTCGTCGCGTCCGTCGCCTCGGATGACATCAGGCTGGCCCAAAGCGTTGCAGGCGAACTGCTCGCCTTTAAGGTCGGGATCAACGGTCTCCGTTCGCGGGGCGACCGTGAGGAGGTCTTCGGCGGGATTGGGCAGTCGTGGAAGGGCTGCTTCGTAGGCGGGAGCCACCTCGTCCGGGCGGTCACACAGGGTACGCCCAGCGACCTTCTATACGGCAACTTTACCGACCACACTGCGCTGCCGTCTGTCCGCTAGGGGCCGTCGGTGCGGACTCGGCTCCGGTATCCCTGACCGACAGAGACTTCGCTATGAAGGAGGCTGTCTTTACCCACCCGCACGGCCACCGACGCGGCGGCGGTTACCTAGGTGAGCGCGCCCTCTCCCATCAGCAACCCGACGACCCCTCTCGAGAGCCGCCACAGCGCCGCGTCCTCGAGTTCACGTGGACGCGGGAAGTGCTCACCGACGCGAATTTCTTGTGTAATTCGGCCCGGACTCGGCGACATCACCAGCACCCGGTCGGCGAGATAGACCGCCTCGAGCGGGTTGTGGGTAACGAATACGACGGTGCAGCGCCGCTCGTGCCAGAGCCCCAACAGCTCGTCTCTTAGCCGCAGGGCGGTCAGCTCGTCGAGGGCGCTGAACGGCTCGTCCATAAAGAGCACCTCGGGCTCGGTGATGAGCGCTCGCGCCACAGCCGCCCGCTGCTGCATTCCGACTGAGAGCTGCGCCGGAAAATAGTCGCCGTACCCGCCCAAACCCACACGCTTAAGCCACGAGTCGAGCGCCTCGGAACGCGTCCGCTGGTCGAGTACGAATCTAAGGTTGTCGCGGACGCTGAGCCACGGCAGCAGGCGCGGTTCCTGAAACATGTATCCCCGCCTCGGGTCGCCTACGCCGGTAAAGCGCACCGTCCCTTGGGAGGCAGGCTCGAGCCCGCCTAAAATGTTGAGCAGCGTCGTTTTGCCGCATCCAGACGGCCCCAATAGACAGATGAATTCGCCGTCTTGCACATTCAGATCGACGTTACTGAGCGCGAGTTTGTCAGTTTTGGCTAAGGGGTAGTGCTTGCCGACCCCCCGCGCGACGATACCGGCCACAACAGCTCGGCGCTAAAACCGTAGGGGCCGCCGCCAACGAAACGCGCGCTCCGTCAGGGCTGAAAAGCTCACGTCGATAATGGCCAGCACCAGCATCATGGCGAGGCCGTAGGCGAGGATGCCCGTCATGTTAAACATCTGGAAATAAAACGCTATCTGGTAGCCGACGCCGCTCGTGCGGCCTAAAAGCTCGGCGAGCACCACCATCTTCCAAGCGAGCGAGAGCGCCCCCCGAGCCGTCCCCACAACGAACGGTAGCAGCTGCGGGAAAACGACCTGCCGCCAGACCAACAGCGGCGGGCGGCGGTAAGCGCGGCTCAGCTCAAGGAGCTTCGGGTCGAGCGCCTTTGTGCCCTCCCGGAGCTGCACGATCACGGTCGGCAACACGGTCAACGTCAGCGCCGCGACCGCCGCCGTATCGTTGAGGCCGAAGATAAGGTACGCCATTACGAAAAGCACGATCCGGGGGAGCGTGAGGCCGAAAACCAGCCACGCGCCGAGCAACTTGTCGAGTGGTTTAAAGGCACCGACGAGCGCACCTAAAACTGTTCCCAGCACCATCGCTAGACCAAACGCGATCAGCACCCGCCGCATGGTGACGGCTAGGTGAAAGGTCAGCTCGCCGCTACGCAGCTCACGCCAACAAAACGCCAGGGTCTCGAGCGGCCCTGGCAGTACGTTTGGCGACAGCAGAGCCGCCCCCACGACCCACGCCCCGAGAAGCGACAATAGGGACAAAAGGCGCAGCGACCCCCCCGTCAGCAGACCTGGAAAACGCCCCTCCGCCCGCCGCGGATACTCCAGTTGAGCGTCCCGGTCTATCATCTAGCGCGTCACTTCTTCGGCGCGAACTCCGTGGTGAACGTTGCCGGGTTGATAGCGTCTACCCCCACGACCTCGGCACCGGCGACCGCGACCAGCTCTTCGGTCAGGGCGACCAACCCGTCGATAGTCTCTTGCGTCCACGCTTGCGGCAGTCCCGCCTCCCAGCGCGCGCGCACGCTCGGGAAAAGCGACGGGTCGGGCAGGCTATAGAGTTCGTTATCCAAAATTGAGGTCCAAACGCCGTCGTCCTTTTGCATCCGCGCCAAGGTCAGTTCAAAGCCACGCAAAAACTTTCTGAGTACCTCCGGGTCCATCCCGTCGCGGGCGACCATCACTAGGAGCGGCAGGTCGTTACTGAGGCCGAGTTCGCTCAGCATCTCGCTGACCTCCATGAGGTCGCGGAAGTCGCCGGAGGCCGTCATCCGCGGGACAAAGTGCCAGTACGGGATGGCAACGTCGAGTTCGCCTTGGGCCAGAAGCTCTTCCATGAGCGGCGGCGAGGCGGCGATAACACTGCTGTCGGTCTGCGGATCGAAGTCGTATTTGGAAACGCTCAGGGCGCGCAGGATCAGCAGGCTTTTGTCGTCCAAGCTCGCCGCCCCGATGGTCTTGCCGGAAAGGTCGGCGATGGTCTCGATACCCGCGTCCACCGGGACGACGACGCCGCCGGTCGCCCGACTGTACGGGTAGACGCCGCGCACCGGCACATCCCGCGCGCGCATCTGCGCCACCCCGACGAAGTCGTCGACCACGAGGTCGGCGTCACCGGCGCGGAGCGCGATCTCGGTCGCTTGCTTTGTCGCGTAGGTTTCGGAGGTGAGGGTCAACCCCAGTTCTTCATCGATGCCAAAGTATTCCATCGCGTGCACGACCCAGGAAAACGTCCCGGAGGCCTGCAAGCCGATACGAACCGTTTGTGTCTCCTGCGCCGCTCCCAGCCCCAACCCCAGCAGAAGCGCCAGCACGCCTACCGTGCGAACCGTTTTCATAGCTACCAGCCTTTCTCTACGTTATCAGTCTATGATACAGCTTATTTCATCTATGG